>JBLFWS010000045.1:0-21626 GCA_047611865.1 Chlamydiales bacterium
TATATAAAAGTGCTCGGAACAGGACTTGAACCTGCACGGCATTGCTGCCAAGGGATTTTAAGTCCCCAGTGTCTACCATTCCACCATCCGAGCGAAAAAGAGACCACCAGATTATCCTCTATAGTCATAAGAATCAAGAGGTTTTTCTGGAAAACTTACCCCGCTACTGAAGTAGCGGGGTAATTATTTTATGCTTCTGGATCGGCGCCTTGATTGGCTTTAAGGATCTCATCCTTGCGGACATCCTCATCAAGATCGTCGTTGATATCTTCTGACGACTCTAAAGTAGTAGGATAATCATCTTCGTCTTCATCCTCTTCTTCTTCAGTGTCAAAGTTATCTAACTCATCATCGAAAACTGTATCGTCGTCTTCATCTTCTTCCTCATCATCATCATCATCAGAAGCATCAAAAATTGTTCCAGGATGTGTATATCTGTCATCCTCGAAATCATCTTCTGATGAAGGTGGGAACCACATAGAAGGAAAGGCTGGACCGTCATCCTTGTTATTAACAAGCTCTTCTTTATGAGGGAAAACTTCAAGAGAGGTCTCTCCAGTTTTTTCACCTAAGAATTCTTGCTCACTAATGACATGCTCAAGTCTTTCTGGTGAGACATTACCTTGTGGTAGTATCTCCGTAACGACTTCATTATTTTCTTCACCTTTTCGGACGTCAGAGCTAAATAGGCTCTTATCATCACTTACGACAGGCTGGTCCTTCTCGACATTTTTAGTGTCTCCGATACCGTACTGCTCTTTATATCTTTCGATACTCTCTGAGATCAACTTAGAGGGCGGAGGCAGTAGAGTGTTTGTCCCAGTATAAGGCGTTCTGACACTCTGCTTTCTGGGCGCTCTTTCTGGGCGTGTAGTTTCACTGCGTGGGGCAGTAGTTTCACTGCGTGGAACAGGCTTAACCTCTGGCTCTTTTACTGCAGCCTTTGGTGTAACTTGATCAACGGCTCCGCCTTCTTGAGAATCGTCAGTCTCGTCTGTCTTTTCATCGCGTCCACCACGACGGCGACGTTGGCGACGACGTTCTCTCTTTCTATCACCTCGTGCAGAAGCACTCTCCTCAGACTCAACTTCTTTTTTCTCAGGAACTGCCTGTTCACGCCCACTCTTAAGTACGGCATCACGTCCACCACCAATTTTTATATTACGTTCGAGGGCGACATGTTTAACAACAATTCTGGTTTCTCTCACTTCCAGTACTTCGTAATCCGTAACAGGTACAAGGAAAGCTTTAGGTCGATCAGGGGATCGAAAGAAAAAAGCGTAACCAAAAGACACAACTTCAAGTGCGTCTACAAGGTGTTCCTCCTGACCACTAGCTTTACTGTTACGTACTACTAATTTATACCCCTCTTTGGAGGTTATGATCGTCTCTATAATGGGTTCTCGTGTAAAATTCACTGACTTCATCCATTGTTATAATTTTTTCGTTCCCGCAATAAGACTCCGATACAACACCCCAAGTAGTAGGTGTGCTTTTTTTCGATCTCGATAATTTGCATGTCATCCAATTAAGATACATTTTTTGTTACCGGCTCTCTTATTGCAATTGAGTAGACCATCATACAACATTATATTCGATATATGTGGTCTTTCTATATTTGTTATTACTTGTGGAACTAACAAAACCCGCAAACATTTATGAAGCTAGAGTATCTAGCCTCACAGCACCTTCAAAAGCTATTTAGAACCGCAACCGGCGGTTTGATGTTTTGTATTTGAAGATTCCACAGAGCCTATGTATTCTAGTAGATCTACGACACGAGCAGAATAGCCCATTTCGTTGTCATACCAGCATACAAATTTATAAAACGTTTCGTTTAGAGCTATCCCGGCGTCCTTATCAAAAATTGACGAATAGGTGCTTCCTACAAAATCGGTAGAAACTACCGGTTCATCACAGTAGGCTAAAATTCCTCTCATAGGACCCTCAGCTGCTGTTTTTATAGCTTCACAAACTTCTTCATAGCTTGTGGCACGTGACAATTTTACTGTCAGGTCTACTACAGAAACGTCTGCTACGGGTACTCTCAAAGCCATTCCTGTAATTTTCCCTTTCAATTCGGGTAAACACAAAGCAACGGCTTTCGCTGCACCTGTTGATGCAGGAATAATGTTTTGGTATGCACTACGGCCACCGCGCCAATCCTTTTTAGAAGGACCGTCAACACATGGCTGAGATGAGGTTACAGCGTGTATAGTGGTCATTAGACCTTCCTCTATACCAAAACTATCTAACAAGACTTTCGCTACAGGCGCAAGGCAATTAGTTGTACAGGAGGCATTAGAAACAATCGTATCCTTTTCAGGGTTAAAAGTTTCGTTATTTACTCCCATTACAATAGTAGGGATATCCCCTTTTGCAGGCGCTGAAATTACAACTCGTCGTGCTCCGGCTTCTAGATGCTTTGAAGCAGACTCTCGATCGAGGAAAAATCCTGTAGACTCTACAACGAAATCAATTCCAAGGGAGCCCCAGGGTAGTTTGGCAGGATCTTTTTCTGCACAAACTACGATCTTTTTACCATTAACGATTAATGAGTCTTCTGTAGATTCAACAGTTCCATCAAATCTACCATGTGTGGAGTCATATTTGAGTAGGTAAGCTAGATGTTTTGGTTCTACCAAATCATTGATAGCTACTACATTAATATCATCACGATTAATTGCATTTCTAAATACTAGGCGACCAATGCGACCAAATCCATTAATTGCTATACTCTTAGCCATGTATTTCCTCCATAATGTACGGCACTGAAAGAACCATCATATCCAAGCGCCTCCTGAAAGTAAAGAGTGAATCACCCAACAAAAGAAGGAAAATCTCCGAAAATTCAAAGTATATTTTGTATATCCAATTTCGAAGTAATGAGACACTACGCTTAAAGAACTCTTAGGCACTAAGAGTTAGACAAGTAGGCCTGAAGTTACTTTCATTAACCCTAGGATAAGATCCAGTGTTGAATTCAAGCCGTAAGCATGAAGGTAAAAAAAAAGCGGCCTGTAAGCCGCTTTTCTAACTGGGTGAAGTACATCAGTTAATGATTACTTACCAGATAAACTCTTACTCTGCAAGATACTCAATAAAACATCTTTCGGCACCATCACCAGCACGATTACCTTTTTTAATGATACGAGTGTAACCACCTTGTCTTTCAACAAAGCGAGTTCCAAGTTCATCAAAAAGCTTGCTGATAACAAGACGATCGTCGTTGTATGCACTAGTGTCACCATCTCTGGCAGCACGAGCTTCCTTACTAGATAACGAGTTAAAGCGAATCATTAGGCGACCAATAGCATCTCTTCTGCTAGCCAGAGTATTTTTCTTAGCTAGTGTGATCATGCTATCCGCATAACGTCTTAATTCTTTAGCCTTAGCAACAGATGTCTCAATACGCTCGTGCGTAATAAGAGATTTGAGCATATTGGCTAATAGACAGCGCGTATGCGAACAATTACTAGCTATCTTAAATGTTCTTTTTCTATGTCTCATTGTAGTCTATATCCTCTATACTACTTCCCAAGCACTTCTTCACGATGTTTGGTTACAATACTTTTAACGTTTTCACGCGTGACATTGTACTTGTTCAAATCCATGCCAAGGTTAAGTCCCATCTCGAAGAGTTTGGCCTTAATCTCATTAAGTGATTTCTTACCGAAGTTTCTAAACTTTAACATCTCAGACTCGGGCTTGATAACAAGCTCCGCTATGCTTTCAATATCTGCACCATTCAGGCAGTTAGAAGCACGTACTGAGAGTTCAATTTCGTCTATACGCATGGTAAGCTTTAACATCATTTCATCACGGTCACTCTCTTCCTGAGAAGAACCTTCTTCGAAAACGATGCTATGAGTTTTGATACGGTTAAGGACATCAAAGTGCTTAATTCCAATTTGAGTAGCAAAAGAAAGGGCTTCTTGTGGAGAGATCCTTCCATCTGTTGTAACTTCTAGAACCAAGCGGTCGTAATCTGTATCTTGTCCTACACGTGTATTTTCAACAAAGTAATTCACCAGTCTGACAGGAGAGAAGCTTGAATCGATGACAATTTCATCAATAAGCTTATGTTCAAATTCGTGTCTTTCTGATGGAACATAACCTCTACCAATGGCCACTTTTAAGTCCACTTGACGAACACATGGTTTCGTGACAGTGAAAATATGCAGGTCTGGATTAATAAGGTCGTACTCGCCAGCTGTTATCAAATCTCCCAAGGTTACTTTACGAGAGCCAAGTTCTGTAAGCTCTTCTTCAGTAACTTCGAGTGTAGTTGTAATAATTCTGGGCTCCCTGGAAAAATTTTCTTCTTCCACTGGAAGTCTACGTAGAAGAGCATTTTTAAGATTAAGGATGATATTAGTCATATCCTCAATAATGCCATCTACAGCCATATATTCGTGTGTCACACCTTCAATACGAACTGAAACAATCGAAGGGGCTTCCAAAGCTGTTAGAAGCATACGACGCATTGAACTACCAATTGTGTGGCCGAAACCTCTTTCAAATGGTTCTGCAATAATGCGAGCAAATGTTGGCGTAGCGCTTTCATCGTCAATCTTAATCTGCTCAGGGATTTCAAATTTGCCATATACGACTGACATAAAACTAAACTCCTGTGGGCTCTTGTTGTGATTCCATACCGCTTACATTAATGTAACGGAGACTTTCCTGATTGGGATCTGTATATTCCCAAATCGAGGCCGGCTTCCTCTTGAAGCCTTTTCATCTTTAGCCTCTATTCATTCCCATCACCATACAGGGATGGAATCCATTTTTTCCACAACAACGTGAAATATTTCGCTGATGTATACTCTACTTAGACGCGACGACGCTTTGGTGGTCTGCATCCATTATGAGGTACTGGAGTCTTATCTCTGATTATGCTAACGCTCAAACCAGCACTAATTAGTCCACGAACAGCAGATTCTCTACCGGCACCAGGACCTTTTAGATTAACTTCGACCTCTTTCATCCCCATTGAAGCAGCAGATTTACCGGCTGACTGAGCAGCAACAGTAGCAGCGAAAGCTGAGGATTTCCTGGAACCAGAAAAGTTTACCTTTCCTGCAGATGCCCAAGATACCACGTTGCCAGCTGGATCGCTAATGCTGATAATGGTGTTATTGAATGTAGCTTTTACACTAACAATCCCAGTAGGGATGTTACGTAAAACCTTCTTCTTAACTTTCTTTGTCTTGTGTGAGGATTGCTTAGCCAAAGCTTTCTCTCCTTACTATCTCATTAAGTTAATATACTGTTCAAACCACTTTCAAGCGGCAACTTTATTTCTTCTTACCAGGTATCGCTCTTCGCTTACCCTTACGAGTTCTAGCGTTTGTGCTGGTTCTCTGTCCGCGAACGGGCAGTCCAGTACGGTGGCGAACTCCACGGTAACTGTTGATGCTCATCAGTCGTTTGATGTTATTTTGTACTGTTCTTCTGAGATTACCTTCGCAAACGTAGTCAGTTTGAAACGCTGCATTTAGGCGCGCAATATCATCTTCTGTGAGGGTCTTAGCATGCATGTCAGGATCTAAACCTAGCTTGCTAATTACATCATTTGAAAGGTGACGACCAATACCATAAATGTAGGTAAGGGCGATTTCTAATCTCTTGTTATCAGGTATGTCTATACCAATTACGCGAGGCATTGGATTCTCCCATAATTTTTAAAAATGCACGATTATTGTATCTAATTTTCCCTTAAAGATCAACGCATTAGTTTATTGGCAACTATATTCAAGCAACAAAGGGAAAATTAATTTTATCTTCCACGCACCTTACCACGTTTCATAAAGCCATCATAACGCTTCATGAGAAGATGCGATTCAATTTGTTTCATCGTATCAAGTGCCACACCGACAAGAATCAATAAAGGAGTTCCACCGAAGAAATAAGTAATTCTTTGGTCTACTCCCATAAGCTTCCCTACCAGGGAGGGGCAAATGGCAACCGACGCCAGAAAGGCTGCACCAATAAAGGTGATGCGATTCATAGTATAGTCCAGGTAATCTTGCGTAGGTTTCCCCTGCTTAATTCCCGGTATAAAGGCTCCATTCTTTTTCATATCAGAAGCAATTTGCTCCGGATGAAACTGTGTTGCAGTCCAAAAGTACGTAAAAAATACGATGAAGCCTACAAAGCAAAACATATAAAGGGGCGTTCCTGGGATTAACATCGAAGTTATATCACCAATAAACGTTCCCTCACCAAGGAACTGACCAATTGTTGCTGGAAACATCAAAAGTGATGAGGCAAAAATCACTGGGATAACCCCAGCATAATTGATTTTCAAAGGGATATAGGAGCTCCCTCCACCTTGAACCTCACGTCTTCCGACGATACGCCTTGCATACTGGAGCGGAATTCTCCGCTGTCCTTGAATAATAAGTATTGTTGCTACAATTACGAGGACAAAGATGCCTGATAAAACTAGCATTTGTGAAAAGGCAAGCTGACCGGGTTCTTGCGAGTCGAGGTTCAGCTGCGATAAGATCACACCGAAAGTTGTCGGGAGTGAGGATACAATACCTACCGTAATGATTAAACTCATTCCGTTCCCAATACCTTTTTCAGTGATTTGCTCACCGATCCACATGAGGAACACTGTTCCGGTCGTCATAGTACATATGACAATTATATAGAACAGCCATGCTCCACCAAGTAATTGATCATCTAGCAGTTCGCTGGCTATAATGCCTGGTCGAGTCGAATTTAAATAAATTGCAGACTTCGCGAACATACCAGACTGAAAGACCGCTAGTCCCAGAGTTAAAATCCGGGTCCATTTGATCAATTTTCTTCTTCCACCTTCAGGATTTTCACGAAGTTCCCTCTGAAGGCCAGGAAGTAATGTCATCAACAGCTGCATCATAATTGATGCAGATATATAGGGCATAACTCCCAAAGCAGTGACAGTCATCTGGGCGAACGCGCCACCCGTGAACATATCAACTAGCTGGAATAAATTCTGTCCGCCACCACTTTCATATCTGAAATACGCGGCAGCAATTTCACTGTTTATCCCAGGTACTGGTACAAATCCGCCTATTCTACACGCTGCTAAAAGCAACAATGTCATGACAATTTTTGTTTTCAGTTCTGGTATCTGAACGATGCGTTTAAAGGTCTCGATCATGTTACATCACTTGCGGTTGAATAGAGCGTTACAGATCTATAAATAAAAGAACATGAGCTTAAACTCATGTCCTTCATAGCTGGTATGTATTTATGCAACTACTTTGTAGTCTATACCTAGCTTCTCAAGTTTAGCTCTAGCTCCGGAAGAAATGGCGTTTACTTCGATACCAACTTTTCTTTCTAGATCACCATCACCGAGTATTTTTACACCGTAGCAATTTCCATTAATAAAGCCGTGCATCCTCAAAGAATCTTCATTCACAACTTCGCCGTCAGCAAAGAGAACATTGATCTGTCTAAGATTGATAGATACAAGTTTCTTTTGAAAGCGTACGTTGCTAAATCCTCTCTTAGGAAGCTTGCGATAAAGAGGAAGTTGTCCACCCTCATTACCAAGACGCCTTTTATAACCAGATCTTGCTCCCGCACCGTTGTTCCCACGGCCACATGTTTTACCCATTCCACTACCAGTTCCTCTGCCGACTCGCTTAGTCTTAACATGATCACGGTAGGTATTTTCTAAGGTATGTAAGCTTGTCATTAAACTATGCCTCTCATCTTCAAACTTTCTTCACGGTTTCTTAGGCTTGCTAGGGCTTTAAAAACTGCACGAACCTGGTTCATTGGGTTGTTCCCACCAAGGTTTTTTGCAACTATGTCTTTAATCCCAGCTAGTTCTAGTACTATACGCACTTTTGAACCAGCGATCACACCTGAACCGATAGGAGCGGGTTTTAATAAAAGTCTTACTCCACCTTCTTCAACGAGTACTTCGTGAGGAATGGAAGTTCCTTCTGTTTCAAAACCAACGAGACCTTTTCTTGCGTTCTCGGAGCTTTTACGAATAGCTTCCGTAAGCTCATTTGCTTTGGCAAAGCCGTAGCCGACTTTTCCTTTGCCATCACCAACAACGATAAGTGCGGAAAAACTGAACTTACGTCCACCTTTTACAACTTTCGCACAACGGTTGATGAAAAGAACCTTTTCCTCAAGACCATCGTTGCTCTTGTCAGACTTCTTTCCTTCAGTATACTTTGCCATTTCTGAGCCTATACGCTAAATTTAAAATTGTAACCCTGCGGAGCGTGCTCCATCAGCCAATTCGGACACGATGCCTGTATACTTGGCAGCGCCACGGTCAAAAATAACCTTTTGGATGTCCTTTCCCTTAGCAATAGCACCGATGTGCTCACCAATCTGGCGAGCTACACTGACGTTTTTATTATTACCGTCAGCTTTTCGGAATTCCTTGGCTATTGTAGAAATACTTCCTAGGGTTACTCCATTTTCGTCATCAATCAATTGAGCATAAATCCCAGTGTTTGATTTGACAACGCAAAGTCTTGGCTTCTGGCTATCCCCACGCAGGTTTTTACGGACTTTCATAGTCCTCTTGAAACGCTTAATTCGATTTTTCTTCAGGGTATTATTCATAGCCTTTCCTTGTGACTTTATAGCCTATTACGACTTAGCAGTTTTACCAGCTTTACGACGAACATACTCACCACGATAGCGAATACCTTTGCCTTTGTAAGGTTCTGGAGGACGTTTTGCACGAATTTCTGCTGCAAATTGTCCAACTTTCTGCTTATCAATTCCCGTTAGGGTTAATACAGTGTTTTTCTCAACTTTGATTTCAATTCCATCAGGAATATCCATTAAAGTTGGATGTGAAAATCCTACTTGTACGTCAAGTTGTCTACCTTTTACAGCAGCACGATATCCAACACCTTGCATTTCCAGGACTTTTTCAAATCCGTTCGTCGTACCTGCAACCATGTTATTGATCAAGGCACGGTGCAAGCCGTGAAATTTAGAATTATCACTGTCATCGCCAATCAGGTTCACTGTTAAAACTTCTGCTTCAATAGTTACGTCTACGCAATCCATCAATTCAAGTTCGAGCGATCCCTTAGGGCCTTTAACTGTTAACAGTTTTCCCACAAGCTTAGCTTCACTACCCTTAGGTAGTACAATGGGTTCTTTTCCTATCCTAGACATCTGTCATTGCTCCTTTGACTACCAGACGTAACAGAGAAGTTCTCCACCAATCTTCTTCTTTCTCGCTGAGATGCCGTCCATAATCCCTTGGGATGTGGATAACACTGCTATTCCCATGCCACCAAGGACACGCGGAATTTCATGGTGCTTAACATAACGTCTACAGCTTGGCTTTGAGATACGCTTCAGTCCATGAATAACGGATTTTCTTCCGTCAGCATATTTAATGAATACGCGTACACAGCCTTGATCTTTATCTTTGCGAACCAAAAAGTCTTGAATAAACCCTTGATCTTTAAGAAGCTGTATAACACTCAACTTTACGTTGCTCAAAGGTACATCAACATAACGGTGTTCTTGCTTACACCCATTACGAATTCTGGTTAACATATCAGCGATTGAATCACTTGGTCTCATGGAATCTCTCCATCCTATAACTTACTTTTTAAAAGGAATCCCTAACAATGATAATAGCTCAAGGCCTTCAGCATCAGTATTTGCACTTGTTACAAATGTGATGTTCATTCCTTGTGTGCGTTTTACATCGTCAAGATTGATCTCAGGAAAAATTTGTTGGTCATCAATACCGAGAGTATAGTTTCCACTTCCGTCCAACTTCAAAGGAAAACCTCTAAAGTCACGAATCCGAGGACTCACAATATTATTGAAACGATAGAGAAAATCCATCATTCTTTTTTTCCGTAAGGTAACCTTGAGCCCAATAGGTTGTCCTTCTCTGAGCTTAAAGTTAGAGATCGATTTTTTTGCATTCATTGTCACAGGCTTTTGCCCGGAAATCAAGGATATTTCATTAATACAATCTTGGATTGCATTTTTGTCCTTAGTTACTTCTGCAATACCCATGTTGATAACTATTTTATCAAGCTTAGGAATATCCATTGAGTTTTTATACTCAAACTTCTCTTGCAGAGCAGCCTTGACTTCTTCTTTATATTTTTTTTGTAATACAGTCATGGTTCACTTCACCCCTACTTATTTCACTGAACGGTGAGTTACGGCTTTGTCTCCGTCCATATAGTATAGTTCACGCTCGCCTGAATCGTTTTCACGAATCTTTAATTTCACAGGCTTGCCTTCACTATTACAAACTCTTACGTTTGAAACATGGATGGGACTTTCAATTTCTATGATCTGCCCTTTTTGGTTACGTTGAGCTTTAACATGTTTCTTACGAACATTTAAACCCTGTACCAAGACACGATCTTTATCTAAAGATATTACGGAACCAGTACGGCCTTTTTCATTACCTGAAATTGCCATTACCTGGTCGCCTTTTCTAATCTTGCTCATTTTATATTACCTTGTTCATTATATGACTTCGGGGGCTAAGGAACATATTTTGATGTATCCTCGATCTCTCAACTCTCGAGTAACCGAACCAAAAATACGAGTACCTTTTGGGTTGCCCTTTTCATCGATGATGACACAAGCATTATCATCAAACTTCAGCTCGCCATCGCCTCGGCGTACACACTTTTTTGTTCTGACAATAACAGCTTTAACAACTGAGCCTTTCTTAACTTGAGACTCAGGTTTCGCCTTCTTAACAGAACATACAATCACATCACCGACGTGGGCATAGCGGCGTTTGGAGCCTTTGAGTACCTTGATACACTTAACGCGTTCAGCGCCTGAGTTATCCGCTACTACGAGCTCACTTTCTTGTTGAATCATGATGAATGTACTCCTATATGCCTAATTATTTTACCACGCACCAGCGCTTAAGCTTGGAGAGTGGTCTAATTTCCATAATGGAAACTTCGGCACCTTCTATCAGCTCATTGGATTCATCATGTGCGTAATACTTGCGTGATCTAACGATCACTTTTTCGTATTGTTGGTGACGAATTTTCCTATCCACGCGAACAACAACTGTTTTGTCCATTTTGGAGGAGACTACGACACCAGTCTTAATTTTACGTTTCGTTTTCAGTTGATTTTCCATTAGGACCTCAAGCTGACAATTGTTTTTCACGCAATACTGTCAGTACACGTGCGATATTCTTTTTTGTTTCGCGCAACATATGTGGCTCATCCAACTTTTTTTCTAAGCTTTGCTGATTTCTCTGAACAAAAACTTTTTTGTTTAAGTCCACATATAATGCTTCTAACTCTTCTGGGGACTGATCCCTAAATTCTTGTGCTTTCGCCATGATCTAAACTCTCTCTAGTCTGTCTACAAAACGGGTTTTCAGGGGTAGTTTTGCTGCTGCACGAGCAAGACCTTCTCTGGCCATCTCTCTGGTAACGCTTCCTACTTCAAATAGAACTCTACCAGGACGTACTACAGCAACCCAATGACTTGGGGCACCTTTACCTTTACCCATACGAACTTCCGCAGGCTTCTTAGAAATTGGCTTATCTGGGAAAACTTTAATCCAAACTTTTCCACGACGGCTGAAATATCTATTAATCGCTACCCTGCAAGCTTCAATTTGCTGATTAGTAAGACGGCCTCTATCGAGAACCTGCATACCAAAATCACCAAATTCAACAAAATTACCACCCTTGCTCAATCCGGCATGTTGGCCTTTTTGCTGCTTGCGGTGCTTAGGTTTCTTTGGCATTAGAGACATGGTTAAACTCCAGCTTTTACAGTTTTCGTTTCACCGCGATTGATCCAGACTTTTACACCGATTGCTCCGTATGTGGTCTGTGATCTAGCTGTGCCGTAATTAATATCAGCTCTAAGAGTATGCAAAGGAGTTTGACCTTCTTTGTACCATTCAGCTCTAGCAATTTCTGCACCGCCTAAACGTCCTGAAACCTGAATTTTAATTCCAACTGCACCAGCATCCATTGTGCTTTGCAGTGCTTTTTTCATAGCACGTCGGAAAGCAACTCTGCGCTCCAATTGTCTTGCGATATTTTCAGCAACTAGCATTGCATCAAGATCGGGTCTTTTAATTTCTTCGACTTCGATCCAAACTTCTTTTCCAGTCAGCTTGCTCAATTCTTTCTTTAGAGTTTCAATCTCCGCACCCTTCTTGCCAATTACGAGACCTGGACGGGCGGTGTGTATTGTTATCTCTACTTTTTCACTCATTCGGCGAATCGTAATTTCAGATGCTCCCTGGCAGGAAGATTTTTTCCTGAGGTGCATGCGAATTTTAGCATCTTCGCCAATAAGATTTCCAAACTCTAACTTGTTTGCATACCAAATGGATTGCCAATCTTTTTTAACAGCGAGGCGGAATCCCTTCGGAGAAACTTTCTGACCCATTACTTCACTCCTTATTCACAGCCAACGACGACTGTAAAGTGACTGGTTCTTTTCAATATTGGTACACGTCCACCGCGGTTTTTGGGTTTCGCACGCTTAAGGGTTGGCCCTTCATCGACACGAACTTCCATGACCTTTAAATCTTCACGTCTAGCATCAAGATTTACTTCCGCATTAGCCACAGCACTGTCTAAAGTCTTCTTCAGAAGTTTACCACCTTTTAGGGTGCTATACTGAAGTTGAATACTGGCGTCTGTTACCGTTTGGTTGCGGATTAGTGCCGCTGCATAACGCGCTTTGCGTGGACTAATACGTACGTATTTTGTTACAGCTCTAGTTTTGCGCATAAAATGGTTTCCTTATTTCTTAACTGGGTGACCTTTAAAAAGGCGTGTAGGAGAAAACTCGCCCAGTCTATGTCCAACCATGTTTTCTGATACAAATACTGATATAAATTTGCGTCCATTATGCACATCGAAGGAATGTCCAACCATATCTGGAATGATCATGGAACGACGGGACCAAGTTTTAATTGGTTTTTTAGTACCTTCTTCATTTTGTTTGAGTACTTTACTCAACAAGTGATGGTCAACAAAAGGACCTTTTTTCAACGACCTGGCCATATCTACTTCCTGCGATCTTTGACTATGAGTTTAGTGGATTTCTTCTTCGCTCTTGTGCGATAGCCTTTAGTTTGCATTGCCCATGGAGTTTGGGGAACGTAACCATTGTGCCTTCCTTCTCCACCACCGTGCGGGTGATCACAAGGGTTCATGGCAGTACCACGAACTGTAGGGCGAATACCTTTCCAGCGATTACGTCCTGCTTTACCTTCAACCCTAAGATTGTGTTCGGAATTCGAAACTGTTCCGTAAGTAGCGCGGCAATTTTCATTTACCATGCGAACTTCACCAGAAGGCATTTTCAGTGTTGCATATCCTTCACTACGAGCCATCAGCTGAGCTGATAAACCTGCAGAACGGACAAACTTCCCACCACGACCAGGCAACATTTCAATGTTGTGGATAATGGATCCAAGAGGCATATCTTTAAGGGACTTACAGCAACCAACTTTGTAGGGTGCATCAGGTCCACTAGAGATAGTTACTCCAGCTTCCAAACCTTTCGGAGCGATGATATAGCGTTTTTCTCCATCCACATAGAATAGCAAGGCAATATGAGCAGTTCTGTTAGGATCGTATTCTATAGAAGCTACCTTTGCTGGGATGTTGTCTTTATCACGCTTAAAGTCAATTATTCTATAGTGCCGCTTGTGTCCACCGCCGCGGTGACGACAAGTGATGTGACCTTTGTTGTTGCGGCCGTTCGTACGAGTCTTCGTAAGCAGCAACCCTTTAGTCGGCTTTACTTGCGCTTTAGTCGTAGTATTCTTCCTGGTCAATTCATCTTTGCAAGGAAGAACTAGCTGGCGCATGCTCGGTGTAATTGGACGAAATTTCTTAGGCATTTTAATTCAACCCTGTCCCATTAAATGTTATCAATCGTGTCGCCTTTTTCCATGGTAACAATGGCTTTCTTGAAAGCCTTTGTTTTCCCTGGTCTGCCGCGGCGACGCTTTGCTTTGGGCTTAACGTTAATTGTATTCACAGCAACAACTTTAACGTTTTGCTCGCTGTAAATTTCTTCAACAGCACTAGCAATTTCAATTTTGTTTGCCTTGGTATCGACAATAAAAACGTATTTAGGCAATTCACAACGCTTAACGCAGCGATTGCTTTCAGAGTCTTTCAATCCTTCAAGGACAGTACATTTTTCTGTCGCGTATCGGGAAAGAACAACTGAATAAGGGTTATTACCTGTATCATTCTTGCTCATATCTACTATCCTATTGTCGTTCCAGCCAGGATTTGAGTTCTGGCAGCGCTTTTTCTGTGATAACAATATTCCGTGCCCACGTAACATCGTAGCCACTTACGTTGCTGGCCAGAGAAAATGCCGTGTTTTGAATATTGCTTATGCTTTTAACGAAGTTATCGTGCTTATCGCTAGAAACAGTCACTCGCGTCACTTGTCCTTCGCCTTCTACTTCGTCGTACTGGGAATCACTGAGGAAAAGTATTTTTCCTTTCAGGTCCAGTGCTTTAATAAAGCCGGCTACAGTTTTTGTCTGTGGAGTTCCTAAAGTATCATCTTCAAGAATGATGGCATTACCATCTTTCATTTTCTCAGAGATTAACTTTCGAATAGCCAGTCTTCTTTCTTTCTTATTGATTCGAACGTGCTGATCAAACTTTGGCCTAGGTCCGAAAACAACACCACCACCTCTAAACTGAGGAGATACGAGGCTACCCTGACGAGCACGGCCTAGTTTCTTCTGAGGATGCGGCTTCTTGTTTGTTGCCTTAACTTCAGCACGAGTCTTTGTGGATGCTGACCATTGTCTTGCATTCGCGCGGACGGCTACGATGTAGTCCTTGATCATTTGGGGGTTTGCTTCAACATTAAGGAAAGTTTCCTCAATCGCAACATCTCCCAACTGCTCGCCTTTCAGGTTGTATTTCTTTAGCGTACTCACAGGGTCATCCTTTTACTTAAATTTTCTTTACAGCTTTCGTGATCGTCACAAGGCTTCCCTTGCTGCCGGGCACGGCGCCCTTCAGGATAAGTAATCCTTTTTCCGCATCAACACGAAATACTCTAAGGCTTTGTATTGTTACCTTTTTATTTCCCATCTGGCTTGGCCTAGGGCCACCAGGTAAGCATCGTCCTGGAGTAGAACGCATTCCGGTCGAACCAGCATGTCTGTGAAATTTGGAACCGTGAGCGGCAGGACCACCACTGAAACCATACTTCTTGATTACACCCTGATAACCTTTACCAATTGAAGTCGCGGAGACATCAACGAATTGGTCTTTACCAAATACGTTAGCGCCAAATTCCTGACCTACTTCAAATTCCTCTACATTTTCCAAGCGAGATTCAGTAAGAAAGCGACGAGGTTCAACGCTTCCTTTAGCATAGTGCCCACGTAGAGGCTTGCTAACTCTTGCTTCTTGTCTACGAGGATCCTTTGCTGTCACCTTTTCAAAACCAGACTGAACAGCGGCATAACCATCTGTTGACTCTGTTTTAATCTGTGTAACAACATTCGGCTCTACTTCGATGACTGTACATGCTACTGCACGACCACTGTCGTCAAATAACTGTGTCATTCCACGTTTCTTACCCATTACTTTGAGCGTCTTGAGCGTCATAACTTTAATCCTTCCATTTGTTCGCTAGCACCTGCGTATTTAGGCAGGCTGGAGGTATCCAGGGCATTCCCTAATACGATCAAAAATGATAATGATTTTTAGCTTGAGTACTTTAAGTCTCGACTTTTGAATTCGATCAGTAAAGCTAAAGAGGATAGACTAGCAGAGCCCGATATTTTTTCACAATAGAAATCTTCAATTGATGCTAAAACATGAGTAAATATCGGTTTTATTGTAGTAAGTCTGACTTTCTTTTTAAGCATAATTCGTAAAAATCAATTTATATGGTTTTTTTTGGCGTCTTTTACGGTATTATTTGGGTTTAAACCTGAAAATACCGTCAAATATTCCCATTTCTCTTTAAATTCCAAGCACCCCCTTTTTCTAAGTCGCTTATCGTAGGGCACCTAGTCTATATAAACAACTTTCCGTGTAGCTCAGATACCAGGAAAACAATTTAAGTCCTATTTTATTAACAAAAAACAGAGTTATTTACAAACATTAACAATAAAACATAGTAAATAAATTAAAATTAACAATATTTAATTGTTTAAATATATTTTTTAACTGAACGTTACTTCTGCCAAATGAATAATTACCGAGATAACTATATCCTGGCCTTTTGAATAGACTCATTTATCGCAAAATCTAAAGACGGGTAATGAAAACGATGAACCTGAATGCACGAGCAGTATAATCTTTTATTTAAAGACCAAAATCTAGAAAATAAAGGAAAGGTCCTGAACCGAAAAGCCTCTGACAAACTCAGCTGCTTCCATGGCTTTTTTGCCTTCTAGCTGAAGCTCTAGTATATTTAGAGATTTTTCACCACATGCAACCACTAAGCCTTCACTTCCAAAATTCAGGATCTCACCAGCTTGTGACCCAGAGTCTTCATTTAGAAGCGTTTTTCGTATTTTCAAGCGTTTTTGCTTACCGCGGACTTTGATTTGACACCAAGCTCCCGGGCGAGGAGTGACTCCTCTCACCAGATTATGTAACTCCTGAGCCTTTCGATCCCAAATAAGTTCACAATCACTGGTTTCAATTTTTTTAGCATAAGTGGCCGAGTCATGATCTTGTGGCTGCCTTTCTACATCTCCCTTTTCAAAAGCACAGATCACCTCATACAAAGCTTCCGAACCAAGAGTACACAAGTTCTCCTCTAACTCCCCATAGGTCATATTCTCCCCTACAGGAGTCTTCACCACTTTGATCATATCGCCCGCATCCATCTTTTTAGCCATATGCATAATGGTTATCCCCGATTCTAACTCCCCTTCCATAATACAACGCTGAATAGGAGCTGCACCTCTATATTTTGGAAGTACACTCCCATGAACGTTGATACACGCTATTTTTGGCATATCCAGGAGGTTTTGTCTGATAATCTCCCCAAAGGCCACAACTACAAACAAATCCGCATCAAGGGCTTGTATTAGGGCCGCAGCCTCAGGATCAGACGCCTTTGCCGGTTGGGAAATCGGGATATCTAAGGATTGTTTAAGCACGGATTCTTTTACTGGACAAGGTGTTGGGGTTCCCGATCGGCCTTTCGGACGATCAGGCTGGGTTACCACTCCAACAATATTGACACCCTTACTTAAAAGGTAATCAAGGGTTTTTGCTGCAAATACAGGTGTTCCAAAATAGACTACTCTCATGTGGTCGCTGCACTCAAATTCTTGAGCTCTTCCACTTCATCCACTTGAGCGCCTTCTTCAGGGGTTTGTGCTATTCCTTGAAGTCCTATAAGCCCTCTACGAGACTCTCTTGCGAAACGTAGCCAATGGCGGACTTCAGGCAAATCTTCCACTTCCCTCTCAGTCTTATCCAAAGCTTCATCCAACCTGAGCCCGGAACGATAGAGCAACTTGAAAGCTTTAGCCAAAGCTTTACGAGCTTCAAAGGAAAACCCATGCCTTTTCAGGCCAACTGTGTTCACGCCCCCAAATTTGTATGGGATACTCCCCCCTACTGTATAGGGTAAAACATCGTGGGTGACTCTACTCATACCACCAACCATCGCATATCGACCAATTCGGGAAAATTGGTGTACAGGTGTCATTCCACCAATAATGGCGTAATCCTCTACCTGAACGTGACCAGCTAGAGTTGCGTTGTTACTCATTATCACGTGATTGCCAAGCTCGCAATTGTGTGCGATGTGACAATAGGCCATGATCAGGCAATTATCGCCCACTCTAACCTCTGAACTCTCCCCACATGAAGCGTTAATGGTAACAAACTCTCTGATTTCACAGTTCTTCCCGATGATTACATAAGTTGTCTCACCACGGTATTTAAGATCCTGTGTTTTGGTCCCTATGCTTGCTGAGGGCCATATAACAGTTCCCTGACCAATTGTCGTGTTACCGTCTACATAAACGAAGGACTTTATCACTACATCGTCTTCAATAGTAACGCTACCATTGATTACGGCATATGCTTCGATTGTGACATTACGACCAATTTTTGCTCCGGGATCAATAATTGCACTCGGGTGAATATTCGAATCTTTTTTTTGATCTTCTGTAGCTGACATGCGCTTCTTATTTTTTCGAGGTTAAAAACTTCTTATATCTGACTTTTGTCGAGAAAGGCAAAACCTATTTCCGCCTGAACAGCCAGCTTATCGCCTACCATAGCTTTTGCTTCAATGCGTCCGCCCTTACTGCTAAAATGCAGTCCCTTTACATGGAGCATGAGAATATCTCCGGGCTTGACTGGATTACGAAATTTTGCGTTGTTAACATTAAGAAAGACGGCAATCTTATCGGTAGCGCCTTTCTTATGCACCAAAATGCCCCCTGCTTGAGCCAATGCCTCAAGGATGAGAACTCCTGGCATAATAGGAGCTCCTGGAAAATGCCCTTGAAAAAACTGTTCATTTGCCGTGACATTTTTTTGAGCCAATATCGTTCCTTCTTCCAAATTCATTTCCAAGACTTTATCAACGAGTAGGAAAGGGTAGCGGTGAGGGAGGAACTCCAAAACTTCTTTGAATTCAAAAAGAGCTTTCGAGGCTAAAGAATTCGTCGGAGCAGTCATTAACTATTCTCCATAGTAATTTGATTATAAAGTTTTTTCGCCAAAGCCACATTACTCTTGTGACCAGAACGAATTGCGATAATGTGGGCATTAAATGGAACACCCACGAGAGAAAGATCTCCTATTAGATCGAGAACCTTGTGTCTAACCATTTCATCGGGAAAACGCAGGCCTTCCTTACTCAAAATGACATCATCTTTGACAACCACAGCGTTATCCAAGCTCCCGCCTTTAATCAATCCTCGATCTATTAGAAAGGAAATTTCTTCATAGAGAGAAAATGTTCTACAAGTTCCAATTTCCTCCTTAAAAATTTTTTGATTGATTACTGAAGAGAAATACTGAGAACGGATAGCTTCGGCTTCTGGATAATGAAGGGTATAACTAATACGGTAGTCTGCTGAAGGCAGGGCTACCATATGAACATGCCCATCAGAAAGGTATACTGGGTGTTTTAGAGAAACTACTGATTTTTCAGAACTTTGCTCCGTAATTCCAGCCTCCTCTATCATTTCCAGAAATGGTGCTGAGCTACCATCTCCAACTGGAGGTTCTGATCCTGAAACTTCGATGATCAAGTTATCTATTTCGCAGGATCTAACTGCAGCTAGAACATGTTCTATAGTGTGGATGCGAACATCCCCAATACCAATATTCGTGCTACGGGATGTATCTTGAACATATTCAACGGTTGCCGGGATTTCCGGAGTTCCCGAAATATCTGTGCGCCGAAATAGAACACCTGTATCTTCTTTTGCTGGACAAAAGCGAAGTTCGACACTTTCGCCAGTATGGAGGCCGATACCGGAGAGTGAAGACTCTCCTTTCAGTGTTTTTTGCTTCCTCAAAAGTTACCTCTTACCATTCTTAAGGAATGACTGTGCTTTACTCTTTTACGCGACCAATTCCTTATTGAAACGATCACTAAGCTGATACCACAGGATTACTTTTTTAATCAAGTCCTTGATTATCAACTGCTTGCAAGCGTCCTAGTAAGTTACTTAAATACTAGAGACAAGTGTTTCAAGAGTATGACAAATAAAAGGCGAATCTTATCCCACTTCGCGATTTAACTAAAGTCAAAACATAAAAAAAATCAGTTCAGATAAACTCAAGTGACTTTTCTTTTCCTAAACATACGAATAGAAAAAAATAATAAAACATTTACAAAAGAAAATGTAATAATGGGAATATCTCCCCACTTTGAATATATTGTTTGATGCGAATATCTAGGAAGCGACAGTAGCAAAACATCTTCTTTCCAAAGCTCACCATGTGTTAGCAATACCCGGCCCAGGCTATCAACAGCACCTGTTATACCCACGTTTGTTGAGCGAATGAGAGGAATCCCATTTTCTACTGAACGAACTAAACCATGTTGAAAGTGTTGACTTGCCAGTGTTGAGTGAGGAAACCAAACATCATTGTGCATACTAATCAACAATTCTGCCCCAAGAAGACGATTCTCCCTCATACGGTGACCATAAATTTCCTCCGAACATATGGCGATTCCAAAAGGGACCTTCTGTGACGTCAAAAAAACTTTCGCACTCTCTCCCGTATCAAACGAACCCTGAATTCCGTATTTAGCTGCAATAGACGCAACCCAGGGAAAGGGTATGTATTCTGACCCTGGGATAAGAATTTGTTTTTCATACCTTCCGTAAGCCTTTACATTTGGACTGAAGTGAAAGGCTGCATTGTAACTTTTTCTAATCCCAGCGCCTTCCCGGTCAGTATCATCTAACCCTACAATCAAGTCGGCTCCAAAACAGTTCGAAATCGCCTGCGCCCAATAGGCATTGCTTACCTGCCAAATTTGATTTCCATTTTGATCTTTTACTTGTACTGAAAATGGCTCTTCTAGAGGCGGAAGTTTCTCTAAAAATGACTTGCCTAGGATAGCTTGAAAGGTTTGCTGTACTACTGAAGCCGGATAAAAAGGATTTTTTGCACCAAAAGCTACTAAACTTTCGGGGAACACTATTACCTCGACATTATCCAGATTGTACTTTTTCAATAACACAAGAATATCTTGCCATTGAAGAAATGCTTGAATATATGGGTTATTTTGATTTGGATTGGGCATCTTCTCATCAGGAGTAAGCGCAGTATGAACTAGTGCCACAGACATTTTCTTGCCACTCTCCTCCATTTTCTGACTATGATGCCTACTGTGAAACCACCCAAAAGTATAAGGCAATACGATTATCAACAAGCAAACTATAGCCCTGGAAATCTTTAAACCCCCTCTCCACAATCTTAGAACCAACAAGTTTGTAAATATTACCCAAAAACTTAATCCGTATATACCAAGGAGAGATGCTACTTGTAAGGAATAATGATTTGCCGTTAATGCCATTGCAGACGGATTCCAGAGGAATCCCGTGAGAAGAAACAGCCTGGACCACTCCATTAGGACCCAAAAGGACGCACCTCCAAATACCTGCCCAAGAGTCAACCTTCCTTTTCCGACAAACAAAATTGTTAAAGCTGCAAATTGGCAAGCCATTCCCAGACAAAGGATTAAAAGCAGAGCATAAATGTACGGCCCCTGGTAATCCGTTGCTGTCATCCATGAAAGCTGAACCATTTGAACTGCTGTAAACCACACACCAGACCATACAGCTCGCATAAATTTAGACTCAACTTTACTAAGTGACTCCCAGAAAAGAACGTAAGCAAAGCTTGCCGCTATAAATGCGAATATAGGAACACTGACTGCCTGTCCTAAAGCTACGAAAAGGAACGCTAAACTGGCATAAAGCCATTGCCGTCTTGATTTGAAGTCCAACTTGGAAGCCTTTTACAATCCTCCCGGAGGCCCTATTTGGAGAGGACCATCTGGAGGGCCAGTTTGAGATCCGCCCGGACCCGTTGGTGATGCTCCTGTAGGAGGACCCGTTTGAGGTCCACCAGGACCCATTTGAGGTCCACCAGGACCCATTTGAGGTCCA
>JBLFWS010000046.1:0-21273 GCA_047611865.1 Chlamydiales bacterium
GAGTCGGCATCAAACTGGGAAGAAATCCTCAGGAATTTAAAAAAGAGAGGTTTTGAATCTGTCGATTTTATAATTGCAGATGGTTTAACAGGTATTCAGGGAGCCATTTTAAGGAGTTTTCCTAGAGCCAAGTATCAGTATTGTATATTACATGCAACCCGTACCTGCTTAAATAAAGTGCGCTCGCTAGATAAAAAAGCTATTTCTGCGAATATGAAAAAGATTTATCAAGCTGAGAATGTAATGAAAGCAAAAGAGAGCTGGTTAGAATTCCAAATAAGGTGGCAGAAGATTTATCCAAAAGTCATCAAATTTTGGAGAGACCATTTCAAACAGCTCATTCAGTTTATGGTCTTACCTCATGAACTGAGACAATATGTATATACAACAAATTGGGTTGAAAGCAGTCATAAGGAGATTAAGCGCCGCTTGAAAGTAATGGAACAATTTCATAGTGAGCAATCTGCAGAGGGCATTTTGTATTTGCTATACAAAAGAAAGAACGAAAATTATGTCGCCGGAATAAATCATTGGAAACGCTCATATGCGGAGTACAAAGTAGCCGAGGAAAACGGAGAGTTTCGGCAAGTAATGTAGGAGATCACGGTAATATAGTTAGATTAATGTAATTGGAACCTGGAGGCTCCGGACACAATATTCTTGACACCCTGCGCAAGCTCGCTACGACCCGGTAAAATGGTAAGAAAAAAATGTGAGCACCAGCAGGTGCGGCACTCACTCAGAATTTATAATGGCAGACAGCTATTCCAAGTTATACTATCGCTTAAAAGCTTTAGCTTCTAAGAAATATCGAAAAACTCTTTTAAAATATTGTCTATAATGCGATTTCCCTGCGTATTCACCCTATTGGTATTCCCTGTTTTCTATCAAATACAAACAACTTCAAGAATTGGTTTTTGAAGTTGTTTGTGTATAAATACTGTGGCGGATACATTTATCTCTTTCATTTTTGTTTAGGTGGTGGTTTTGATCAGCTTGACTTTGCTTACGGTTTTATTATCTATCTGCGGGTGTTCTTCAGGGGGAAACCCTGTTGAGAGGGGATTTGTCTGGCAGGAGCTTTCCGGCCGTGATGGAGGTGGTGCGGATTTTTCCAGAGATCTCATTTATCGAGCTAAGGTCCCAATAAAATGGCGAAGGCTAGATCCAAGCGTCGGGGAATCTATTTTCGATACCATGAAAGCTAACTGCGAGTTTACCATAGAAGACTCAAAAGGGGATGTTCGTGTCGTGGTCCACAATTTCCCCTCTGCCTTGAAGCATGAACGCATTCCCCCAATGGCACAAGTTTCCAGATGGAAGCGGCAGTTCAGCATTCTTGAGGCAGTGTCTTTGCGAGAAGACCCTTATGCTCATGGGGGCTTTGCCGGTACCTTTTTCGAAGCTTCAGGATTGATAGAAGGAAAGAGGCAGGCTTTCATCGGTATTGCCATGCAACTTGACAGTGAACACTTCCAAGTACTCAGGCAGGATCAGGGAAGTGACTCTGAATTACGGCTTTCCTACCAAAAGTGTGCGGACTATACTATAAAAGCCAGTGGGTCTCCCGAGAGCATAGATAAACACAGAAGAGAGATACAGGTATTTGCAAGAAGCTTTGAACTTATCGAGGAGATTCCAGAACGGCAATGAAAATTATTCGACGTCTTTACCATTTTCTTGGCGGGGTAGTCTTCGCGGTAATATTAATCACCTTGGTAGCGAGTTTCGTTATTGCGGGAACATTTATCGAATCTTGGGCGGATTCCCACAGATATGCTGCTCTTTTTACCTATAAGCACCCTGTTTTTATATCGATGCTATGGCTATTTTTTGTGAATATTTTAATAGCCGCATTGCGGCGCTGGCCATTTCGGAAGAGGCACTTTCCCTTTTTGATAACGCATCTTGGATTATTGATGATTCTTGCAGGGGCCATTGTGAAGAGTTCTTATGGGACGCAAGGGAGCATGGGTATTCTAGAGGGAAGTGGAAAGGGGGAAATTTTTCTGGAGGATACTTATGTCGTTCATGTGGAAGACTATCAGAAAAGAAACTCTCAAAGTTTCCCAATAAAAAAGGATATATGGGGGCGCTTTAATCCCAATTTAGGAGATTCTCTTTCCTCGTTTCCCAACTTAAATATTTTGTTGGCAGAATATTTGCCTAACGCGGTCGAAAAATTTGAGTATTGGATAAAAGACGACAGCTTATGTATTGATGGTTTACCTCCGTTTCAGGTTTTTGATGTCACGACTAAAATAGAGGGGAGAGCTTTCCCTGTGAGCTATCAAGGGAGCTTGCTGGGGCTGTCCGGCTCAGATTGGAACATAATGGCTCTCCGAGGGGGTGACGTAGAAACACTCTTAAAAGAAGCCTTCATACAAGATACGGAGCTTCGTATCTCCCGCAGTGATAATGAAGATTTACTCGTCAAAATTCCCTTGATGGATGCATTGCGTAGGCCAGTAGAATTTGGAGCAGGGGATTGCTCTTTCCAACTGGAAATGTCCTATTCTCTTTTTAATGGATTGGAAGAGGCTAATTTGAAGGCGAGCATGTCTGGTGAAGACATTTTAATTGCCTTGAGTGAAGAGGGAAGCTTGATCAATAGATGGGTAAGCAGGCCGCATCTTGGAACGCCTCCCTTTGTCATGGATCTGGAGAGAAAACCTACACTTTTATTTATAGAAGATGAGCAAGGTGAAAACTACTTGTTTTCTTTTAGTCGGCACGGGGAAATTGAGGCGCAGGATTTTCGGGCAGACAGACCGAAAACGCTCATTGTCTACGATGGAGGACATGGAGGTTATGGTTTTCAGACGGAGCTATCTATCTCTAATGGACCCGTAGGCAGGAGAGATAGACAGGCGGCAACCTTGTATACTTTTTCTCGACAATTTCGTGAAGTCGCAGAGGCTTCGTCCACCTTGGCACAGCCACTGGAAGTTTTTCGACAGGCCTGTGAGAAAGAAGGTGAAGACTTTGTTGAAATGTTGACGTCTCTTGTGCATGAGTGGGATAAACGGCGGAGTTGGCTGTACCCTAAAAGGGTAGGTCTTTCAAAAGACCTTAAAAGGGTGTTCGATTCATTTGATTGGAATAAGATGTCTAAAGAAGATATCCGCTCTTCCTACTGGATCAGCCGTCTTTTCGAAGAGATCTCTCCTGCTTTGGAGAAAAAAGAAGACTTAGCAGAAATATTAAGAATACGGCAGTGGCCTTTATTGGAACATCTGCAAGAACAAAGAAAAAGAACTGGGCCGGTTTATCTTGAGGAGTACCCAGAGTTTCTCGTGCTTTTATCCCAGCAGATAGTTGATATGTCTCAATATCTTCCAGCACCAGAAGAACTTGTAGAGCTGAGCCCAGAAATGAAGGCTCGTTATTTTACGGCTTTTTTGCGCTCAATGGGTTTTCAGTTTATGGGAAATCAAAGTGAAATTCATAAGGATCTCAGAGAATATAATATAGCTAAACTTTTTAAGATGGGTGTCGACCAAGCACTGGGGGCTAATTCCTCGTTAAGTAACAAAAGGCGGGCTGATACGATAGCTACTTTGGAAGAAGAATCATCTAGCTTTCAGAGTATCAAGAATGCGTATTCGACTATACTGCTTCTTAAAGGAGAAGAGGCCGAAGACCTTTCTCCAAATAAAATTGCTGTGGAGTATTTAAGGAAAGCACCAATTGAAGTTATTTCACTGGGAAAGAAAGAGCAAAAGCTTTTGGAGGCTTCTTTCTTGCCCACTCCAAATACTTTGGAGTGTTCTATTACGAAACGGTATATTGAAATGCCCTTCAAAAATAAAATAGAAGATAACATCCCAAAGATCTCTCTACTGGTAAGTGAGGGAGCAAAAAAACAGCTGATCACGCTAGCATATGATCCATACGGCAACGGATTGAAGTGGCCGACCCTTAATGGAGAATATCTCTTTCGCTTTCAGCCCCGTTTCCTTGAGATCCCTTATCACGTGCGTTTGCGAGATACCCGCCAACTCAATTACGCAAGCTCAATGCAAGCTTTTAGCTATGAAAGTGATATCATTATCACGGATAAGCGTAATGGAGAGTCTGTTGAGGCTACATTAAGCATGAATAACGTGTACGAAACATGGGACGGATATCGCTTTTACATGGCAAATATTTCTCCACCAAACGAAGTCGCAGCTCAGCGAGCGCAGATTATCGTAAATCATGACCCGGGGAAATATTGGCTCACCTATCCTGGAGGGTGTATCTTGACAGTCGGGATGGTACTACTATTCTGGCTACGGCCATACCGAAAGAAGAATTTTGTAGCTAAATAGTTTTGTTGGAATTTGCGCCTATTGCTTTTAAGTGGATTTTGAAATAGCTCCAAAAGCAGCGTTTCGTAATTTTAGTAGGCGTTGTTGCATAAAACATGCGTCTACAAGAGGCTTATGATTAGAAAATTACCACCGAGATCATAGAGGGTACAGAGAAAATAAAAAATCACAGATCAGTTGATAGTATATTCTGAGAGACTTTATGCATTTTTCTATTTCTCTGTGTTCTCGGTGCTCTCTGTGGTTAAATAAATGATTGTAAACGTATTAAATTATGCAACAACGCCATTTTAATACACGACCTAGGATTACAAAAAGAGAATCTAGAATTTCGATAGGAAAGAATTGGACTTGATTTCACTTTTCAGTGAGAAGTTTGTGGTGGCAGAGCTCTCGATTGAGAGAGTGACCTTTTGACTTTCGGCTCCAAGGAAATCAGGTGTTGATTCTTCCGTCTGATTGGTATGCGTAATTGAGCTGTTAGTTCTTGCGTAGCTATCAATTGATGGATTGCTTTGATCTGAAACGGGAAGAGACTTAATTTTTTTGTGCGATTGATCAAGCTCTCTAGTGGCAATATTGTTAGATGACTTTTTAGATATATCCTTCAGTTCGTCTTGAATAACTGTCAAGGAACCAGCTTCTGTAACAGATGTCGTGAAAAAGTCTTTGTCGAGAGCCCTATTGCTTTGGTCTATGTAATACGCACTCGTATTAAAAGCTGCCAAGTCATTACCACTGAGGTAGCTTTTAGTGTCATTGAGCGCTTGCTTAAGATCACCTTTCTGTAGACCGCTGACAGTATCTTTTACAAAATCAACAGTAGCTTTGGCTTTTTTATCGCTGAAAATCTCTTCGAATTCCTGTAAGGACTTCTCCGTTTGATTGCTTTTAAAATTGTTAAGAGATGCGCTTAGGTCTTTCAGGTACTTTATGCTTTTGCGGAATTTGCTTTGATCAACTTTGTCGATAGTATCGATGACTTCTTGACTTGCATTCTCTTTGCCTTTGTATCCACTATTGACCTGCTCGGCAAGTTTTTTTAATCGACTTAAGCTATCCAGGAACTTTTTTGCATCCAGAGAACCAAATGTAGACTTTCCCTTTTCTAAATTTAAGCCTAGTTTTTTGAGGTATTTGATACTGTCGGTGGTGCTGTATGCATTTACTACTGTTGGTGTTGAAGCTCTGTTTTCAGAATTCTGGATTTCATCTACTTCTTGGGTAAGTTTAGTGACTTCCTCTTCAAAGGCCTGGTACATTTTGTTGTCTTTACTCTGATTGTCTAGTTGCAGAAGTTTTAGGGTGGTGTAGGAAGCTTGTAACTCACCTTTTGCTGCACTATCAGCTGTAGCTTTGTTAAGCAAGGTGACGATCATATCTCTGGGCATGTATTTAGAAATAGTTGGATTAGAGTCACCTAACGAAGAAGTAGACTGGGTCTTATTTTGACCACTTTGTCCAAGAAAGAATTTGTTCGACAGAATGGAAACCGATGTAACTGCTGTGTTACCAACGATCATTGTAATTTACCTGCGATTTGAAAGTGACTGTTTCATTTGTTTCGAGGGGCGTTGTTGCATAAAACATGCGTCTACAAGAGGCTTATAATTAAAATTTTACCACCGATATCATAGAGAAAATAAAAAATCACAGATCAGTTGATAGCATATTCTGAGAGACTTTATGCATTTTTTTTATCTCTCGTGTTCTCGTTGCTCTCTGTGGTTAAATAAATGATTGTAAACGTATTAAGTTATGCAACAACGCCGTTTCGAGGCAATAATTTATATTAATATAATTAAAATTAATCGATAGCGGAAAGATTGTTCTCTTATTTATACTAAAAAGATACTTAGTTTTATAAAGCCTCCATGATTATTTTCGAGGATAGTTATTTATTTGTCAAGTTAGTTTTAAGGGGTGCTTTTGCTAGGAAAAGTGCACTCAAATTTAGTGAAAAAAAATGGACGCTGTAGTAGTAATGTTAGGGAGGTGAACTAGAATACTCTACATATCTACATGAAGCATTTTCGAAGGCCTTTGCATGTCGTTAGATGAATCTCTTTTAGCTAGTATGGCTAATCCCCAACTAGCCGATGAATTGTACGAAAACTTTTGCCATAATCCACAAAGTGTTGACACTAAGTGGCGTCTTTTTTTCGAACAATTTGACAGTGTTTCTGAAGAAGCATTAACCCATTTGGAAGAAGCCAGTACCCAAGGAGCTGCGATTGTGGTTCAGGAGCCAATCGAGGGAAAGGCTGTTTTCAAAGAAAGTAAAATCGATCTTGAAGTATCCACTCAGGGCGAAGTCGTAAAACCTGACAGTAAGTCTGGGGAAAAAGAAACTTTCTATCAGGATGCTTCTTCTGGTGACCTGCGAATTTATCACTTGGTCCATGCCTACAGAACTTACGGACACCTACTCGCTCGGAACAACCCTATTGCGACACGAGATCCTGAAGCCGTACATGAATTAGATCTTGAGACTTTGGGGTTTGAGAAAGATGAGCTAGATCTTTACTTCCCAACCTGTGGCTTGATGAAAAAGGAACATGCTGCTTTACGGGACATCATCGATGCCTTAAAGGGGATTTACTGTGGAAATATTGGCATAGAATACATGGCTCTTGGGAATAGAGAAATGGAGGAATGGCTCCAAAAGAACATAGAGTCTTCTGGTTTCAGAGTTGATCTTAGCATCGAAGAAAAGCAAATGATTCTCCAGCAGCTTAATAAATCCGAGCTCTTTGAAAACTTTCTGAATACCAAATATGTAGGGCAAAAGCGTTTTTCTCTTGAAGGTGGAGAGACCTTGATTCCGATGTTGATGGAGGTTATTGAAACTGGTGCAGAATCCGGCGTTGAAGAGTTTATTATCGGTATGGCTCATCGTGGAAGACTGAATGTTTTGTGCAATATACTCGATAAGTCTTATCAGGATATTTTTTCTGAGTTTGAAGGCAGTTATGTGGAAGGTTCCTTTGAAGGTAGCGGTGATGTAAAATATCACAAAGGCTTCAGTTCAGAAATGACAACAAGTAACGGGAAAAAGGTTCATATTTCCTTGTCCGACAACCCTAGCCATCTTGAGGCTGTAGGTTCTGTCGTTGCAGGGATGGTTCGTGCCAAGCAAGTGGTGACAGGTGACGATGTTAACAAGAACAAAATTGTCCCCATAATTATTCATGGTGATGCTTCGCTTGCTGGACAAGGGATTATTTACGAATGCATGCAGTTGTATAAACTACCAGGCTACTCAACAGGCGGAACTGTACATCTTGTCGTAAATAACCAGATTGGTTTTACCACGCTCCCTAAAGACAGTCGCTCCACGAAATACTGCACAGATATTAGCAAAGCCTTTGGTTCACCGGTATTTCATGTGAATGCTGAAGATCCTGAGGGTTGCATTTATGCTACGATGCTTTCTATGAAACTCAGGCAAAAGTTCAATTGCGATGTATTCGTCTGTTTGAATTGCTATCGTAAGTATGGGCACAACGAAGGGGATGAACCCGCTTTTACACAGCCCTTGGAGTATCAAATCATCAGAGGGAAAAAGCCCATTCGAGAACTTTACCGTGACAAGCTCGTTAGCGCGGGAGTTTTGGAAAAGTACATGGCAGAGGTTCTTGAAGAAGAATTTAAAACTTCTCTGCAGAATTCTCTTAAAGGAACAAAGGGGTTCCAAACAGAGGAAGCAAAGAGGGGGGGGAAGAAAGAAGAAAAGCCTCGGCCTATTGTTAATACTTTTGAAGTTGTCAAAACAGGGATTCCGGTTAAGACCTTGCAGAAATTGGCGGTGCGCTTTTGTACGATACCTAAAGATTTCAATGCTCATAGTAAAATTCAACGACTGATGAAACAGCGTGTCGATATGGTTCATGCAGAAGATCCTGATGGCAAAAGTATTGATTGGGGGATGGGGGAGCACCTGGCTTTCGCCACTTTGCTTAAAGATGGAATACACATAAGGCTTTCTGGGCAAGATTCTCGTAGAGGAACTTTTAGCCATCGGCATGCTATGTGGATGGATCAGAAGATAGAAAAGAAATTTTTTCCCCTTAATCACTTGATGAAAAAGCAAGGCCGATTTGATGTTTTTAACTCTCCTTTGAGTGAATATGGAGTGCTGGGTTTTGAATTTGGTTATAGCCTTGCCTATCCGAATTCTCAGTCTCTGGTTTTGTGGGAAGCACAGTTTGGAGATTTCGGCAACGGCGCACAGATCATCCTTGATCAGTTCATATCTACTGGAGAACAAAAATGGGGTTCAAGTTCCAATTTGGTTCTTCTCCTTCCTCATGGGTATGAAGGGCAAGGACCAGAGCATTCCTCTGCTCGAATGGAACGCTTTCTACAGCTATGCGGAGATGACAATATGTTTGTGGTCAATGCCACGACTCCTGCACAGTTTTTTCACTTGTTGCGTCGACAGGTTATCAGGAACCTTCATAAGCCTCTGATTGTATTTACTCCGAAAGGCTTGTTGCGACATCCGGAGTGCTTGAGTAGTATAAACGACTTATCTAGAGATACTTTTGAAGAGGTCCTCGATGACCCTGGAGCTCCAGTAAAAGTTGACCGTCTGTTGTTTTGCTGTGGTCGGGTGTATTACGACTTGATTGAGGAGAGGAAGCGTCGAGAAAGTAATAATATAGCCATTGTTCGCATCGAGCAGCTTTATCCTTTGAATAGCGAAAAGATTAAAAGTATTATTGATGGGTATCAAGGGATAAAGGAGTGTCTGTGGGTACAGGAAGAGCCAAAAAATATGGGGGCCTGGTATTTTATGAATTCTCAGCTTCAGGATCTCATGCCTCAAAATGTGAAAATTACTTACGTTGGGCGCCCTCGCAGCGCATCCCCTGCCGTAGGCTCTTTCGGACTCCACAAAAAACAACAAGTTGTGTTTATGAACGAGGTTTTTGCGAAGGGTGAGCAGAAACTTTATGAAATGGCGCCCATGGGTGCATAGGATCAATTTAAATCCGTTGTAGCCAGCATATATGAAAGCTTCGCCTATGCTTAGATATAAACACCTAAATTAATAAGCCTGAAAGTGAGATAGGTCGTTCACGGGGTTTTAAGAAAAAAGGTCACATATGAAATTGGAAATAAAAGTTCCTACCCTTGGAGAGTCTGTAACAGAGGCTTCCATTAGTGCCATATTGAAAGAAAGCGGTGCCGTTGTTGCCACAGATGACGAAATTGTGGAATTGGAGACGGACAAAGTCAATCAGGTTTTGTATTCTCCTTCGAGCGGTAAGTTAACATTGACGGTAGGAATAGATCAGACTGTACAAATTGGCGATGTCATTGGCTTTGTCGACAGTGATGTTTCTGTACCACAGGATACCACAGTCCCTACCGAGCCCGCTCCGGTAGCTAAAGAGGCTGCCCCCGCTCCTAAGGCAATTCCACAAGAAGTCGCAGAAAAGGTAGCTGTAACAAAAACTATACCTCCACGTACTGTTAAAGCGGCTGCACCGGCATCATCACCGGCGCGCTCAGCTTCCGCACCGGGAGTAAGGAAGATGAAGGAGTCTTTTCTCGATGAGCTGAGAAACCCTCCTCCATTAACGCAAATAGCAGCTCCTGCTTCAGCAGCAGTTTCTGGAGGAGCGGCAGCACCAACAAAACAGACGACAGCTCCCGATCCACATCCATTGGCAGTTACTCCTCCTCCTTCAGGAGAAGCACGGCCTGAAGTGCGCAAGCGTATGAGTAGAATTCGAAAGGTCATCGCCAGCCGATTGGTGGAGGCACAAGCGTCTACAGCGATGCTCACCACTTTTAATGAGGTGGACATGACTGCTGTTATGGAGCTGCGTAAGCGTTACAAGGACACCTTCCTGAAAAGGCATGGGGTGAAATTAGGTTTTATGTCCTTCTTTGTCAAAGCTGTAGTATCAGCGCTTATGGACATCCCAGGCTTGAATTCTTATATTGATGGGGACGAAAGTGTCGAACGGGAGTATTACGACATAGGGATTGCTGTTTCATCAGAAAAAGGTCTCGTTGTTCCCGTTGTCCGCAATTGCGATCGCTTGAGTTTTGCTATGATCGAAAATGCGATAGGATACTTTGCTAGAAAGGCTCGTAGTGGCAAGCTTGCTGTTGATGAGTTACAGGGTGGCGGTTTCACGATCACCAATGGTGGGGTTTTCGGTTCTCTCGTGTCTACACCGATATTGAATAGTCCACAAAGTGGTATCTTAGGGATGCATAAAATTCAGGAAAGACCTGTTGCTATTGATGGGAAAGTGGAAATTCGGCCAATGATGTATCTGGCTCTGAGTTATGATCATCGGATTGTTGATGGGAAAGAGGCGGTGACGTTTCTTGTTAATATTAAAGATACCCTTGAAGATCCTTCACGCTTCCTATTGGACATATGATTACCTGGAGAATGAGCAATGACAGATAAATACGACGTACTGGTAATCGGAGCTGGCCCTGGTGGTTATGTGGCTGCAATTAGGGCCGCACAATTGGGTTTGAAGACGGCATGTGTCGATAAAAACAAAGGCCTTGGCGGGACTTGTCTTAATGTGGGATGTATCCCCTCAAAGACTTTGCTACACTGCTCTGAGTTCTACAGCAAAATTCTCCATAGTAGCGAATCCTGTGGCGTTGATGTTGGGGATGTTAAGCTGAACTTTGAAAAGATGATGTCTAAGAAAGATGGAGTGGTAAAAAGCTTTAATCAAGGCGTCAGTGGTCTTTTCAAAAAGAATAAAATAAAGTCCTTTCTGGGGAGTGCGCGTTTGACCTCGGCGAGTACTGTGGAGGTTACGGACAATGCTGGCAATAAAACAGTGCTTGAAGCCAAGCACATTATTTTGGCTACAGGCTCAGCGCCTACTCCTTTACCTTTTTTGGGATTTGACGAAAAACGAGTGCTTTCTTCCACTGGAGCACTGAATTTGTCGGAAGTTCCCCAGAAAATGATCATCGTGGGAGCGGGAGTTATCGGTTTGGAGCTGGGGTCAGTTTATTCTCGTCTTGGAACAAGTGTGGTCGTAGTGGAATATATGGATAGTGTATGCCCTAATATGGACTCTTCGATTAAGAGTGCGTTGCAGCAGGCACTCACTAAACAGGGAATATCATTTCTCTTAGGGCACAGTGTAACACGTGGAAAGGTTGGAGAGGATTCTGTTTCTCTAATAGTATCCCAAAAGGGGCAAGATCAGACAACCCTACTTACTGCTGATAGGGTTCTTGTTTCGATTGGAAGAAGACCGTTTACTGAAAACCTTGGCTTGGAAGAAGTGGGTGTTGTGAAAGACGAAAGGGGCTTTGTTCAAATTGACAATAACTTTCAAACATCAGTTCCGGGTGTTTATGCTATTGGCGATATTGTTGATGGTCCGATGCTTGCGCATAAGGCGTCCGAAGAAGGGGTAGCTGTTGTCGAGTTGATCTCAGGGAAAAAGCCACACATTAACTATCTCGCAATCCCTTTCGTTGTCTACACCTGGCCTGAAGTGGCATCAGTAGGGATGACTGAGGAAGAAGCTAAAGCTGATGGTCTTAGTGTCAAAATAGGGAAATTTCCTTTTAAGGCGAACTCCCGTGCACGTTGTGTGGATGATGACGAAGGCTTTGTAAAGGTGATCGCTGAAAACTCAACAGGTCGCCTTATTGGTATGCATATCATCGGTGCCAACGCCTCAGAACTAATTAATCAGGGGATGGTGGCAATAGAGAAAAAAACGACTGTAGAAGAAATGGGGGACTTCCCCTTTGCACATCCAACACTTTCTGAAGCAACTAAAGAGGCGTGCCTCAATATCTCAAAGAAAGCGATTCATATGTAGGTAGATGAAGCTTTTTGCCAGGATGAACAAGCTTTAGCCCTGTTCATCCTGGAAATATTTGGAGGCGCCCATTCACGCCTTCATTTGATCAATAGCCGTGGGAAGTTCCGCAACTGCAGGAAGAGGAGACGTTGGGATTACTGATTTTGAATCCGGAGTTATACAACCCTTCGACGTAGTCAATTTCACAGCCAAGAAGGCGTTCCATCGCAGCTTTGTTTATATGGATTTCTATTCCATGGGATTCTAGAATAATGTCGTCTTCCGTAGCTTTTTCTGAATAGTCTAATGCGTATTCAAAGCCATTGCAACCGCCCATTTTTTCTGCGAAGCGCATGCCCCAGCCTTGCTTCCCTTCTTCTTCGAGGATATCCAGGAATTTCTTAGCAGCGCGAGGTGAAATGGTAATTTTAGTGGCGTCGGTCTTTTCTTCGAGGATAGCATTTAAACGAACTACCAGCGTGTCGACATCTTCACTCGTCATACCATGTCCCATAACACCAGCTTCCAGCGTCTCCCAAGTGGAGGCGTGGCAACCAACACAATGTAGACCTAGATTGGTCATTTCCTGCGCAAGCCTTTGGCTTTTGTGCGGGAACTTTCTAAAGATATCTTCGATCGTCAAATCACGAGTAACTTTTTCGGTTTGTTCTGATGTCGACATGTTCTGTTCTCCTTAGAGAAATTAAAATGTGATTTTTACTTCACCTTGTTGGATCTTGCATTGGCAGGCCAGGCGTTCATCTTCAAGTTCGCCCAAGAAATCTTCTTCTTCTTGAGTAAAGCCTGTCAGGTTTTCCATTCCTTCGGAAACTTCGATAACACATGTGCCGCAAACACCTTCTGTACATGCAAATGGTACCCCTGCTTCTTCACAAGCTTCGGCGATTGGGCTGTCATTGTCGAGGGAAATCTCTTCTCCACTTTCTTCAAATATTAGTTTTGCCATGGTGGTTCACCTTGTAAGTCATTATACCTGAGAGCATTCAAATGTTGCTGGCATAGGTATTTTGGAAATTAAATGTATGATAATCATGACTTAATTGAATAAAAAAATCAAGCATAAGATCCTAAGCAGGCGTCATCTTGAAACATTTTTATTGTAAATAATATTTTTCAGTTTAACTAGCAAGTGCTTTTTGATACAGAGATAAATAAAAGTTATATGAATAATAGAAGTTATTACATATAATTTAAAGTATAGATTGGTTTGTTTACTGTCTTAATTTAGAGGTCAATTATGTCTGATGAGAGAGATGATAAAGAGCTTATGGCAGTCATCGCTAAGCTCGAAAGCAAGGTTGACCTTCTGGAATCAGAAATCATGCATCTTAATGATTTATTAATACAATTTGGATTTAACGGTGGTGTTGAGAGTCTAAAACGGTCTATCAAGGAGATCCTTCGTTCTGAAGATCCTCCATTTTTCGAATAACTATAGAGTAATAAATTCCTGAGTTTATTTCGCTATACCCACTTTTCATATTATATTCTAAATAATAAATTAACGTTATTTAAACATGCAGTTAACGGTTAATTAACAATTATAGATTATAATTAAGTCATAATTAAAGATTTAGGGAAAAAATCTAGGGAAAAGGGTAGTAAAATGTCAATGTCAGCCACACATGCTTCATCCAGTAATGAACACTTGATTAGTATATTTCCAGCAGGGGATACGAGTTCTATTGCTGATTCTCATAAAGCTAATAGTTTAAGTATCCTCATTAGTAGGGGTGGAGAGGCTATCAGCTCACTCGCTTCAGCCGTGAAAAAACGAATATGGAAGCGCTATGATGTCAGAAAAATTGAAAATGAAAGCCCAGTCACCGATAAAGTTGAGAATTGTTACAAATATGTCACCGAGAGATGGAAAAAAGAAAATCCTGGGACAGATCAGGCTATAAGCTCAGACCTCGCTTTGCAGTATCTTCAGGAAGGGATTTCTGAGGAAAAAGCTGAAGACGAAAGTAAAGTATTTTGCTATTCCTTAAACATAGCAGGTACTGTGCAAAAGCTTGCCAAAGAATTAGAAGCTAAAAAGGAAATTTTCGGATTGACCGAACTTCCAGAAGGCCTGACAAAAGTAAGGGATTTAAAGGAGCTTTTCAAAATTCTTGAGGGCCTTACTGTTGGAAAAGAGGGTCAAGAATTACCAGGTTGGAGAAATGTAAAGTTTGATTGTACAAAAAGTTATGACGGCGCTGTCTTTGCAGGCCCTGTTCCGAAACTGGATGCTTTGAATGATTTGTTACGATGGACTAAAGCTTGTGAAAATATGAAGGCCAGGCCTCTTAATTTAGCCATAGACAGCGTAAGGGATGAATTTTTGGCGCGTATTTGTCCGGATCAAGTGATAATGCCCGTAGCTTCTTCGGTTGAGACTTTAGGGGCTATGCCATCAGTAACTCCAGTTTCCGTATCTGTACCAGCTGATTTAGCGTCAGGATTACCCGTTGATGTAGCTGAATCTTTATCAGCCTCAGGATCAGTATCTCCAGTTTCCGTATCTGTACCATCTGGTTTAGAGTCAGAATTACCCGTTGATGTAGCTGAATCTTTATCAGCCTCAGGATCAGTATCTCACGGAGTTTCAGTACCTGTATCTCCTGGTCTAGCATCAGGATTGCCAGTTAATGAAACAGCGTCATTATCAGCTTCAGTACCTCTTGTATCCTCCAGAGACACAGTTGTCTCACCCTCACTAGCAGAAGTTGTAGCTTCACCAGTAAGCAGAACGGGCCTCGAGGTGCAAAGCAATATCGAAGATCCCGATTATGTGACCCATCAGCTCGATGCATTTATGAAGACGGATTCAATTTTTACCAGGCTTAAAAAAAGGCTTCAAGGCGAAAGTCATCCTATTGTGAATAGCGCACCTGTGTCTACTTCAGGATTGGTCTCGCCAAGGGTTACAGCATCTGTATCGACAGGAGTAGCTGTCTTGCCTCCAGTGCTTGAAGAAGAACGGCGCGTACCTGTGAGTGGAATAGGTCTAGAAGAGGAGCAAAGCGATATCGAAGGTCCCGATGAAATGACCCGTCAGCTCGATGTATTTATGAAGACGGATTCAATTTTTACCAAGGTTAATAAAAAGTGCGGAAGTATTAGAGATAAATTATTTAGAAAGAGGGCATAAAACCCCATTGTTCCTCATGAAACTTTTCGCAGAGTGTAATAATACACGACCTAGACCTCGTCTATATCCCTCGTCACAAATGTGCACATCTCAACTAAGCTGTTGAACCTATAAGGAAGATAGGGAGTCCACCGGGTTCTAATTTTTAAGAATCACAGCTTATATTCTTCAAGTCAATACAGAGATTGTATCTGGAGCTTATAGAAAGTCTTCGATTGTAAAGTTTTCATTAACATAATATAGATTTATTGAACAGTTAGTAGTTATTCTATATAATAATATTAATGGGCCATGCCCGTAATTTATTATAACTGGGAAACTGTAGTATTATGTTTGACGATGTTATCCCCACCACTCCAGCAATACAGATCTCAGTAAGAGACCCAGGTCTCGAAGCGTCTACAGGCTCTAAAAAAAAATACGAATATCTTAATCAAAAAGGATATTTGGAGATACCCGGCCGTGGAACTCTTAAGCTACGCGTAAATCTTCCTGACCAAGAAAAAACTTTTACATTGGATGAAATTAAGACTGCTCTCATGAATGGAGATGTGGAGAAGGAAGATAAGTGGAGGAAAATTGCAGATCTTACAAACGCAATGGTGGGACAAATTTTTAATAATATTGCTGCTGATTGCGAAGGGGAATTTGGTGATAAGACGAGAATTACGGAAAAGGAAACCAGAGATACCAATAAGGATGTTCAGCTAGTTGACCACGATGCAACGGATGCTGTTGTGTCCAGAAAAGATACTCCTGATGAAACGGAAATTGTGAAAAACTTTAATGAATTGGTTCAAAAGATAGGGCAAATCGCAGGAGATGTGCTTTCGAGTGCTCCGGGGGCAGGGGATGGCGTAACAATGAAAATTAATCAAAACCAGGTCGGCTCTACTGGTGTAGTTGATCAAGAGGAGCAAGTAGCCATCGAAAGACCTTTTAGCAGTAGCTTGAAGGTTTGGAACCAGCTTCTTAGAGATGGAAAAGGTGAGGATGGAGGCATTACTCGAGATTTTTTGACAGGGCTCTATAACAGAGTGCCTGACCTTTCTGAGAGAGTTTCGGATAATAACCTCTTGAAAGCCAAGAAAGTTCAGGAGGATCTAAATGAGGCAACTCAGGGTCATCAAGAGAAAATTAGCCAAATGGAAGATGAGTTTATGACTCTACTTACATCTGGAGATTTGAGTCTAGCTAATGGGCAGGACGCTCCGGATGGATTAGCTCTGCAAAGAATAATTGAAATGGCCGATAAAAAAATTGCAGAGAAGAGAAAGCTAGCCGATGCAGAAGACCAGGACTTAGCTATAATGGAGAATCAGCTAGTCAAGCTTAAGGAGCTGGCTTCCTCGGGATTGGAGGATCAAATATCTATTTCTCTTGAGGGGAGCTCTCCTATTGCCGATGATGAACTTGACCTTCGTGAACTTGCTAATGATCTCCTGAAAATGAAAGATTTGGAGGAAAACTTATTTTCTATGGAAGGGCAACTGGAGCTTAAAAAATTAGTTGATGGGGATGTGAGAAACTTTATAGCAATGAAGGAAGAAGTCGATGGCGGGTACGAGGAACTTCTTGCTGAGGCTACAACCTTTGAAAAAGATATTGAGCCTTTATTTGCTGAAGTGAAAAAAGACATAATAATAAAGACCTTTGGTAGGCATTTTGGAAAGATTGGACCAGCAAGACAAAAAATGATTTTAGATAAGGTTGAACTTTTAAGAGTAGATGTAGATGAGCGCCTGAATAAAGTGAGCATCGATGATGAAGATGGAGAACTGCCTAATACGGTAGTGATATATCGAGGCTGTCTTGAAAGAGCTCAAGAGAGGCTAACAGAGTTTGCAGAAGGTACCCTTGCAACGGAGTACCCTCATAGAGCAAGTGTTTTAAAGGAATGGGAGGGATTGAAGGAATATATTTTTACAAGACCTCCAGAGGTAGCACCGATAGTTCCTCCTTTAGAGTCATTAGAGGGGGATGTGGGTACACCACCTCCGACTGCAGAAGAAGAAGAAGTATAAATTAGTCTAAATTTCCAACCATGCCCCAAATTCCGATTATTGAACTTATCTCGCTATAGATTGAACATATCTCTATTCGTTTTTCCGTGTATTTTCGATTCTTATACCTTTACGTTTGTACAAGAGGCTTATTTAGATAAGTCGGGGCTTACATTAGATTTGATTGATAATAGGGCTTTCCGTTAGACTGATACCTCGTGAATTTTCCTAACAATCTGCTTTGACACATCCTCAATTAACAGGAGCGCAGTCGACTTTGCAGATATAACCCCGACAGGTTTACGCATGACAAATAACGGTAGATCAGGCGAAGAGCTTTTACTCCCCGACAATACGAAATATCGCAGTATCCTAATTTTTGGTCCTCCAGGAGCTGGTAAAGGAACCCTCGGTAGCTTCTTAAGTAGTGCTGGTAGTCAGTTTCACTTGTCCTCAGGGGATATTTTTAGAGGTCTTTCTCCAGAGTCTCCAGCAGGAAAGCTGTATTATAAGTATGCTAGCAAAGGCTTGCTTGTTCCCGATGAGGTAACGATAGAAATCTGGCGTAATTATGTTTCAGGACTCATTGCGACCAACCGCTATTTTCCCAAGCAGCAATACTTACTCCTGGATGGTATCCCCCGTACTTTGTCACAAGCAGAGATCCTTGACGAGTATATCGATGTTAAGCATATAGTCGTTTTGAAAATGGAAAACGAAAAAGAATTGATCACACGTATGCAACGTCGCGCCTCGATAGAAGGTCGTGCCGATGACTTCGACATTAATGTCCTGAGAACACGTTTTGAGGTATATCACCGAGAGACAGAGCAAGTTTTGAGCCATTACTCACCGGATAAGATATCTACATTCAGCGCTGGACAAAAACCGCTTGAAGTATTACGTGATGTGCTGGTGAAGCTTTCCGAAATGCTTACCTTTCAAACAGACCCTATAACTTTGAATAAAGCTGATAGTTACACGGATCCAAGGGCCTAAGTAAGACGATGAAGAAGAAAAGTGGGGATTTGGTTTCAAACCGCAAAGCCAGACATGACTACGAAATCCTGGAGACCTATGAAGCTGGCCTCGTTCTGAAAGGTACAGAGGTAAAGTCTCTACGTGATGGAGGGGGGAGTCTTCAGGAAGCTTATGTTAAAGTCCTGAAGGGAGAAGTATGGCTTATCGGGGCCAATATAGCCCAATATCGTTTTGGAAATCTTCACAACCACGAAGAACGAAGAGACCGTAAGCTTCTCTTACACAAGCGCGAAATAGCAAAGGTAGAAGTGGCGGTACAGCTAAAGGGGCTGACTCTTGTCCCCCTTAACTTACATTTTAATAAAGGCCGCATAAAAATCACTTTCGGTATAGGTAAGGGTAAAAAACTAGCTGACAAAAGATCTGCTCTAAAAGAACGCCAGCAAAATATTGAGATACAAAGAACTATCAGAGATATTAACCGTTAATTTGAACATGCTTTTTAAGTGCTTTTGATCTTGACTTTTTGCTCTTTCTGACATAATGTCCGTAATCTTTTTAACTGAACATGGCGAGGAAAGTTTCCTATGAAGTTTATCATTTCTAAAAACGAGTTAGGCAACCTCATAGGCCAGATACAGAATGTTGTTGCACAAAAGGCTACAATACCGATTCTGTCAAACCTGCTTATAGAAGCAAGCAATGACGAACTGGTCTTTACGGCAACAGACCTGACGGTAGGGATGCGCTGCTTTACCCAGGCAAAAATTCTGGAAGAGGGTGCCACAACCATTCCTGCGAGACGTTTCTTTCAGCTGATCCGTGAACTGACAGCTTCTAATATCGAAATTAATTGTAATGGAAACGATGTCACAGAAGTCATTGCCGATACTTCTCGCTTTAAGTTGAACGGCAAAGACAAAAACGAATTTCCCGCATTGCCAGACCTGACAGGGGCTGTCCAATTCAAAATTCGATATGAAGCAATCAAAGAGATGTTTTTCAGAACAAGCTTTGCCGTTTCTCGTGATGACAACCGTTATGTTCTAACTGGCGTATACATGAGTATCGAAGAAGGAAGGGCGACTTTTGTAGGTACCGATGGTAAGCGTCTTGCTAAAGCTTATACCTCGATAGAGATCGACCCGAGCTTCACCGGCCAGTATATCCTTCCTTTGAAAGCTGTAGAAGAAATCATAAAAATTCTCGGGGATGAGGGAGAAGCAACCGTTTACCTGATGAATGACAAGATCGCTGTAGAGTCCGAAAACAGTATCGTGATTTCCAAGCTTCTCAGTGGTGATTACCCCAACGTAAACCGCGTAATTCCCGCAAGCACCAATATCCAGGTTTCTCTGCACAGAGAAGAGCTAATAACTCTCCTCCGTCAAGTATCTCTCTTTACTACAGATACCAGCAGCTCCGTGCGCTTCTCCTTTACCAAAGGAGAGCTCAGACTGATGGCGAATAATAGTGAGATAGGAGAAGGCAAGGTTAGCATGCCAGTAAATTTCGAAGGAGAGCAGCTAGATATTGCTTTCAACCCGAACTTTTTCCTCGATATCCTGCGCCACAACAGAGATGAAACAGTATCACTGGGTATCACAGATTCTTACAACCCTGGTGTAATAACCGACTCATCAACGGCATTGTTTGTCATAATGCCTATGCGCTTGAATGAAGAGTAAGGATGCACCTAAGCAGCCTTTACCTTCGTAATTTCCGCAGTCATGAAGAGGCGTGGGTCGAATTCGGCCCGCGCCTTAACAATATTTACGGACCCAACGCCCAAGGGAAGACTAACCTTCTTGAGGCCATATATTTTCTGATTATCGGCAGGTCATTCCGCACGCAAGGTCTTAGTGATCTAATCAGATATGAGGCCGATTCCTTTTTTCTTGAGGCTCGCTTTGTCAAAAATGGCATCGAGCAGACTCTTCGTGTATCGACAGACGGAAAAGAGAAAAGCATAGTCTATAACAGTACAAAATACGCCTCCTTCACAAACCTTTTAGGCCTTTTACAGGGCGTTGTGTTATCTCCTCAGGACAATGCCCTGGTTAGTGGATCACCTTTACTAAGGCGGCGCTACCTGGATATACAGATTGCTCAGGTTGACCCCTTGTACGTTCACCACCTCAGCCGCTACACCCGTGCAATGAAACAGCGTAACACCTTATTGCGTCGTAAGAAAACTACAGCTATTGAAGTATGGGAGCTGGAGATGGCAAAGGCCGCAGCATACATCACAAAAGAACGCTCCCACACAGTCGGAGACCTTTCAGAGAAAGCTAGTAAAATACAACTATCACTCAGCAAAGGAAATGACCTCCTAAAACTACAGTACAAAACATCAGCACCAGTAAAGTCCGAGAAAAAGGAGCTCTTCGAGTACTTCCTCGAGCAGTATAACAAGCTACGCAACAGAGAGATGCTCCTAGGATATACAACCACCGGACCCCACCGCGACGACATGGTAATATCGATTCATGACAAAGATGCTCGACTATTCGCCAGCGAAGGGCAGAAATGTAGCTGCGCAGTATCCCTACGCCTAGCGGAATGGCAAAGGCTCAACGAAATTAGCGGAGAAGCACCGCTAATGGCCATAGACGACATCGGAAACTCCCTAGACAGATCAAGAAAAGAAGCCATAGGACAGTACCTCTCAGATCTAGGACAAGTATTCGTAACATCCACAGAAAGACTCCCCGCACTAGACTCCCACCTAATAGAAATATCAGGTTTGTTACAAGAAGGCGTCACTCAGTAGATCTTTCATCTACCAATCTATATAGATAAACTATCTATCATCAAGCCATCCTTGGGGCTTCACCCCATACGCATCAACCTAAGGTTGTAAGTGAATATAAGGGAGCTGTTTGAATAAAAGAATAACTCAAATCTGCAGCGATTTGTTTTGCTAAAAATTAAGTAATTTTACATTTTAGCACAAAGAATTCGTAAATAAAAAGTGTAAGCAAAGATGCCCACGAAGTGGGTTA
>JBLFWS010000047.1:0-21240 GCA_047611865.1 Chlamydiales bacterium
GTACGTCCTCCATTAGCAGAACGAGCAAGCCTTATTAAAGCTGGAAACCAAAGTGGATGCTCAGGAACGGTAAGAAGCCCCGTTGTTGATGAATACGTAATGATTCAATTAAGTGATAAAGTTGCTGGAGTAACCTTTGAGAGAGAAAATATAACTACAGTAGCCGGTGGTACCTGTTCTGCCATGTCATTAAATTTCTTAAGAAAATACTTTGATGGGCGGAAAGTTACCAGAGTATCTCCTGGTGGAAGCCCAGCTCTCAAAGCCATCCAGACTATAGCGGACAGAGAAATCAGTGCCTCCTCCCAGGATTTTAGAGAAACACAGGCAGCTTTTAACCAAATTAGGCTAACTGATTCTGGACAACGGCTAAGCCTTGCAAGTAAAACGAAAAAAATACAAGCACTGTCAGGTTTTTATGGAATGAAAGTAGAAGACTCCAGTGATGAATTTAATGTAGACAGTGTTGACCAAAGAGTATTCCAGGCATCTGTACAAGGCCTTCAAAATGGAGCCTATATATTACGGCAGCTCAAAGAAGAAGATAATCTAAAAGGCGAAACATGTGGACACAGCATGGCGATAGTAAAAGAAGGCTCCAAGCTCTTCTTTTATGACCCTAACTTCGGTATAAGGCAGTATTCCGATGCCACAGGAGCTGACCTTCTGGACCGCCTCAAAGGCGTTAACCGCAGCCATAATGTAAATAAAGCAAGGTTTTATAAGCTCCAGCTTGCTGCTTAAGAAAATAAAGGGAAATTCTTATTGCCCTAATTAGAATTTCCTCTTCATTTCAAAACCGCTCAAAGACTCTTTTGAATTAGTCCCTTTTCCCCTTTTTGCGAAAGAAAATTCTCCCAAATACTCTCTAAATTATCAGATTGACTTAGGGTCTGTTTCATAGTTCCTTATTTAAAAAATATATTGTCACTTCAATTTGGATTTCAGTATTCTTTGCACTTGCGGGTAACTACCCTGAACATAAAGAAGGAGCGCAAATGTCTTTCGTAGTAAATGATCACTATTACTTAGGGATGAGTTTGCCCACTGCAGTTATGAAACACGTGACACACGTTGGGCTTAATGGGGACAGAAGGGTTATGGAGATAAGCAATAGAATTGCTCAAGCGAGTTTACAGGAGCTTAAAGAATCTAAAGAACGTTTAACTGAATTGGAAAAAGGCTCTGTGCAAAAGCAGATATCTGGAACCTACGGAGTCTGCCTGGGTTTAATAGCCGTGGCTCCCCACGTTGGTTTATTTGTTCATCTCCTTGGAGGTTTTATTTTCGGCGGAGGCCTTTTTTCTAAAACTGTGGGGGATGTTAGCTATCCCAGAGCAGAAGAGATGCTTAAAAAAGTGGACGCAAAAATCAGGCTGATCGATTAAAGAAAGGAGCCAAAAAAGGTAGCAGACATCTCTTACACAGCACCCTCGATAAATTTACTTTCGAGGTACGTGTCACAAGATGCCTGACACCTTTTTTTAGTTGTTGCCGACATGGCTGTGAAAGATCTTGGCCTTGATCAGCTTTCGCACATAGTAAACTTCGAGCTTCCACTTGAATTGCTCGAGCTTAGCTTTCTTGTCGTTTGAAGAATGAAAGGGCATCATCGGCGGTCCTTGTTCGTTTTGTCATAGCCATTCTACTCATACACAAAAGATTTTTGCAAAAGGTCATTTTTATGCACCAGAGCCGATTCGCCTTGGAGGGAAAGTTAAAAGGTAAGAAATACCTATGTACTTCTTATTAAGTTCTTAATGCAGTGTTTAAACATCTTTAACAAAGATAATATAAAATAAAGAGTGAACGTACCGGAGGATGCCTATTTTCAAGGTCAGTAGTATGGGTTTTAATTACTTGGGGCAATAAAAAAGATGAGGAATAGGAATGTCCACTCTATGTAATGAAAACGGGCTGGGCTATAGGTCTAATCCGATAACGATCCAAAAAGCTCCAGAGTCAGGCAGAATTGCGAGAATCAGGGGCTCAATTTCCAGTATAGTAAAAAGAGCTTTCTCTCAGTTAGCAAAGTTCTTTCGATTTATTGCATCGCATTTACCAAATCCATTGGCAAAAAGAAAAGTCAGTCAAATGAAAGCGACTGTAGCAAAAGTAACTCCAGCTCCTTCTAACGTTATAGTTGCTAAAGATGGCTCCCTATATGACGAAGCCCCAGCCGCTCCTAAAGAGCCTGCTCCTGAAGTTGTTCCTTTTTCCGGTGATGCCCCAGTTTCTCCTGAATTTGTGCTTAGTTCTACAGAAAGTAAAGAAGCTCCAGTATCTAGTGAAAGTGCTCCTTCTGTAACTATCGTTAAGAAGGCAAGAAAAGGAGTAGGGGGAACTGTAAATAGTTTTGGCATGAGAAATATTTTCAGGCATTTCATTTTAGCTACGGCATTAGCTTCAGTTGGAGATCAGAAAGCTTATGCTTTTCAAAGGTTTTACATAACGGATATGAATAATCAATTTAATTTAGGGGACTCTAAGGGAATAACGAAACTTCATCGATTAGCGAAAGATGGTAATGTTTACGAATTCCAGCGTGTTGCAAGTGCTTTAAGAGATAGGGACCTCAAACTCAGTGAAGGTGGAAATTTTGGTGAAGCGGAACTCGATGACTGTATGGATTGGACTGGAGCACAAAAGCTAAATGATTTAGATGTTTCAAAGGTAAAGACAACCCCCCCAACAATAGTACAAAATTTCTGTAACACCCAAGTTAGGATGGTTGATGGATCTATTTTGACGATTGAGGCTACCAACGCCGCTGAGGTATTTGAGAAGGTTATGGGTGAAAAGCCAAATGGAGTGCTTACAACTTTTGCAAGCCCCGGTCACGGTTTTATGAATATTGATTGTGAAGGTTGTTCGGACAAACCTCGTGTTCAGGAGACAATGGGGTTTTATCCCGCAGGTGGTCTCCGCAATGGAGGAGAGTCTTTGCCAGGACGAGTAACAATAAGCTCGGTGGACTTTATTCGTGATGAAACAACGAGTGGAGCAAATAATCGGGAAAATCTCGTGATGTTATTTCCCCAGAGAGGACACCATGAACCTGAGCATGCTTATAAAAATAAAGCTTCAAGAGATAATGACCTTCAGCTCCTTTTCCAATTGACGGATGAGCAATCTAAGAGTGTGGTAGCGCAGATAGGAAAAGTAAAAGCAGGATGCAGGGCATTAGATCAAAAGAAGTGCGATTCCACAGGGTTTCGTCTAAGAGGCCGATGTGAACAAGGCCGTACTAAAGAAGGAGAAGCGTGTACTTACAATCTTTTCTCTCGCAATTGTGTGGACTTTGTGGAAGAAACTTTCGAAGCTACGGGGTCTAAAGGACACTTCATGGATTTCTTGACAGAGACTCAAATGGAGCGCAGTATTAAGCGAGACCCCCAGCATCTTATGGATAACAAAGCGTTGAATTTTGGCTATATCAGGTCACGAGGGATTCTCCCATGGCTGAAAAAGCTTTTCACTTCAAGTTCATAGGAAAGAGTAAGCCTTTCAAAAGAAATGAGACCCAAATAAAGGTGGAACGGGAGCATTGGCTTCCATTTGGCGGTGCAGGTCTTCCATGATACTTTTTTGAAATTTAAGGAGGTCGGGATCAGGGGTAAGGCGTAGAACTCTGCCTCTTAAGTAGGGGGCATTGTGCTTTCCTCCGATAGGAACAAAAGTACGTTTTTGTCGATCGGAGATTTCTTCAGTACAAAAGTCAAATAGTCTTTCCAAAGAAATTAGGGGCTGGCTCACGAAACGGAAATAATAGCACGCTAAGCCTTAGTTGTATCTAGAAGAGGACGGAATCCTCCCTGCTCGACCTGCTTACTCTGCTGCCAAACGTAATCGCCGGTAAGGTTTATGAGGGAGGGCCGTGATTCGTGCGGAATTCGCTTAAATGTTCAAAATCTCAAGCCTGCCCCCTTTCTAAGGGTTGTTTTATGAGGATTATTTTGCTATAATGCTCTACTTAATGCGTACTTTCGGTCTGCGCCTTACAAAAAATCGTCATAAACCATTACCTTGCCTGGACCAGTCGTCGACATAGGTTTCTTACAGGCTAATTCAGGAGCAAAAATATATGTCAAAAGATTCAATTACACCGAACGAAGTTACAGGTTCTAAAAACATGAAAGAGTTGATGCATCCTGTTGATCGTGAAAGTAAGTCTAAACTTCTGTCCCACTTGATTAGTTCACAGAACAGGAAGCAGCTACTGGTTTTTACTCGCACGAAGCATGGAGCAAATCGCTTAACAAAATATCTAGAAAAAAACGAAATTACTGCTGCAGCGATCCATGGTAACAACAAGCAGGCTGGTCGTACTACTACTCTATCTAAATTTAAAGAGGGTAGTATCTGTGTATTAGTTGTTGCTGACATGGCTGTGAATGATCTTGGCCTTGATCAGCTTTCGCACATAGTAAACTTTGAACTTCCGCTTGAAGCTGAGGATTATCTTAACCGTATTAGCGGTCTCAAAAATGAAGGTGAAGTTGTTTCATTGGTCTGTGTTGATGAGCACAAGCTATTAGAAGATATCGAACAATTGATCAAACATGAATTACCTAAAGTTGAGATAGCTGGTTTTGAACCTGATCCAACAATAAAACCTGTTCCTATTGCTAAGGGACGCAGCTCTAGTCCAAAAGAGCGCTTTTCTTCAAACGAGGGAAACCGTGGAAATCATTTAGGGCCACAATCTAGGAAGTCAAATTCTTTAGGTAATCGCGGTGGTGGACATGAGAACCAAGGTTTTGCTGGAAAAAGCCGTAGCAGTGGCGGTAAACGCGGAAGCTAATCCTCGAAAAGGGTTACTGCGAGAAAGGTGTCAGGCTTGACAGATTTGAAATGTCCAAATGTCAAGCCTGACACCTTTTGTTGGCTCTAAAGTCTAATCGCTTGCTGAAGGTCGTCATGATCAAAGGCTGAGGCCATACGTGTTATTTCTGCTGCTTTTATCCCCATGTTAGCAGCTACATCACGCCATTGAGATACCGCATCCCCAACCTTCTTTGCTATCGCTCTAGCTTCAGTAGGCTTTAGACCAAACTCATCAGCTACACTCAAAACCAACTCTAGAGAAGCTTCCGCAGAATCCAGATCAATGTTTAATGCTAAAACCCGTTGTTTTTTTTCAACGGGTGTCGGGTTAAGATCATAAACGGGAGATAACTCCCAACCTCTTCCATAAACGTATAGGAACCCATGATTTCGCAAATGGTCATCAGTGTTGGAAATTAGTATACTAAAAACAATCCTCCGCCAAAGTTCAGCTTTATCACGCTTCGGATGGGCACCATACTCAGTCAAAGCATCAACGAGTTCGAGATAACTATGCCCCCCGTCATCGTGACCTCTTGCTCCTATCATGCTCATCGCAGAGAGAAAAGGGACGCGATTACCCCCTACCCTGTCAAATCGTTTTATAATTATGACTTTTTTACCTAAAATTTCCTCAAGCCGCCTTATTGGAACATCAATGCCCGCAATCTCTGCTAATTCAAGCGCAACGCTCTCCCACTCTACGGTTGAATAGTCATCATCTTTTTGGGGGAATTTCGCTATCGCGAGCTGCCCATCATTATCAATAACTGAAGTCTTCGGCCTTCCCCCCCCTAATGAGGAACCTGGCACAAGTAGCAGCCTTAGGTCAGCTGCAGTTTCTGTATCATCCAACACCTTCTCAGAAATGGATAGCAATTCTCCCAATTTAACCAACGGTGGAATAGGTGTGCTTCCTCCATCATCTAAAAATGGACCGCCTATTGCATCAGCGAATCTTAATGCCCCCTGCCGAGAATGGTCATTCACAGTAAGGAGATAATCAATTTCAAAAAGAGTTCTAGGTGGCTCCCCCGCTTCCCGAGCGCGTCTCGTTTCCGCTCGCTTCATCAACACACTCCCCCAACGATCTGGCGAAGAATCACAAATTGCTCCAAACAACTTTTGTTCCTCGTCAGCTTGATATTGCCCCCGGGTAGGATATAATCCCCCGAGAGCTGGATCTAATGGGAATATTTCAGGATGGTCCAACCAACTCTGATCGTATTGAAATGTTGCCATTTGTCTCCTCCCGCGAATACGAGTCCAAAGTCTCCCTACAAAATGAGAGACTCCATCAAGATCAACGTAGACAAATACCTCTCTTTCTTCCATGACTCTAACCTCTATTCTTTGCAGGCAGGCGAATCCGCTTTGGTAACTTCTCTTCTTCAAGCATGCGACCCACCATGTCCGAAGAGGCATCACACAAATCGGCTAAACGAGATGATAGCCCAAGGACAAATAATACAGATGCATAGATACCAAGTGAAACTGAGGGATCCCCCTTTTCCACCTTAGTAAGAGTAACCCTGCTTATACGCGCTCTCTCAGCCATTAAAGCCATAGGTATACGACGCCTAAGCCTAGCATCACGTATATCTTGCCCGACCTTTCTCAAAGCCCTTTTTACCGGTATTGGTAGTGGTGAAATAGCACGCATAAAAACCCTTTTATGTTCATTACAGTGTACACTATATGCTTTATTGCATACGATAATGAACATAAAGTCAAGTTAACATACCGCCCCGTGAGGGTGACTAGATTATTAATTCCATTAATTTGATAGGTAAAAAAAGGGGGTAGAGTTCGGATTTGAGTAATCCGCAATCTCTGCGGTTTGATTACAATACTGTTTGTCTCGAAGCAAGATCCTTAGAGAATAGATTCGACTATTGACATCACACAACCAGGTCCTTTAATAACACTCCTCCCCCCTGTTTGAGGTATCACCTGAATTTGGGTGCTTATCCTTTCCCTTAGACTAGGTACGTGGGAAATCACCCCTATCAACTTACCATCTTGTTGTAGACCTGCGAGAGTATCGAGTGCTGTGTCCAAAGCATCTTCATCTAAAGTCCCGAAGCCCTCATCCAAGAAGAGAGAGTCCACTCTGACATTTTTGCTGGCCATACTTGAAAGTCCTAAGGCTAGAGATAGACTCACAATAAAGCTTTCACCGCCTGATAGATTTTTAGTCGTTCGAATTTCTCCCCCCTGATAGTTGTCTACAACATTTAGATCCAGGGGCTGAGACTTGTCTCTGGTAAGAAGGTAACGGTCTGTCATTTTCTGTAGCTGCCTGTTCGCATGACCTACCATCATTTCAAAGGTCAAGCCTTGAGCAAAGTTGCGGTATTTCTTTCCGTCGGCAGAGCCTATTAATTCATGAAGAGTATCCCAACGGGAGCACTCCTTCTTCTGTGATTCTACCGCTTTAACACGGTCCAGCATATGCAGGCGCAGGTTTTTATCAGCTTCGAGTTGTTGCTGGATACGACCTATATCCTGCTGCAATTCTTTCAAGCTTTTAGAGAGTATACTTAGCTCTACGTCCAATTCTACACAGGTCTTATCTGTCAGATTTTTCTTCTGCTCGACCTCCAGCCTCGCAAGCCTGTCTTTACGGCGAGTTTCAAGCTCTGTTTTCTCTGATGTGAGGTCTCTTTCCTGATCTTCAAGGGCTTTGCGTTCATGTTCTTTCAAACAAGATTTTGTGAAATCTTCCTCATCTGTGAATTGACTTTTGCCGAGTAGAGAGCTAAAAGATTCCTCGCTGACTTCCAAGCTTAGCCCTCGCTCATTTATCGATTTTTCCAGCGCTACAATTCGGGACTTTTGATTGCTCAGTTCCAGATTTTTTTTATTTAATGCTTCACGAGCAATATCCAATTCTTTTTCAGCTTTTTCTACCGCTTCAAAAAGCCTGGACTCGACCTCATCAGGCCTTTTTTCCCCGAATATCTTTTTCCGCTCTGCCAACAAAACATCAAGCTCTTGAATAAGAGTCAGAAGCTTCTGCTGCTGTTCTTTCAGCTCTACTTCCTGTTTCGCAATCTGATCGGCTTGTTGCTTTTTCAATATCTCCGCATTAGACACTCGCTTTTCAAGCTCGATCTTCCCCTCTTGCCTTTCTATCCATTGAAGACGTTTTCCACTTAACTTCTCTAATAAGCTATCAAGATGATCCATGGGAAGAGTCTCTATCCCGTAAGGCTTGACCCATTGTAGTGTCTCGCTCTGGACTTTGTGAAATTGTCTTTCAAGAACCTCCGCCTCATCTCTCAACCTTTTCAGATCATTTTCAGATGATTCTTTTTTGAACTCAATCGTCTGAAATACTTTTTCTTCGAGGATATAATTTTCCTTGGCAACGTCAAGAGCTTTACGCTGTGCTTCAAGGCTTTTTTCGATTTTCTCAGCTTCGTCAATTACAGCAGCAGATTGGCGATATTCCTCTTCAAGCTCCAGAAGTAAACGACAAACTATAGCGGCTCTATCGTCTTGATCGGAAAGATCTATTGACGCAGAACTAAAGTCATCGACCAAACGTTTTTGTAGACTTTCAAGCTGAAGGGCTTGTTCCTTTTGCCTGTCTGCCACAAGCTCTTGTTCTTTAAGTGCTTTTACTTTTTCGTTCGATGTCTCTGAGATTGTCTGATTCAGCTTTCTTAAAGCTTCTCTCTTTTCATCGAGGGTTCTTTTACTTTCATCAGGCTTGGGCACATTTTCCAAAGCAAAGGGATGTTCTTTTGATCCACAAAGGGGGCATTGCTCACCGTCTTCCAGGTTACAACGCTCCTCTTCAAGATCCTTTATCCTGTTGAGCAGAATAACTTGGGTTTCCAGACCTTGAATTTCCTTTTCCAGAGTGCCTTGATCTTTCATTTTCTCAAGCTCAAGCAGTGAGAGCTTCTCCCCTTTCTCCTTCAGTATTTTCTCTTTTTCAGAAAGGGAGTTTTTAGAAACTTTCAGCTCCTCAATGTCATTTAAAATGCCCGTGATCTGCTTTAACAAGAGCTTGCGATCTTTGAGGCTAGAGAGTTCCTTTCGCCAGTGACTGCTTTCTTTGTCTTCCAGGTTTTCCCTCAGGACATTCTGCAAGCTTTTGAAATCCGCTTCCTTGGATAATAATTCACCCTTTAACTTTTCCAGCTTCTCTTTGGATTTCTCCCAACTATCATGAATTCCCTTTTTGCTCTTCTCCGTTTCGCTGATAGCTTCAATATGGCCTTTATGCTTCTTTGCGACCTCCCGAAAACTTTCAAAGCGCCCCTTGATCCCTGTCAGGTTTTCTACAAGGCTTTCGTCTTCTTTGTTTTCATTGAGGAAATTCTCTATTTCCATCAGCTCTCCCCGTGATTTCTCCAGAGTGTCGCAAGCGATGCTATTATCTTTACGTGCTGTTTCGAGGTCTTTTGTGAGCTTGGCTACTGTTCCTGTCGCTTCATCAATGGGCTTTTCTTTTTCTTTTCGGCTAAGATCCAATCCACGAACTTTATAGATCGTTTGCATGCCTTCTTTTTGATCTGCCTTTTTTTGGAGAAGCTCTTCACTTGCTTGGCTTAATCCTTTCTGCCTCTCTTTTGCCTCGGATTCAAGCAAGGGGGAGCTCTCCGCCAGCTCTTTCAACGTACTACTCTCACCATTCTGTGCATTCCGAATTGCCGTAAGAGCCGCGTAATCTCCAGTAAACTCTAAAGCCTGTTTTGCACGTTCTAGCAGTTTTGATTGGGGACGGAAAGCCTCCATTCGAGAAGCCAAGTCTTCTTGCCCTTCTTTTATAGAGACGAGTTCTTTTCCTAAGATCTCAATATCTTTCAGCCAAATAATAGCTTTGTTTTTCTTGAAAATTTGCTTTTCAAAATCTGATTCTTCAAGACTCTTCTGCTTGTGGCTGACTCTCAGTCCCTGCTCTTCTTCTTCACTCAAGGGTTGCATTCCAGAGAGTTCAGCGTGTAAGACATCGAGTTTTTTTCTCTCCTCTGAGCGCCTTTCATGTACGCCAACAGAAATCTGGCTATAAATTTCCGTACCCGTAATCTGTTCGAGTATAGGTGCCCTCTCATCGGGTGCCGCCTGAAGAAATGCAGCAAATCCCCCTTGAGCAAGGAGCATAGAACGGGTGAAACGGTCAAAATCCATGCCTGTGAGTTCTTCCACTTTTAAAGAAACCCTTCTGAGCTGTGACTCTAGGATTTTCCCAGTATCGGCTTCTGAAATCTCATGCTTGGGTTCTTGTAATTTCCCATCAGCTTTCTTTCGGGACCTATGCTGTCCCCAGTGGCATTGAAAATTCCCCATTTGATTTTGAAATGTAAGCTCTGCAAAACACTCCCCTGTTTGCCGTGACATCAACTCGTTACTGCTCTTGTTGACTCTGTCTAGGCGAGGCGTTCTGCCATACAAAGCTAAACATATGGCATCGAGTATCGTTGTCTTCCCAGCTCCTGTGGGACCCGTAATTGCAAAGATCCCATCAGAAACAAAAGCCGGCTTGCTAAAGTCTATTTCCCATTCACCGATCAGAGAGTTCAGATTTTTAAATCGTACTTTTAATATTCGCATTTCTATTCCGCTTTCTTATCCATTTCTTGGAGAGTGGTCACTGTTTCTTGATAGGCATTCAACAGTTCAGCTCTTTGCTCTTCCGGTATTTCATGAGCGTCTAAACATCTAATAAAGACGTCATTTACATTCAGATCATCCAAAGTCTCTTCCACTTCAATACTATTGAGCACCCTGTCTATGACCTGTTTATTCTTCACGCGTAGTATTTTAATCTCTGTTTCGGAAATTGCCTCATCCAATAGCTCTCGTAAATCCCCCATGGCTTCCTTGCCTTCATAAACGACCTCAACCCAGGCATCACTATTTGACAGAGAGAGCTCTGTCAAAGATGCAAATATTTCATCCCAGTTGCCACGCACCTTAGCTAATTTCTGAAAAACAGGAACTTTTAACAGCTCTATACTTAGTGAGGGATTCGTGAAGCTCACCACGCAGACGCTCTTTTCTTGAGTAGCCTCTCCAAAGCCCATGGGAATGGGAGATCCTGAATAACGCATCCATTCATTATTTGATAAAACTTGAGGCACATGTAGGTGGCCAAGAGCTAAATAGTCAATACAGGCTGGGAATATATCGGCTCCCACATGAGCAAGAGAACCAATATACAGCTCCCGCACACCATCGCCATCCACCGTCTTACCTCCTGCAGCAAAAAGGTGACCCATAGCTACAATGGGAATATCCCGTTTCAGCTCGGACTTAATTTTCTCAGCTTTATCCCCGACTGTATGATAGTGATTGCGAATCCCCTCGACCAACTTCTTGTCTTTGTCTTCAAGGCTCTCTCCAGATTCCGCAACCCGAAGATCACGATCTCGAAGATAAGGTACCGCGCAAACAATCAATTCAGCATTACCCTCGTCATCTTCTAATACGATAAGCTCATCTTCAATATTTTCGGGGACCGTCCCAACAACATGCACGTTTAAAGAGCGTAAAAGTTCTTTAGGGGCGTTGAGAAAAGTTGGCGAGTCGTGATTACCGGAAGTCACTACCACATGTCGACATGATGAGCCTGCTATTTTACAAAGAAATCGGTAGTACAATCCCTGCGATCTATTGCTCGGAGCGCTGTTATCAAAAACGTCGCCCGCTAACAGAAGAGCATCTATATTTTCTTCAACAATAGCTTTTGCCAGCCACTCAAGAAAAGCTTCAAATTCTGCGTATCGTTTCTGTCCATATAGACTCCTGCCTATATGCCAGTCTGCTGTGTGGAGTATTTTCATATTTTTTCTTGGAATTCTTTAGAAATAAATTATTAGTCTGTTTTTCCCCGAGGAAGTACCGTTTTAAGATGATCTTCTGTGGATTCAAAAATGGGTTCTTGATTGTTACTTTGTCTCATTAAAGGAATAATCTTTTTACGTACCCCCATGCCCCTAGAATCGACATATCCGTAATCCCGTAAGACCTCCATAATAATCGTATTACGAGAAGAGCGCTGTCCAGCCTTCATTTTCTCCACTGTCATCGAGTTTTGAAATTCTCCTGGGCTAATAACTTCCATTCGATCCGCATAAGCTACAATTTCAATGTCCACAAAGCGGGTCCAATCTCGATGAGCCAAAGCGTTAAGAACAACTTCTCGTACTGCATCTAAAGGATAAAACCATTCTTTTTCACGCCGCAATTCCTGATTTACCTCATCCGATTCTCGTGAAATAAAGGGAGTGATGCTCTCCATAAAATGCTCCACAACCCCGGGGTCGCCAAGCTCTTTACCACTTGCTGTCATTTCCCATCGACCAACAAGAGGTCCATCGAGAATAAGATCTAGTTTCGCTTGATACTCTTTATCTATCCCAGCAAAAGCCATCACTCTAAGACCTGCTTGCTTAAGATAACGACGGGGATGAATCCCGAAAAGAACCAGACCTGCAATCGTGCAGTGCTTTTGACCTTGTGGGGAAGCAACCATCATCCCAAGATTGATCAAACGCTCTTCCCATTGTGAATCGCCGGAAGGGACATCCGGGTCACGTAAAATATCCCGTAAATAATTTTCAAGGCGAGCCTTATCCAAAGAAGAAAAAGAAGTCCCTGGAACCGGCATAATCTCAGTATGCAGCATGCCTCCAATGGCATGCAAACGGGCTTGCTCCTCTCGTGTCGCGATCCGAGATGTGGAACCCACTCGTATATAAATATCTTCTCGTCCTGCATGCCTTAACACATAAGGCTTGAATATCCCTTGCGGGAAAGATACCACTGCAACTTTCTTCCCTTCCTCTATAAAAATTTCCTCATAATAAGGAAGCACCATTGGATGAATTTTATCTTTAAAAACATTCATCACCCATTCTTCAAGCTTAGGCCGTTGTATACCCGTAATTGTTCCGTCATCTTCAACCCCTATCAAAACACATCCGCCTTGAAAATTCGATAAGGCTACGACTTCTTTTGCTAATTTCTCAGGCCGTATATCATCTCTTTTGAATTCCACACCGGAATTTTCCCCGTTGGCCATTATTTCAAATAATTCTACTTTACGCATAAAATCCCTCAGAATCCATATTTCACTTTTCGTTGATTAAAAGCTGTTTTTCCTCCCTCAAGAATATTCGCAGCTTTCACTTTTACTTTATCCACATCGATAGCTCCTTGTGACTCTTCTGGGACGCATCCACTTCCATCGAAAACCTCAAAAACTCCAATCCACTCAGCATCACCAAACACAGGAATATTAGCATTATGGGTAGCAAAAATAAATTGTCTATCAAGCTTAGCAGATCTTAATTCCGCTACAATCCGATCGGCGATAAATGCATTATCCAGATTATCTTCCGGCTGATCCATGATCAAAGGATCAAGATTTTGAAGTAGAAGTAAGTGTAAAATAGCCGTGCACTTCTGCCCACCGGATAATTTATCCATAGGTCTAAAATCGTCCTCTCCTTCGTGCGCTACATTCAATTCAATAGCAATAACATCAGGTTGCTCAATTTCTTCCAGTTTCAAAACTTGTTCTTCTTTCAATTTTACCAGTGCATTAGCCACTATTGGACTGATATTCCACCCATTCTTTCTTAATGCTTCGTCCCCTTGTCTTATCAACTCTGCCAACCTGACTGGAGAAAACTCTTCTATCTCCCTAATCCAGGAAAGCCTTCCTTTACCAACATTTTCCAATTCACAATCCACTAAAAAATCGAGGACAGGTGAGCAATCCGATTCAGCCTTTGCATTCAGTTTTAATTTTCTTTTAAGACGTTTATTAAGTTTCTTCAACGATGTCGAAAACTGTGCAGAACGTTCTGCGCGAAGAGCAGACAGCTCATCTAAAATCGACTTTCTTTCAAGACGAAGTGCTTCAACAGTCCTTTTTTGATGATCGATTATTTGTTTTTTAGGTTGAATTCGCTCAATCTCCTTCATCAATTTTTGGAATTCGACACCAATTTGCCTACCGCTTTTCCCCTCGTAAGAAGGCAGATCCTTAAAGCACTTTTCTAAATCCGTTTCTTCTTTTTCGATTCCCAAAAGACATGCCTTTCTTAAGCGATCCATATTTCCTTTTATCGCGGTATAGTCAGACTCCCACTGGCTCAATAAACCTTCAGCTTTGGAACGCATTTTGTCTAACTCCAACCGGAGATTCCGAAAGTTCTCAATATGGGGAAGATCAGCAATGGCCGTTTCACTTAGAAAAACCGTATCCGGAAGGCTCTCTTTTATTAACTGAAATGCCCGGTTAAGGCTCTGTTCCTCGTCTTCAATCGTTCGCTTCAATAGCTGTTTTTCTTTCTCTAAAAGTGGAATGATTTTCAATTTCTCTTCTAATCCAAGGTTTTCAAACTGCCTGAGCTCTTCTTTCAGCTTAGGAAGACGAGCAACTTCATCTTCGATAAGAGATACTTTACTTTCAGCCTCAAGTAACCTTTTCCTATTTTCTGTTAACTCCTCCAAGGCCTTCTGTATTTTTTTCTCTCCATCATTTTGGTCACATTCAAGAAATCTAGCTAACAACTTTCGCTGAAGATCCTTTTGGTGAGCAATCTCATAAATTTCATTTTGCCCATATATCTCAAGTCTAGGTAGGATATCTGAAGGAGTAAAATTAGATAATTGTCCATCCTCATCTTTCACACTTGCACTTTCTCCGTACCGCCGAGCAATAGTAAAGCATTTACCATTCATTTTTGAAGAACGAACGACAAGCTCCACCCTCGCCCGTTCTTTCCCCAAGTTTTCTCTAATAATGTCCTCATGCTGCTTTTGTGCACTCTTTCCAATTGCTTGAAGTTCCAAAGCAAATCGAATAGACTCTAAAAGGGTAGACTTCCCTGTACCACGTCCACCAATAACCGCATTTAAATGCTCTGAGAAACTGATAGCAGCCTCATTTAAATATCCACCTGTGATTTTCAAGCTCTCAATCCGTGAATAATATTTTTCTGAAACATCGCTATTTAGACGTATTCTTGATTCTGGATCTTGAAAAGCCAGCTTAAAGGATTGGAAACAAGGCCTTGTCATTTTGATCAAACAGGAAGCGTTCTCAATAGCAAGATCCTCAGGTTTTGCAACATCCTTCGCATTGATAAGAGCTATCGTTTCTTCTCTTTTATAGTCAGGTGTTTTGTTTTTAAGTATCTGGTAATACTGGGAGCTACGTTCATTATTTAGCCCATCCAACGCTCCTGGTATCTGCGCTGCCTTTAATAGGGGGCTGCTCCAAACATGATGTGATTTTTGCTTCAATATTCCACTAGCACCCGTGCAATGGGCCGCATAAACAAAACCGCCTAATTCTTCCACCTTTTTTAACAGGTCTATCCCACCTAAATTTGAGGGCCAAGTTCCTTCCGAAGGATCTGTAAGTCCTAAGGCTCCCAAATAACGATTCAACTCATCTTTTGTTATATTCTCGGGAAATAAACACACAAAATGTATCTTTTCAGTAGAAGCAATTTCAAAACCAGGAAATACAATAATCTCATTTGCTCTCATCAAGCTCCTGATAGCATCTACCCCGTCCACATTACCGTGGTCAGCAATTCCTATAACTTTAATGTCGTTTTCCTTTGCGACTCTTAATAGTTCCTGATTATACTCCCCCTCTTTCATACCATGGTCAGAGCCTCGAAAAGAAATATAATCAAAAGGATTGACCTGAAGTGCACATTTCCAAAACTGCGCCTTCGTATATTCACATTCTTCTCTATCCATTTAATCGCTTTACTCCTTCAATTATTCTTGGCTAAGTAATGGAAAACCCGACTAAGAATCCCCAAATTCATTCTTTTCAAACTTACTCTAGACCACTTTATCTGAAAACAACCGCCTAAACATTTTTTAACATTAATTTCTACGCCATTACGTTTTGATCGTAAAAAGATTTAAACTGATTTAGAGCGAGCCTTGAAGGAGCGGTCTTCCCATTTTCCCAACGATTAACGGTTGCGAAACTTACTCCCAGTGCATGGGCCAGATCTTTTTGGCTTATTTTCAAATACTTACGAAGGTCTTTGACCTGCTGAGGGAAAATATCTTGTTCAAAAGACATAAATATACCTGTACAATCTCTACTAAAGCAACGCTCTTAAAGTATAACATCTGTTATACAAGTTCAAGCAAAAATTGTTTATCCACATCGACTTTTTCGTAGCTCTGTATCCACTATGAAAACCTTGAAGTCCTTATAACATTTTTCAAACCGTTAGCACCACAATACCCAGCGCTACAATAATTCCAATCCATACACTTGCCTCTTTGAAGCGAGTGTTTTTACGTATCCATGCGTCAATAATCCGAGATTCCTTTTTCCCCAAGCCTTACAATAGATATGGACGCCCCATCAGGAGTTTTATAAGCAAAAGCATCGCCCTGCTTTAATTTCCGAAGCTGAGCCACATAAACCCAGCTCTTTTTTGCTGATCCCACCGGATACAAAAACCTCAGAGCCAGGGCGCCTAAAGTTCCATAGGCCGCCGCCAAGCTTCCAAATACAGAAAATGTTAGTAGACGTTTCAGAAACGTTCTTCGGTCAACTCGATTCATCTGGCTACCTCGCATTCCTTACTGATATTCGCGCGCATCTCTCTATCATGGTAAATGGTCATTAATCTCTTTACGTGTTCTTCTATCGCTCTTTCGGCCGTTACTATCTCGCTCTCCTTTCTTCCTCTGTTTTTTTCAATAACAGAATTTACCTCGTCAATATTCATCAGAAAAACCTGTTGATGCTTTTCTATATCCGAATCGACATTGCGCGGAACACTCAAGTCGATGATCAATTTTCGCTGCATATTATTGGAAGGTAGATCTTTAGTTTCTAGTAGAAAATGGGGGCTTTTTGTCCCGAAAATAATCAAATCATAATGATGCCATAGCTCCAAGCTCTCCCAAGGGATAAAGCTTACTTCTTCCCTCTTGGCAAACTCCATTCCATAACTCTCCGTTCGGTTACATACGGAGAGTTCTTTAAAACCTTTTGCTTGAAATCCCCTTAGGACTTTTCTGTTAATTTCTGAGGCTCCGACAAAGAGAATTTTCCTTTGATTGAAATCTTTCCACAAAAACTTTCCAGCGTAAATAATCGCCTCTTCGTGTCCGGGCACTCCTCTCCCAATATTTAACGTGGTCCTAAGTGTTTTCCCGATGTGGAAGCTTTTTTGAAACAGAAAATGCAACTCCTTTGTCAAATGCCTAATACTGGCAGCCGAAGCATAAGCTTTCTTTACCTGCCCCTGTATTTCTGTTTCCGCAATAATGGAACTGTCAAGACCTGCCGTCACCCTGGAAAGATGCTTAAAGCAATCATAAGCAAAGTGAGAATAGAGTATATTCTCAGGTAAAAATGGCAGTTCCTTACGGATCTCTTTCTGTAATTGATAATGGGTTACACCCAAATCAGAGGATGAAAAATACACCTCCGTTCGATTACATGTAGAAAGAAGCACATAAGAATAATCTCTGGGTAATTTCCACTCACTCCCAAAAATTTTCTCATAGACTCTCGCAAGTTGTTCACGAGCACCGACACCCGCATACTTATGGTTTATTCCGATAACCCCTATTTGCATCATAGGACACATTTTGCTTTCCGAAATAAACCTCTCAACTTCGAGCGATCTCACCTTATCTGCGTGAGGACAAGCTCCTAACTGACTCATTCTCTCTCCATCCCTTGTCTTAATCATTAACATTCAATCTCTGCATTTTTCCTGGCATAATAGTACCAATTCAAAACTAGACAAGTACTATAATAAATAGCAAAACCATAAAGGGCATACTCCGGATGTCCGGCCTGGATTTGCTCTCCAAAAATCTTGGGAATCAAAAAAGCTCCATAGGCTGCAACTGCTGACGTCCACCCCAAAACAGGTCCTGCCTCTTTTGACTCAAAGATAATAGGTATCATTCTGAAAGTTGAGCCATTGCCGATCCCTGTAGTAATAAATAGAAGGAGAAACGTTACTATTCAGGTTTAGAGAAATTAGACAGGTAAAGGCCTAGACTTTCCTTTGATGGCGTCAGTAAGAGAATCCCAAATCCTCCATCCTTGCTTGCGAGTTGTTGAAATGTAACCACGTATTCGACAAAAGATTTGCCCCCTTTCGAACTTCCGAAAACAACCCGATACCTTCTGTTTCAATTTGACCATCCTAATATCTTGTTCGCCCTGATTGTTTGTAAACGGTACAGAAAAATCATGGATAAACCTGAGTACACAGCCATGTTTATCTGCTAAACGATCTAAAATTTTTTTTCCCGTCCTCTGCTTTTGCTTACCTCGCTTAATCCTAGGTAGAGGCGCTAAACCAGCATGATAGGTAAGGCCTTTAAGAATAATCTGTGCATATTTTTGTTCTAACGTCCTTTGTTGTTCTGTTGTCAAATAGCCTATATAAGCGTGCTCTTCCACCTCCTTTTTGGAGGTCAACAAAAAATCCTTCATTTCTAAAGCCCAATCCTCTTTTTCATTCTCGTGCACAAAAGTAAGCTCTCGCAAATGATGTGCGTTGCACAAGCCATGCTTAACTTGTTGGTAGGAAAAGTAAGGAAGCCAATGATCATGAACAGCAGTTCCCTTGAAATTGGGTAAAATATTCAGCTCGTCTATAGCTTCTTTGCCTCGTTTCGTATGCATCCCATAGAAAGTGGCACCTTCAGAAGCTGCTGTATGAATCCAATGAAGATTTTTGTTGCAGCGCATACCCGTTTCATCAAAATGTAGTACCTTTGAAGCTATTAGGTAAGCCTTCAAATTGACCTCGAAAGACTTTAGCTGTGCAAAAAGCTTATTGTCTACATTTGAGCAGGTCCCCGGTGAAAGCCTCACATCAAAGACATCTTCAAAGATTTGGCAAAGCCTCTGTACAGGTAAAAAGTGTTGATGAGCAAAATAAGCAGCCAATGCTTGTACTCTATCACTGTACTGCACAGGGGCTTTTACCTCCTGAGGGAAAATACCCTTCGAAATGACACTGCAGCATGGACATGTCTTACCCTCTAATTGATGCTCGGTTACCTCAATCTTTGGCTGGTGTAGGTCGAAGACTTGCCTTGTTTCCTGCAGTTCCCCCTTCACCTGATTCAAAGAACATCCACAACCGTCGCACATTTGTGGACTGTGCACTATAAAATGATCAGGATCTTCAACCTGCTGAAGAGTTCTACCCTGATGTCCTTGTTGTGCTCCTGGCTTTTTTCCTGAGCGGCCCCTTTGACTTTTCGTTTTTAGAGGCTTTTTTAGGCCATCGCTACTCGGAGGGTTACCGCTGTTAGAACTATTCTTTGCTAGCTGAGCCTCAAGGTCATGAACTCTTGCTGTTAACTGGATAATCTGAGCGTTCTCTTGTGCAATATGATTTTCAAGAATGCGAATATACGCGACGACTGGTTCGGGAAGTGCTTTGATAATGCTATCAGGAAGCGATGGAAAATGCTCTTTGTCATCATTGTTCATGCAGCAACAATAGCAAATAAAAATTTAAATAGAAGCTCCTAATTTTGAAGTACAGACCTAAATTCACCTGTAGATTTTTCAGCACCTGAATATAAAGCGGCAGAGGACTGCCGCACTCCAAAAAGGCTAGATATTAGCAAGCCTCTAAGCCCGAGTGATTTACTGTAAGAATGCCGAAAGTTGAGTCGGTGATCTCTGTGGTTTTTCCAATTCTTGAAGTTGTTTCGCTATAATACCCAACAACTTTAGCAACGATACAAATACTTATGACTGTTTAAAACCAGGAAACTTTGAGAGAATAAATCTGACGATAGTCCAAGACAAGTCGAAAGCTTCGCTCAAGATCCCAATTAGTGAAAGCTCTTTGTCCTTTTCTGACTCATCAGAAGTTTGAGTCTCTATAGAATGAAGGACTGATTCGGGCACGCTCTGCACTGCTATCTCTTCTGTAGTAATGTGAGCAATATGCAGCTCCCCTTCCACTAGTCCTCGAGTGAGTTCTTCAACTCTTTCTTCACTACTACGTAACTGACCTGCTAGAAGATCGACTCTTTCACTAAGACCTTGGATTTTTTCTCTTTCTACTGAGAGTTCAGCTTCCAATCTTGTGATGCGGGATTTTAAATTATTGATGGCCACCCTTGAGATAAAAACACCAAGAGAAAGTACTTGAAGAGCTTTTTTTCTCACTTCATTTGTTCGTCTTTCCACTTCATTTTCTATAAGCCCTGAAAGGCTGTTCGGATCTCGGAGAATAGCAACTACATTGCTAATTCCATCTATAATACTAGACATCTTGAGTCCCTGGTCTATTTAAATTACTAAACTTAAACAGATTACCGAATTATAAATTAAATTTCAAGGTTAAGGTCTCTCAAGGCGTGCAACTTTAAGTGGTGGTGAATTATTTTTTTAAGTAAAAATGCATAGCGAAATTATTGGCCAACGGAATCTAGGAAGCAGTTCACTAGGAATAGGTTAAACCTTCATAAACGCCTCTGGCGTTCAGAAAAAATTTACGTTTCACTTATTACAAATTGAAATTACAGTACGATCTGAAGCTATAACTTCCCAAAAAATAATTCACCACCACTTAAAGTTGCACCCGTCTCTCAATGATCCTCAGTCTTCTTATTCACTGCTTGCTTGTTAATCGATCTAAGCATGACACCACTTAGGCTACTGTCTATGTATTTGACATTACAGAATACATCAGCATAGTAAATAGGTTCCCAGTACCCCTCTTTATAGTATCGAACTTTGGCAAACTCCACTTCCGGATCATTTTCCGTTTCCTCAATAAACATTTTCACTCTTTCTTTAAGATCAGCCGAACTTTTCTGTGAGGCAAGCGAAATCTGCTGCTGATATTCAAAAGCACTCCTTTGTGCCAGCCCACAACTTACTAATGTCATCATCAGAAAAATAATCGCGAGTAAATTCAGTTTTTTCATTGGGCCAACCTTAAAAAAAATATTGAATTTATAAATGTATTAAGACCAAAACATCTTTGATCAGGTATCGCCAAAGCACTTCTCCTTCAAGAAGCTATCTTTTCCAAACGTGAAGCGACCGTGGCTAGGATACCTTCTGCCGGGAAGTCCATATCTACCCAAACATCTCTTACCCCTTTTTCCTCCAGTTCCCGCAAAGCAGAATAAAGTCTCAAAGACACCCCTTTGGGATCTGAAAGCACCCCCATACTCGTTACTTTGGCTTGTGGATATTCTCGGTCTGCAAACCCCAACACATGCAAAAACGAGCCATCGTAAGGAACAGAACGTAAGTGCAGTTTCACAAGCATTTTGGCTGAGCCTTGAGCAATTGTACGCTCACTCTCTTTCCTATAAGCTGAAGCTGGAATATACCCGAGAGAATCGAAGAATTCTTCTGGCGCAATAGCCCCCACTCTTTCTACAAACCATTTG
>JBLFWS010000048.1:0-20979 GCA_047611865.1 Chlamydiales bacterium
CATTGTCTCCAGTTTTTGACTTTTTTTGCGAAATCAAAATAACTGAATTTTCAATTGCTATGTTCTTTTATTTTTAAATTTCAGAATCCGGTAGCTAGAATTGCTACCCAGCTTTGAACCACGCCGATCTTTTTTAAGGATGGATCTATGGACCCAAATATCAATCCTCCCCGGTGCACGCCCCGCCCTAGCTTCATGAAAATGTTTAACGACTTCAGGCATTACACCCTTAGCCCCCATGGAGGTAGCATTATAAGAAATACTGTTTGGACTGCAGGCGCTGCGATGGTATTTTTTAGAAGGCCCATAGGTAGATTTCCCATTCCTTCTTTCCTTCAAAGCAATTGTACGAACCTTTTCAACACATTCCAAAGCCCTGCCGCGAAAAAGATTCTGGGTGTAAAAAAGTTCGAGGATATCTCAAAGATGAGTGAAAGCTATAAAGGAATGAGAAATATCTTGGGAGCTACGGCTTTGGCATTGCCTACGATGCTTTACTTTGACTGGAAAGGTCGTTCACCTATATTTCTGTCTGATCGCTTACAAATAAAGCCATCTGATATTTGAATTAAAAATGGGTAAACGAATAGAAATAAAGATGGACAGGGAAGGCAATGGGGATTTTCATCCTGTGCCTATCCTGTCCATCTTATAAAAATATCTAATCCCAGCCTTCTATTTAGCAGGCTGGAGAACGATATTAAGTAGTTTATTGGGAACGAAGATTACCTTCTTTATCTCACCATCGAGGTGCTTGGAGACATTTGGGTTTTCCGTTGCTAATCCGTAGATCGTGTCCTTGTCCTGGTCTCTAGGAAGTTCTACTCTACCTCTGAGTCTTCCATTAACTTGAATTACGTAAGTAACCACAGACTCTCGCAAGTAATTCAAATCAATTTCAGGATAAGGAGCGTATGCAACACTCCCTTCTCCTCCCAGGTGCTCCCACATCTCTTCAGCCATATGTGGTGCAAAGGGAGATAACGCCTGTGCGATCATCTTCAAAACACTTCTAGGATAAGAAGGTAGTTTTGAAAAGTCGTTAACAAACTCCATCATTTTGGCGATAGCGGTGTTAAAAGATAAATTTTCAATATCATTGGCGACTCCATAAGCACAACGATGCCCCAACTTAAGAGCTTCCTGCGATGCTTCATCGCAGACTTTTTCGGAAAAAGTTATGTCGTAAAGGCGAGTAAGAAAGCGTCGACAACCACTTACAGCGTCGGTACTCCATACCTTTTCTTTTTCCAAAGGCCCCATAAACATCTCGTACAATCGCAAAGCGTCAGCACCAAAATCCTCAACAACAATATCCGGGGTTACCCCGTTCATTTTAGACTTGGACATCTTCTCTACCTGGCTAAGTAACTTAACCTTACTGTCCTTATGGAAATATTCATCACCTTCCGCATAGATTTCATCAACCTCCACATAGTGTCCACCGGGAATCCGGTAGGAGCGAGAAGTAATCAAACCTTGATTGCGTAACTTCATAAAGGGTTCCGGTGTGGAAACGTATCCGCAATCAAACAGAACCTTGTGCCAGAATCGAGCATATAGCAAGTGCAATACAGCATGCTCAACCCCACCCACGTACATATCGACAGGACCCCAGTACTTCTCAGTCTCGGGACTCCATGCTTGATCTTCATTATGTGGGTCGCAGAACCTCAGGTAATACCAGCATGATCCTGCCCATTGAGGCATCGTATTGGTTTCACGGAAGGCTTTCTTCTTTGTCTTGCTATCGTTGACTTCTACCCAATCACGCACTTTCGCTAGTGGGCTGTGTCCATCACCACTGGGTTTATAGTCTTCAATTTCCGGGGGGCACAAAGGAAGCTCGTCCAGATCAAGAACTCGCTTAGTTCCATCTTTGAAGTGTAGGATAGGAAAGGGCTCTCCCCAATACCTCTGACGAGAAAAGAGCCAGTCACGTAGCTTATAATGAACGGTCGGCTTACCGGTTCCATTTTTCACCAAGTATTCTGTAATTTCTTTTTTTGCCTGTTCCACTGGATGGCCATTTAGAATCACTTCTTCGTTTTGACTATTAATGGATGTTCCGCCACCAGACCAGCACTGTTTTCCAGCCAGCACCTGCTCTCGGAAATCTTGGCTAGAAACCCCTTCTGGAATCGCTTCAGGGTGTTTCTCCACATGTGGGTCAAAAACGGGAACGATAGGAAGGTTAAATTCTTGTGCAAAGTCAAAGTCCCGTTGATCATGCGCAGGAACCGCCATGATAGCTCCGGTCCCATAACTGATCAAAACGTAGTCGGCGATCCAGATAGGGATGAGTTCACCATTAACGGGGTTAATGGCATTTGTTCCCGTCCAGACGCCCGTCTTTTCCTTAGCTAACTCAGAACGTTCAAAATCACTCTTTGCGGAGGCTCGTTTCTTATACTTTTGAACAGCTTTATCTTGCGGGGGGGTCGTAATTTTGTCTACCAGAGGGTGCTCAGGAGACAGAACCATATACGTAGCTCCAAAAAGCGTATCGGGACGAGTCGTAAACACAGTAATCTTTTCTTTTGTGCTCTCCTCCAGAAAATCCACTATAACGCCTTCGCTGCGCCCAATCCAGTTCATCTGTAGTTTTTTCAGGCTTTCAGGCCAGTCGAGAAGATCCAGATCCTCTATGAGTCTGTCGGCATATTCTGTGATTTTCAAGACCCACTGTCTCAAGGGATGGCGTTCTACTGGATAGCCTCCCTCCTTGGAAAGTCCGTTTTCCACTTCTTCATTTGCGAGGACCGTTCCTAACTCTGGACAATAGTTTACGAGAACATCTGCCTCATAGGCCAAGCCCTTTTCGTAGAGCTTCGTAAAAATCCACTGTGTCCATTTGTAATATTTGGGATCACTCGTCTGTACTTCCCTATCCCAGTCGTAGCTGAAACCAAGCTCTTGTAGCTGTCGTCTGAAGTTGTCAATATTCTTTTGAGTAGTTTCAGCGGGATGTGTCCCTGTCCGCATAGCGTATTGCTCAGCTGGGAGTCCGAAGCTATCCCAACCCATAGGGTGCAGTACATTAAAACCTTTCAATCTTTTATACCGGGCGAGAATATCTGTTGCGGTATAACCGGCTACGTGACCTACATGAAGCCCTGCACCAGATGGGTAGGGGAACATGTCCAGGATGTAGTATTTTGGCTTGTCTGGATCGATCTCTGCCTTAAAGGTCTTATCTTCTTTCCAAGTATTCTGCCATTTCTTCTCAATCTTATTGTGATCGTATCTCAGATTTTGAATCATGAATTAACTTATGAAGTGCTGAATTTTTTGTTTAATTTGTTCTATACTGAATGGTTTCACGATATAATCGGAAGCTCCGCTTTTGAGAGCTTTCACCACGCTCATCTTACTGGACTCATTTGTCACAAACACAACGGGTATGTCTTTGTGATCAGAATTTTTTAATTTGACAAGCAAGTCGAGCCCCGATGTCTTAGGCAGGAACCATTCTGTAAAAATGAGACCGACCTCATGTCCGTCAGAACTAAGCTTGTTATAGCCATCCTCCCCATCAACACTTAGCAAAGCTTTGTGTCCCATACTACGTGCTACCTCAGCAATTTTTTGCCTGATAACACCCGAAGGGTCCATTACAAGGATTTTTCTTTCCGTCCCCATTCCTCACCAACCTCAAGATTGCCAATATGTTACAAGGAAAACGAAAGCTTTGTAACATTTCCTATCACTAAAGTCAACCTCATACAGATAAAAGAGTAAAGGAGGAATTCCACATTAACAGAGCCCTTTTACTTGCTAGAGCATGTCATTTTACTAGAGAACAAGTAGCTAATCTGTTAATCTACATTTTTAACATACCTCATCGACGACCAAACGATAAGTATTTACATTCCACATACATAGGATTATATGATAGAAAAGGTAATCTCTCCATCGGACAAAAAAAAATCTAAAATACTAAAAAATTTTTCACGTCTGATTACAGAGTTCTTATCCGGAAAAGCCTACGTCCCCCTCAGCGCTGAAGAACTAGTCGAAAGACTCAACATCCCTGATGAGCATCACTCGCTCTTCAAGCAATCTCTGAAATCCCTCTCTAGAGACGGCTCTTTGGAAAATAGCGGTGACCGCTACCACATCAAGGCCGAGAACAAAGAAGTTGCCACGGGAACTATTCATGTACACCATAGAGGCTTCGGGTTTCTCTCTCCTGACGATCCCATTCAATTTTCTCAAGACATTTTCGTTCCCAAACATCTCACGGGAAATGCTGTAGATGGCGACACCGTTGAGGTCCTCATCAACCAGAGTGTTGTATCAGAAAAGGGTCCTGAAGGCAAAGTTATAGCCATCGTCAATAGAGCCAGAACTCATATTGCAGGCACCATACAATTTATTTACAATTCCGGTATCATCCTGGCCTACGTCCCTCTCCTCGGCCTTTCCAGAAGAGTCTTAGTCGAACCACCAGAAGACCTCACCCTAATTGTCGGCGACCGTGTTATCATGAAAGTCCAGGACTGGGGCAACTCAGACAACGAAACCAAATGTGAAGTTTCTCACAGGATCGGCAACGTCAGCGACCCTTCAGTAGACATTCGGGCCGCTATCGAAGAATTCGAGTTACAGGCCGATTTCCCCAACCAAGTTCTTCAAGATGTAAAAGCGTTTGGCTCCCGAGTCTCCACAAAGGAAATAGCCAAGCGGGAAGATCTCCGCGATCTCGAATGCTTCACCATTGACCCCACCACCGCCAAAGATTTCGATGACGCTCTAACTCTGAGTAAAGAAAAAAATGGTCATTATCACCTTGGAGTCCACATCGCTGATGTGTCCCATTATGTTAGAGCCGGGACCCCCCTGGACCACGAAGCCACACGCCGCTGCAATTCCACATACTTCCCTGGCTTCTGCCTCCCCATGATCCCCTCAAAATTATCGGAAAACCTCTGCAGCCTCAAGCCCAATGTTAACAGGCTAACTATTTCCGTAATGATGGAACTAGACTCTACTGGCTCTCTAGTAGACTACAAAATATTCCGTTCAGTAATTAGAAGCGCCAGGCGCTTCACCTATCATGAAGCCCGCCTAATTCTTGATGGCGAGATGGCAAGCAAGCACGCTCCTAAGATGCACCTTATGTCTGAGCTCTGCGGTGTTCTAAAAAAGAAACGCAACGAGCGCGGGTGCATCGAATTTGCTCTACCTGAATCACGTGTTATTGTTGACGAGCATGGAGTACCGGAAAAGATTGAAGTAATACAGTACGATGTCACTCACCAGCTCGTAGAAGAGTTCATGATCAAAGCAAACGAAGTCATCGCAACCCACCTAACTGGAATCGGCAAGGAGCTATCGTATCGAGTCCATGATGAACCCAGCGAAGAAAACATCAAAGATTTTTCCATCATCGCTGGGGCCTACGGCTTCAATCTCTCTGAAACCCCAACCACAAAAGAACTCCAAAATCTCTTTGACGAAGCCCGTCAAACGGCTTATGGGCAACACCTGGCCACCAGTTACATCCGCAGTATGAAGCTAGCTAGTTATTCCCCTACTAATATTGGCCACTATGGACTCAGCCTAGAACATTACTGTCACTTCACGAGCCCCATCCGTCGCTATGCTGACCTGGCTGTTCACCGCCAACTATTTTCTGACACTGAGGATGAAATAGACTTCGAAGCCATATCCAATCGATGTTCAGAACAAGAGCGCATCTCATCCAAAGCAGAAAATGCCGTTATTGTTTTGAAAAAGCTTCGCTTACTTGAGAAAATTAAGGAAAACAACCGCCACCACCAATTTGACGCCGTAATTTCCAAGGTAAAACCTTTTGGTATTTACTTTGAGGTTCTCGATGTAATGCTTGAGGGGTTTTTGAGGATTTCAGAAATCGGGGATGACTACTTCGTTTACAATGAGGAAAAACTCTCCTTAAAAGGTAACAGAACAAACACATCCTTCCGCTGCGGCGACCGCATCAGCGTCATGCTAGTGGAATCGGACCTTATCACCCTGGAAAGCACCTGGAGCATTGTCCCCGAAAAACATCAAAGCAGACCAAAACCTGACAAAAAAACTGACAAAAAATCTGAAAAACGTTCATCCAGAAGGCCCTCCAAAAAGCCCTTCAACAAGTCTGCAAAAAATCCAACAACAAGTGGACGCAAAACAAAAAAAGAGAAACAAGCAGCAAAAAAAATTCCACGCAGCAAAAGGAAAAGCTAAGACATGGACCTCGAAAAAATCCGTGAAGAACTTGCTCAAAACGCAGCCATATTACTCGATGTCAGAGAAAAAGACGAATGGGACGATGGACACTTAAAGAACGCCACTTTTCTTCCCCTTAGCACCCTTAAGTCTCACGAAATTCCAGGAGACCTCCCAAAAGACAAAACAATCTATATTTACTGTCGCATGGGCCCGAGGGCACAACGTGCCGCTGAAATTCTCAAAGAGGTCTACCCGAATGCCGTTCCTCTCTCCATTGGATTTAACGACTTAATGTACGCTGATTTTCCTGTGGAATAATTATCAGCTTAAACTTACTATTATTGCCAAAATTTAACTTCCGACAGGATCTTTCTTCACGTTTGATCTCCATATTTGGCCAGAAATTACAGTCTGTGAGCAATACGAGTAGACCTATTTACTCTTGCAAGATAAGACTTTTGAGAAGTAAATTCAAACTAGGTCGTGTATTAGACTTCCTAGATTACCACATAACAGCTTACCGGTCCTCTAAATGAAAAAGCATTTTGTCACAGGTTTAATATTTCTTTTACCCTTGGCTGTTACTGTTGCCATCGTTGTCCTCATGGTTAATTTTTTAACTCAACCTTTCGTAGGCTTCGTAGAGAACCTCCTCAGGTCATCACATTTAAAAGTTACAGGTTTTCTCTTTATAACCGAAGATAGCATCCTTCATTACGGCAGCCAAATCATCATTCTCGTTGGCCTCTTTCTTGCCACTGTATTTCTTGGCATTCTTACCCGTTGGTTTTTCATTAATTACTTAATCAGCCTCGGCGACTACATCCTCCATCGCATCCCCCTCATCAACAAACTTTACAAAACTTCACAGGATATCATCCGCACTCTCTTTAGCTCAGAGACCGACTCCTTCAAACAAGTTGTAATGGTGCCCTTCCCCAATTTAAATAGTTATTGCGTAGGACTCGTTACTCGAGAATCGCCCCCCTCCTGCCGAGAGGCTGTCAACTCCGATTTAGTCTCAGTCTTCCTGCCCACTACACCCAACCCCACTTCAGGCTACCTTCTCATGTTCCGAAAAGAAGACATACATTATCTCGATATGAAAGTAGAAGACGCCGTAAAATTCATAATCTCTTGCGGTGTCATCTATCCTGGATCTCCTGAAACAACCCCTAACTTCGATAAGGATTTTCCCATCTATGACTCCACAAGCCCACCTTCAGTCTCAGAAACAGAGTAAGCAGCTCCCTCCAGTAACCTTTTTACGTGTAACTGACGTACACTCTAAGCTAATGAGAATCTGCGATACCGTCTTTGAACACGTATCTCAAGGACAAAAAGTCCTGATTTCTGTAGACGACGATGCCTCAGCAAACTTTGTAGATAATCTGCTATGGCGACTACCGGAAGAAAGCTTTATCCCTCACATCATCTCCGATACTGAATGCGAGGACAGCGTAGTCATAACTACCCTTGAGATAAATCTCAACAAAGCCTTTGCCCTCATTAGTCTCAAAAGCACTGCCAACCCCATGGCAAAGAACTTCTCTGTTATCTACGAGCTAAGCGACCATACTGTAGCTAAAAAACTCGAACTTTCCCAACAACGCTACTCCGTTTATCAGCGAGAAGGATTCCCCCTGAGTGAAATATAAAATATTTGTTATTGCATTGCCCCAAATTGCATCCACAAAAAAACCTTTTAACCCCAAATAAATCTTGCTAGATTACCTATAAAAAGGTTATACTTTGCAGCTCTTAATATTACGTCCGGAGACAACAAATGACACGTTTATACAAGCAGGCTGAGCACAGAGGCTTAATGCCACGCAGACCTAAAATCGCTGGGCCAAAGACTGGCGCAAAGAAAGATAACTTGCCCCAGGGATATAAAGAGCACCCAAATGCTGTAGAAGGCGATACTGCCTCTCAAATCTTCGTTCCTAAGATTCGCTAATTAGCAAAGATTTTTTTTAAACTAAAAAGTTACAAAGTTAGGCTTCACAATGTCAAGACACCCAAGCTACGGAAAATCTGGCAACACAGGAAAAAAAAGAAACGTTCTTAAGCGCTTTGAAAGAGTTGATGCTCTGAGAAAGCTCGGTCGCTGGAAAGACGGCGAAGATAAGAAAGTTACTGGTCTGCCAAAGACTCCTGTTGCATAGTGAGTTTCCCCCCAAAACGATGCAATAACCGCTTAACCTACATTTACTTCAGGTTTTAAGGTTATCTTGACCATCACTTTACAAAGTCATGAAACTGATTTTTACGGTTTCATGATTTTGTCATATAGGGCTTAGGCCCTAAATTCACCCCCCCATGGTTTTAAAGCAAATATTCCTTGAAATTCGCTCCAAATCATGGTATTATTAAGTTGCAAAAGAAAGGGTAAATCGTAATTTATGACGCAAGTTCAAGTAGTCCACCAACAGTCTGATCTTCAAGTATCTGAAGAGCTTATTTCTCCATTAGTAAACGCCGTTTTGGAAGCTGAAGAGCAACAATTCGACGAAGTATGTATCTACTTAGTAGGCACTGAAGAAATATGCCGTCTTCACAAACATTATTTTGATGATTCCACCACTACAGACTGCATATCTTTCCCTATGGATGATAACAGGGAAGTTGGATATCGCGTTTTGGGTGATGTTTTTGTATGCCCAAGAACTGCCATCGATTACGCAAAGCAACATGATACTGAACCTTACGAAGAAACAACCTTATACATTGTCCACGGCATCTTGCATTTGCTAGGATATGATGATATAGACGAAGATGATCGCAAAAAAATGCGGTCTGCGGAAAGCCGCAATATGGCTAATTTGAAAAAATTAGACCTATGCCTCAAGCAACCTGTCTCTGCTTAAACCGCCATTTATAGCCTATGCCTCAGCATAGGCTGTTCCACGTGGTTAAAGAAGACTACTTTTGAGGTCTTTTAAGACGTCGTACAAAGGGGGTATTTTGGGTTTAGGCACCTATTTCTTAATTTTTCTCTTTCTTGCGGGAACATCGTTCCTTACTGTTACCAGTCATAGCTTGCATCTGATGCGTAAGCGTCTCTCTAAAAAAACTTTAGATGAAGTAGGAAAGCTTTTTTTCTACCGCTTCTTTCAAAAGAAATTTTTCCCTAAAAAAGAAATCGAAGCTCTATACCACGCTTCAATCTCTGCAAAAATGATTTTAACTTTCTGCTATGCCTCTACAGTAATGACCCATACCTATCAACAGAATTTCGTACCCTTTCAAGATCAAAACCTCTACCCCTCCGCTGCTTTCACCCTTTTCATCGCAATCCTGGCAAGCCTTTTACTGGGGGATCTTCTTCCAAAACTGCTGGCCGTTGCAGCACCCCGTAGATCCTTGAGCTTCACAGCACCCGTTGCTTCAGTGCTGCTTATTTGCTGTTTTCCAATTTCCTATCTTTTCCTAAAATTATCCTCTACGGTTTCCAAATTCGCTACCTCTCAGACTAAAAGCGAACAAAGCTCTCAAATAAAAGATAAAATTGTAGGAATCATCCAGGAATCTATTCCTACTGCCCCCCCCCTGGATGCCGAGCAAAAAAGACTTATAGAATCTGTCATCACCTTTAAAGACCGCGTCGTCCGAGAAGTCATGATCCCTCGAGTAGACATCTTTACCCTCCCCGCAACAACCTCCATCAAAGAGGCTGCCAAACTTTTAGACGAAGAAGGCTACAGCCGCATTCCCGTTTACTCCGGAACTGTTGATAAAATCATTGGTGTCCTTATGTACAAAGACATCCTCGCATTATATGCCAAAGGGGAAAACACCCCACAGCTAAACCAACCTATACAAACTATAGTAAAACCAGTCCTCTACACCCCCGAAACAAAAAAAATCTCACACCTCCTTCAAGAATTTCGTCACAAACAAATGCACCTCGCCATCGTTGTAGATGAATACGGAGGCACCGAAGGCCTCGTAACAATAGAAGATATACTCGAAGAAATCGTTGGCGAAATTGAAGATGAGCACGACACAGAAGAAAAACTCTTCTCTGTCCTTCCTCACGGCGGATGGATTGTCGACGCCAGAATGAGTATCCTCGATATCGAAGAACATCTTGGACTCAGAATCCCTCAAGATGGAGAATATGACACCATCGGCGGGTACGTATTCCACCGCGCCGGAGCAATCCCCTCAAAAGGGCTTCTCATACACCACAATGACTTCGAACTCGAAATCCTTAGCTCCAACGATCGCTGTATCAAAAAAGTCCGCGTAACCCCCCTAAGCCCAAGCAAAGAACATAGCCAGGAAAGCCTAAGCTCTTAAACCTAGAGGGTTGTCTAGCCACAGCTTACATGGGGCTCCACCCCAAACCACGCCAAAGGGCCAACCCTCTGGACTCCTGGATAGTGCCTGATGCCTTAAGGCCCTTTTTATTTTTTCTGTTTAAACTTCTTTTCTCTGTGCTCGATGAACTTCGTTCCTCTCACCAAGCAATCATCACCATTGTTCCAATAGCAATGAAAAGGGTCACCTCCGGAGGGGAGACGATACCTGTAAGAATGCGAATGGATAGTGAAAACATGTGAAATTATTATCCCATATTTAAAAGGGAGAAAAAAATGTTTTTATCATCGCTTGATTATACAAGAAGAGTTCAACCTTTCAATATACTTCTAAGTCTGAATTGATCATCCATCCGGACTTAAATCATTAGGTGGATTCTTTTTCCTTATCTATTGTAGTATCCGCTACAAGACTGTTTTTATTAGTTTCACCCACGGAAAATTTACTTATGAACCCCGAACAGATCCTTAATCTTACAATCCCTGGCCTAATCGGAGCCCTAATTGGTGCTATCTCGTTTTGGATATATCACTTAGTCCAAGTAGGCAATTACCAAAATCTTGCTGGACAAATCATCCACAAAGCCGAACTGGAGTCTGAAGCGCTCAAGACAGCAAAAGGTCTAGCTCTAAAAGAATACGAAATTGAACAACGGCGCGAAGTCGAAAATATGTGGAACATCGAACGAAAAAAATCCCGCCTTAAAATAGAACAGCTAAAGAACAAAGAAGAGCAAATCAACTCCCGCAATCAAGAATCTGAAAAAAAATTCAAAGAACTTAAAAAGCTTGAAGCTACATTAATTTCCCGTAAAACACGGTATGACGATAAAGAGAAAGCCCTTGAAAAACAAGGAGAACTCTTGCGTGACAAGCTGGAAAAATCCTCAGGCCTCAATGCTTTCGATGCAAAAGAGCAACTGCTAAAAAGCGTCGAGACACAATTGAAAGCTGACTCCGCAAACCTTGTCAGAAAAATACGTGTAGAAACCCAAAGGGAATCTGAAAGAGAAGCTGCACAAATTATCAGTACCGCAATCAACCGCCTAGCAGTCTCTTGTGTATCAGAAGCCACCGTATCCACCGTCCCCCTTCCCAATGAAGAAATGAAGGGACGAATCATCGGGAAAGAAGGACGCAATATTCGCACTCTTGAGATGGCAACAGGTATTAACATTATCATCGATGACACCCCATGCGCTGTGGTTATCTCTGGTTTCGATCCAATTCGCAAAGAAATCGCACGACTAGCACTAACTGAACTTGTAGCTGATGGACGTATCCACCCCACTCGTATCGAAGAAACTGTTGAAAAAGCTAAAAGAGATATACTTAAGCAAATCAAAGAAAGCGGTGAAGAAGCCGCAGCATCCGCTGGTATTATGAACTTGCACCCCTCTATCATCAACCTATTAGGTCGACTGAACTACCGGTACAGCTACGGACAAAACATTTTAAAACACTCTCTCGAAGTAAGTCTGATTATGGGCATCCTGGCTGCAGAGCTCGGATTAGATATCAAGCTTGCCAAGCGTATCGGTCTTTTACATGACATGGGAAAAGCCCTGTCACATGAGGTAGAAGGCACCCACGCTGTCATTGGCCATGATTTCGCACTAAAATACGGAGAGTCCCACGACGTAGCGAATGGCATTGGATGCCACCACTTTGAGATGGATGCCTGCACCATAGAAGGAAGCCTCTGCAATATTGCAGATTCGATTTCTGCTTCCAGACCAGGAGCCCGCATCGAGGCTGTTGAAGAATATATTACCCGTCTGGATAAGCTAGAAAAGCTAGCCATGAAATTTACCGGCGTTGAAAGAGCTTACGCTATGCAGGCAGGACGAGAAATCCGAGTGATGGTCCGCCCCGACGAAATCGACGATGACGAAACCGTCATCCTTTCACGAAATATGGCGAAACGCATTGAAAAAGAACTGAATTTTCCAGGTAAAATTAAAGTTACAATCATTCGAGAAAGAAGGGCTGTAGAGTATGCTGTTTAAAACACCGTAGATGCCTCTATCTTTCTGGTTTAAATAAATATGCTGAATTTTGCGTAATCACTCTTATTCATGCCGTTTCTATTTGGAATAGCAAAAATTCTGCTTAACGGTTGAAAAACAATGCTCGATAGGGCAATATACCTCTTTTCCCCCACTAACAAAAATAGGGAGTCGGGATCAAATGCGACGTTCAATCTGTTATTGTGAACCCAGCTTTGCGTCAGCTGGCCAGGTAGCAACATGGCAATTTATATATACTACTGCGTCTAATCTAAAAAAGGGCGCCCGCCTAAAATTCGACCTCCTCTCCAAAGGTCGCGATATCGACTGGGAAATCCCAGAAGTAGACCTTAAGAAAGGCAGTGAAAACTGTATCTATGCCTTTACTGAAGGTAGCGACAAACTCTTAAAGGCCAAAGAAGTAGACACTCCTGACAGCTTCGTCCCTCAATATGAATTCACCCTAACTGAGGATATAAAAGCAGGGGAGACTTTCACTGTTGCCCTCGGCGTTCCAAAGGGGCAAAGTTCAGCTGGAAATGAAGGTTCGCGCTGCCAAACCATTACACAACGACGTCGGTCATTCCTTCTTTACCTTGATCCAAAAGGGAAAGGTAACTACGAAGATCCTGAAATCTTTGCCATGGATATCCGAGGAAATGTTTTAGAAAAAATTAACATCCTCGCTCCATCCATCGTCGCAAAAAACAAGCGGTTCGATGTAGTCATACGTTTCGAAGATGAGTTTGACAACCTCACCTGTAACGCCCCAGAGGATACCCTTGTAGAGCTTTCTTACGAAAATATTCGTGAGAACCTCAATTGGAAACTCTTTGTTCCCGAAACAGGTTTCATTACAATACCGAACTTTTACTTTAACGAGCCGGGCGTTTTTAAGATCCTGCTTACTGTGGTGAACACGGGTGTGAAATATTACTCGTCTCCTATCAAGTGCTTCCACGAAACCGACCAAAATGTTTTTTGGGGCATCCTACACGGTGAATCGGAGCGGGTGGACTCATCGGAAAACATAGAGTCATGCCTGCGTCACTTCCGTGATGACAAAGCATTAAACTTTTTCTCTAGCTCCAGTTTCGAAAGTGCCGAGGAGACTCCTAACGACGTTTGGAAGCTCGTCTCACAAAACATCGCCGACTTCAATGAAGATGAACGCTTCACAAGCTTTCTCGGATTTCAGTGGCATGGTGATAATAAAGGTGAGGGTCTACGTCATCTGGTCTATACGAAAGACAATAAACCACTCCTTCGTAAAAAGGACAGTAAGTACAACTCGCTAAACAAAATCTACAAGAGCTTCACTCCCTCTGATATGATTTCCATACCCAGCTTTTCCATGGGTAATGGCATGGGCTGTAACTTCGATAACTTCAACCCTGATTTCGAACGTGTCGTTGAGATCTATAATGCATGGGGTTCATCGGAATGTTCAGAAAAAGAGGGCAATTCTCGCCCGATCACCTGTGACAAAAAAGGGGTAAAAGAAAGCCCTGAAGGTTCTGTACAGAGAGCTCTACAACAAGGACTGCGTTTCGGCTTTGTCGCTGGAGGCCTTGATGACAGAGGTGGTTTCATGGACTTTTTCGACAGTGACCAGGAACAATACTCTCCCGGCCTTACTGCTATAATCTCTGTAGAGCACACAAGAGATGGGTTGCTAGATTCGCTTTATAAGCGTTCTTGCTATGCAACAACCGGTAAGAAAATCATTATGGAATTTTCTCTCGCAGGAAATCCAATGGGATCGGAAATTTCCACATCTGACAAGCCTGGTCTTATTGTAAACCGTCACCTCTGTGGATTTGTTGCTGGCACCGGCGAAATTCAAAGCGTTGAAGTTATCCGTAACGGAACAGTCATAAAGACACTTGTTCCTGAAGAATACCATTTTGAGTTTACCTATGATGACATGGAGAAACTACAAAATGTTGTCCTTCAGCCAAAAGACAAGAAACAAGTTCCTTTTGTATATTACTATCTTAGAGTAAAGCAAGCAGATGGACACATCGCCTGGAGTTCCCCTATTTGGGTAGACCTAGGTATCGGTGCTGTTGCTGCGAAAAGGAAAAAGGCAGAAGCTCTCAAGTCGAGCTAACAGAATAAGATTCTTAAAACCGCTGGTTACTTCACCAGCGGTTTTTTTTTGCCTTAAGGAACAGGGAAAAAACATACTTTATTCTTACACAGTACCTAGTGCACCGTCAAAATTGAATTTGTAGGTATCTTCACTGATCATTTATCCTCTGGTCTCACATTCGATCTCAGCAACATCCCAATGTTTGACTTCGATCTCCATGCGAAACCAGAAGAAAAAATCTCAGTAAATATACCCACAAATTCAATCTTGACAGAGCACTAGGTCGTGTATTAAAATTACGGAACGCTGCTTCTGGAGCCTTTTTCAGTACTTTTAAATTGTACTAGGCTCACCTACTTATCTAAGTATGGAGAGCCTCATACAATTCAAAATCACAAAAAAATGCCCTCAAAATCAGACATTCCCTAATTTTAATACACGACCTAAGCCTTTCTTTCTAAAAGCATCAGATCGGCGTTAAATTTCTTGTGACAGAATCCGAATGTTCTTGAATCGCTTTTAATAAGCCCGAATTTATCAAAGACTTTCAGGTAGTCTTCTTTAAGGATACGATTTTTCACTCCAATATCTTTCTCGGTTTTAGCAAGGGTTTTGCCATAACGCGCATTTCGAAGAAGTAGATAGTGAGATACTAGCCTGTCAATATGTATAGCGTAATTTTCCAATACCTCCGGTTCCATTTCTTGAAAAGAAGTAGAATTGACGCATAACTCAAATTGCCCTTTAACGAGAGGTAGCTGCCATGGGCAGATAACTACAGCACGATATTTCTTCTTAAGATTATCAATATCAATACTGTCCAAATCCCGAGTCTCAGCATAACCTGCGACCTGGTCTGCCCCAAAGACCTTTTTAAGATACTCTGATGACACATGTGCCAAAGGAGGGATATCCACATTTAAATAAAAATACTTTTCCGGCTTGGCTTTCAGAAAAATTTCCCCCAATACTCCGTAACCAGCTCCAATCTCCATTACGTTTTGAACGTTTTTAGGAGTTCCGTATTTTTTCAGGAATGTGACCATTCGAAGGTATTTCAGCATTGTTGGGCTATAAGAGTATCCATCTACGTTAAAAACTTCGGCGGGCGTTCCATATGCTGATTCCGAAACGTCCTCAATGATTGGTTCCTCCCCTTCTATGTCACTAGCACGAAACACTCGGTAATCGGCTTCATAGCGGGCACATCCATCAACAGAAGCTTTGTAAGCCTTATCTAGGCCTAGGTCTACTTGTATGTCCTCAAAAATTGTTCCCTTAACCTGAGAAAGATTTTGGCAAATACTTTCCACGGCCCCTTTTTGCGCCAGATAAAGCATATCTGCACAAGATTTCACATAATATTTCAGTGCACTTGGATGGGTTTTAAAGGTATGATGTCCACTTTTCTCAAGGTCGTCGACAATTTCTTTCAAGCAATGTATCCAAAAATGTGTCGGTTGATATACGGCTGGAACCTTTTTCATATCCTCAAGCATCAGCTTAAGTTCGGGAATTTCGGTATGAATACTTTCAAGTGTCTCATCTAGTAGGGACTGCCCATCCGGCATAAATCACTCTCCTTTGGCGTTGTTGCATAACTTAATACGTTTACAATCATTTATTTAACCACAGAGAACACAGAGAGAAAGAAAAATGCATAAAGTCTCTCAGAATATGCTATCAACTGATCTGTGATTTTTTATTTTCTCTGTGCCCTCTGTGATCTCGGTGGTAAAATTTTAATTATAAGCGTCTTGTAGACGCATGTTTTATGCAACAACGCCCTCTCCTTTTGCAAATAAGCTAAAAACTTAAGTAAATTCAGGACTTAGCTTCAGTGTACCTAAAGATAAAATTTTACTTGATAGAATGTAAAGATATTTTATAATGAACACAGTAGAGCCCAGCACAATATAATCTGTTCTTAATCTACTCTACCATTATTTAAAGCGGAGTTCACATGCCTAAAGGAATAAACGATGGGTCCCAACCCATAGACTACCCCTCAAATAAAAAACAAGACGTTGGCTCCGAAAAAGAAAAGGTCACTAAAGGTGAAAACAAAGCCACTGATACGGTAGAGACACTCTTTGGGAAAGTCGAAGCTGCAAGAATTCGAACGAAAATCAAAGCCAAAAGAGATGATCTCCAAAAATCAAATGAAATTAAACTCCCAAAAGAAGAACTCGTCAAGAAAGTTGTCACACACCTTGAAAGAATCGAAACAAGCGAAATCCATCTTGGCACTAAACAAAAAAAACTCATCGCCGAAGAAAATAACCTCGTTGAGCTAATAGCCCTTATTGAATATTCCGACTTGCCAAATCCTGAGAAGGATACCCTCTTAGAGCTCATCGAAACCGGTATCACCGTAATGGCACAAAGTGAAATCGCAAATCAATCTGCCCAAGCTCTATCAACTGGTGTAACAGCTGCTGGAAAACAAGTAATGATCCGGGAACTCACAAGTCAGCTCGAAGAGGCAAAGACTCCTGAAGAAGCGGCGATAATTCTCCATTCAAATATGGATAAATTAAATTCCAGGCAAAAAAAATTCGTAGAACAATTATATGACTTATATGTTGGGGTTGACACTACATTAGAAGCCCTCAAAAGACCCGCAATAGAACTTGTGAATGCTCTTGCTAAAGCCTCAATTCAGTAACTACAATAAAAATGGATAAGTACCCGTATGTTTGATGGAATAGACAAAGAACAGCTAAAAGCCGCCATGGCAGACAATGACCAGAAGCAGCTAATGGAAATCCTCAATGGTGCCGATGGCTTTGTAAAGTTCCTCATCTATACAAACTATTTCCAGGAGGGAGGTAAAAAACTCGACAAGATTTTAGAAAAAACAGATATGGATGACGATCTAACATTTCTTGTTTTTCAAAAGGTTGTGAGCAGCATATACGATAAAGGTCGAGAGCTCGTTTTTACAAAAATTAATAACCCCATCATAAAAACTATTATCTCTCAAAAAATTGACTGTGATGTCGAGTTTATTGAACAAGCCGAAAAAACCTATCTGACAAACATCAAACCTCTACAAAATAACGACCGTGAGAAAAACTACTTAGAGTACAGAGTCCGAACAGATGTTATGGCTCAAAACTTTAGCCACTCATATCTCAAGTCCCTGATGTTTAATGGAGCAAATCTTGACGACTTCTCCAAAAATCTAAAATCCAGAATTCTTGAAGCCGTCCAACAGCAATTCGAAACAGGTTTCAATCAATACGTTTTCCTTTCCTACGTCACTCGACTTTCCCTAGCGAAAAACGAGGACAAAAAAGCCCTCATCGAGGAGCTGGAGGAAATTGAAAACATTAATGGAAATTTCTTCAGCGCGGATCATAAAGAACTCTTTCAGGGAATTGCACAATTTTCTGAATGAACAGCTGCCCTCATCAATAAGCTCTTTGTATTTTTCTGGAGACTATAGGTTTTCTTGGGCCTTTTGTGCACAATATCCCACCATACTGCCGATGCCTACCGCGGAAGAGGAGGCCATCGTACCAAAAACCGCCAATGCTGTGGGCCCTGAGACTACAACTTGGCTAGCAACAAAACCCCAAAATGCAACACCAGCAACGAGCGTCTTCACCCCAACGAGCGACCACGCCAATCCTGCGATTTTGTCTGATTTTGCTTTCTTCTTAGCCATAGCTTCAATCACTAATTATGTTTTAAGCTTAAACGTTCAAACCGTCGCACTTTATGAGTTTAGAAATCTTTGAAATCCGCCCCTGCAAAAGTAAGAATTTGCCCAGGAACTTCTTATACCGAAACAAAGTCAAGAATCGGCATAACCTCATTATATCAAATACAAGCGTTTGGGCCTTAATATTTTTTTCATTACGACCCCCATTTGACTACATTTTATTAAGCCACAGCCGCTTACAAAAAAGATATTAATAGACCCAATATCTATATTTATGCAAACTCCACTTTTTAAACGGACCAGAACGTACTACTTATTACTTGACATGATACTAAACTTTTTAGTATAATGTTTGTTAAAATTGTGTGAATTTTATATTAATTTTATATGCAGAGGTTTTATGACTTTTATTACGCCTTTTGATAGCCAAAATCTTGACATATTTGAAAAGCTAGCCTCTGAAGAAGGCTCTTATGGAAACATCTCTGGCCTCAAAGGACCCATATCAGAATGCCAAACTCCATCTCATATCTCCATAAAAGAAATAAGCGTACAAAGATTAATTGAGGAAACAGCTTACTCCCTAAGTTCGAGCCATCAGCCAAGAGAGAACCCTGCATTCAGCATTTGCACAGACACTGAATGTAATAAAGAATCAAGCTCAAGATCTCCTACTCGAATTTTGATTGAATCTCTTAATTTAGACTCCGATAACGACTCGACATATCCAAACCCCGTAGACTCGGATAACAATTCGATATATCCAGAACCTGTAGACTCAGATAACGGTTCGGCATATGCAGCAACAGTATGCTCCGATAACACTGAGAGTTTCGGAACTAGTATTTTCTCAAGAGGCTTAAAACTGCCTATGCCTCTCTCTTTGCCAAATGAAGAAGAAACGGACATCTTTTTCAAACCCTCAAAGCATATCCAGGAAAAAGGCCCTAAATCGCCACAGGAAGTCTTGGAAAACATCCTCCACCTTACCCCCAAAGGTCTTATAAGTATTTCTAGCATCCTAAAAGAAAAACATCTGCACCCCACATGGTTAGTTTCTGCTGCTAAATCAATAAACCAAGTCCTCAAAGCTGATAAAATTCTTAATAACTCCGAGTTTGGGAAAAACCATATCTCTGGAGCAACCAGCACGCGACCTATCAAGTTCTTTGATGAAAGTCTTGGCGAAATAAGAACTGTTGCCGTTCTCAAAATTCCTGTGGATCTTAGAGGACGACCTTTAATGAAGGAGCCACGCTCAGGTATTTCTAACCACGAACTTCCTGGTAGAGAAAGGATGCCCGCCGCCTTAGGAATGACAAGATTCTTAAACATTCCTGAATCATTTATCATAAGTCTCCCTGGAAGCCTCTTTGGTTTTGAAAACAGCTTCAGAAACATCCCCTGTACAATTATTCAGTTTTTGGAAGGGTCTAAAAACCTTTATCAAGTAACGGTAAACAAAACCATCACAGAATCGACTCGAATTAATGAAGCAAAACAAAATCCTGAAGTGGCTAGAGCAATCGCTTTTAATACCGTTATGCAAAAAGAAATTGTAGAACGAGGCCTTGATGACAAAGAACTAAGAAAAGTAGCTCTCACTCATGCAATCTTTGCTAGTACAGATGGTGATATGCAAAATACCTTAATGGTCGCCAATCAATTGTTTAGCATTGACTTTTCTTTGAATCTACCAAAAAAATTCAAAGACCCTATTAAATCTTGGATACTCGATGTTGACGGGGTAGCCTCACAAGCTTTCGATAACGAAGAACTCCTTATGATCAAGAAAAACCTAAACTGGAATAGCATGAAGCTTAACCTTAATCGAGAACTCCCCTACTTGGATGGCGATAACATCGAAAAGTACCTTGATGCTCCCACAATCAAAACCCTTTATATAACAAGCCAGACAGTCAAAAGGGCTGCTCAGGCTGGTTTTAGCGCTCGACAAATCCTTGAATTCCTAGATTTCTCTTCCCATTTCAATACCGCTTTTGCTAGCAAGGCAATGACTTGGTACAATGATGCAGAAGATGGTATCCTCCACTTGAAAGGGGAAAGAGAAAACTTATCATCCCAGTATAGTCTAAATAAGCAAATACCCAAAAATTTAGGGCAAGATGAACTGATTGAAATTCGTAAGATCAGAGATTGCGAATTACAGGATTTTCAGAAAATTATAGATGCTTTCATTGATGATGCCATTTCTCCTAACTAAGAGCCTGCTTCCGAGTCTGAAATCATGTGTGAGAAATGGGCACAAGCCTGTGTAGGGGTCTTTTAAGAGAGACCCACAAACAGCCCAGTCCCTTCTTTTTTTTGTTTTCACCCACACACAATATCCTTTCCCTATCGACTCAGTCGAAGAGTGCCCTTGCTACACTGGTCAGCGCGGAGACATAGGCAACACTCTTTACAGCCCCCTAAACTAAATCACAGGTAAATCGGTAAAACTTTACTTAGAAATCGATATCTAAACTCCGGAATGGACGAAAGGGTCTCTTTTTTTTCATTTTCCATTCGTCTAGACTAATAAGCAGGGTCTTTTTATTAAAAATACTTTACACTTTTACCTCGAATATTCTTGACAAGAGTCTAATGGTCCACGAGTCATCCCAAGCAGCTTGCCGCCTTCTCTTCGCAGTTCCCTTAATACCTCCAAGATCTATTCGTATC
>JBLFWS010000049.1:0-20967 GCA_047611865.1 Chlamydiales bacterium
AGAATTAGGTAAAGACGCAGCCCTGTTGGCTCATTATGAAGCCGCTAAGCACATTGTCTTACCTCTTCTCTTCGAAGCTTATGATGGGGCTGAAGAGTTAGAAAAATAACCTTCCTTGAAAAGAGACCCCGTAAAGAACAGCGAAGAAAATGCTTTTTTAGGCGTATAAAAAATTCCAATCAATTTATGTGTGATTGAGTAAAGAGTAAGAAGAACCTAATTTTTGATTTCGTAGACTTTTACATGAGTCTCCGGAGAATATTTTTGTTTGTCTTTGCGAAATAAGGCTGTTAAAACCTAAGTATTTTAAAATAAATAGAGTAAGCCCCTTGACTTAAAAGGCGCAATTAAAGAACAGGGCTATTTGGAGACAGAGCCACTACCGTGGCTATTAGGAGTTATCCATAGCCGGCTTATTCATGGGATAATTTCATTTCTTTGTTGGATAGGGGTGTATAGGTGATTTTTTCTTAAGGCCACGGTAGTGGTCTTCCCTCTTGATAGCCCGTGCTTTAGCTCGGGGATAGGAAAAAAAGATTCTGTGCCACGGTAGTGGCACCTCTCCAATATAAGCAAAGAACAAAACGTTTATCAATTTTAATACCCTGCATTTTTAGAAGATCGGGCATGACTCAGTTACATAAGCACAAATTCCTTCGCTTCTCTTAAGTCATCCGAGATTTTGCTCAGACAGCCTATAGGCTTAGGAAAAAGTGTTACCTTGAATTGAACCATGCCCAGTTTTACATTACGTTTTCAAAGATGTGAAAGACGTTAAGCTTGTAGCGATAGAAAGTATGCCGAAGAAAATTTTTCAAGTATTATTTTTTTTTAAAATTAAAGTCGAACTATATAGTTTTATATTTAATAAAAGTGATCTTGTCTTATAAGTATTCATCATTATAGACTACCCATCCTACTACTATCTTAAAATTAAAAATTATTCATTGAAGGAAAAATAATGACCACACTGGCATCCCTGGCTTACCACAACAGCTCTCAGATATATCAGGAATTCAGCAAATGTGTCCCACGAAACACCGTTAATGCTGCGTGTAAGAGTGCTTTGTATACTTTTACAGCCACAAGTATTCTATCTGCTAGCCCTTCGCTTGCTTGTGCCTATGCAGTAGTGGCGGCTTTGTCTGCGCTTGTAGATTCAGCCATTACCCCGTTTTTTTCTCATGTTTGCTGTTCAGAAGAAAATCCCAGTAGTATCAAATGGTATGAGTCCATTGCAAAAAGGTTTCTTACCCTATCTCTAGTTCAGGCTGCTACAGGATTTAATGTTTCCTCATTGTGGGCAATTACCAATTTATTTTTTGTCTCGATTGACAGGGATAGAAATACCACTAATGATATTACACCTCCCTATCTCCTATTTCCCGTGTAAAAGCAGCCAGTCTAGTCTATTTGCTCTATTCAGGCACGCTTGCTTACCTGGGTAAGCCCCCATCCTTCAATTTTCCTGGAAGGGGCTTCCCGGCAATTTTCTGTGCGTACTTAGCGCAGGAAATATAAGCATCCAGATCAATCCCCGTTTTTATCCCTAGCTGCTCACATAGAAAAGCGACATCCTCCGTAGGAACATTTCCAGCCGCCCCTTTTGCAAAAGGACAGCCTCCCATTCCCCCTACGGAACAATCAAAACGACTTACCCCTACTTGCAGTCCTGCGAAAACATTAGCCATACCTGTTCCACGAGTGTCATGAAGGTGCAGTCCTATCTCCATTTCCGGCCACCTGCTTCTAATGCATTTAACAAGAGTTTGGACTGAGAGAGGATTGGCCCATCCTGTAGTATCTGCAAGAGTCACCTCCGGCAGAGTCATTCCATGTGAAGAGATTTCGTTTACTACCCTATCCAAAATAGCTACTACCTTCTCGGGAGGGATAAGCCCCTCATCCTGATGGCCAAAGGCTGTAGATAACATCAACCTTTCCAGAGAAAGCTTATTTTCTTGAAAAAGAGTCAGCCATTTTCTTGTGCCCAAAATAGCTTCATCGAGAGTCACATTGTTGTTTTTTTTCAGAAAGCTCTCGGAAGCTGCGAGCATAAGGTAGCCTTCCAACTCTAATTGAGGAAACTGTAAAGCTCTAAGCAGACCTTTTTCATTCAGATAGAGCGCGCGATACCGCACCCCTTTAACTGCTGTTAGGCCTTCTGCAAGCTTCTCAGCATCAGCATGCTGCGGCACTCTATCGGGACGCACAAAGGCTGTAGTCTCAATACTTTTCACACCTGTCTGGCTTAGCCTGTTTATCAGTTCTATCTTTTCCTCAATAGGTACGATTCGATCCAGTAATTGAAAGCCCTCTCGGGGGCCATCTTCCCGGATCATCACCTCTCTAGGAAATTGAAAGCTGCTTTCTTCCATAGGTCCACAAATTTGATACGAGGTTGGTATTTATACCGTAACAAACCCAAGGTCGTAATTTTAATACAAGACCCAGGGTCGGTATAAAAGCGTGTTAGCAAATTCTGAAAAAAAAGAACAGAAATAGCTAGAATATGATTAAAAATTATTTACCCGTAATGAAAAATATTGTATTCATAGATCTCTTATATATTACGCGATAACATCATGAGGAGATTCATGTTAGGATTTTCCAGAATAAGCCGATTTCCCGGAAATAGAACGAAAGCACTATGCATGTTCATAACTGGGTGCTCGCTTCTATTTGCATTGACATCACAAAAATTACATTCTCAAGAAGCGCAAAATGACCTCACAAATTCTAGCCTGGAGGAACTTCTCCGCACTGATGCCAGTCCTAATGGAATGGCGGGAGGATATACCCTTAATAAAGGTGAAATAAAATGGGGCTATCGTTTTATGTCGATGAAAATGAAAGGTCTCATTGATGGCAGCTCTAAGATAACTTCTAATGAAGGCTTTGGTGCTACATATAGCTACACAGCCGTTCCCACAGAGATGGAAACCAATGTACACATGCTAATGCCGATGTTCGCCCCAACTGAAAACATTACCGTACTCTTCGAGCTTCCGTTTGTCTCAAAATCTATGGACATGGTATTGGCTTCAGGAGATACCTTCACCTTAGAATCTACCGGTGTGGGGGATGTCGTCACAACTATAATGTACACTTGGGCCAAAACAGATAACGATAGCCTTGTCCTTGATTTTGGCGTCAGCTTACCCTCCGGGTCCACAAGCCGAAAAGACGACAGTCCTTTGGGGATCAGCAGGCAACTACCCTATGCCATGCAACTCGGTTCTGGTACCACAGATTTTATTCCTGGAGTCACCTACACCAAGACATCCGGAATGTGGTCCTATGGGTCTTTAGGAAATGTTACCATGCGTTTTGGCACTAATAGCAACGAATATAGACTTGGAGACCGCATAAAAGCCTCCACTTGGGTTGCAAGAGAATTGCGTGATTGGATTTCCGTATCCACCCGTTTAGATGGCCAATGGTGGGGTAATGTCAAAGGCAGTGACCCAGCACTGAGTCCAAGTCTTACAAATACAGAAGATCCAAACAGGCAAGGTGGCAAACGGGTAGACCTCTATGGAGGCGTAACGTTGAATGTCGCAGAAGGCGCTTTCTCTGGAAACCGCCTTAGGTTTGAAGGGGGTCTCCCTGTAATACAAAGTCTCGATGGTCTTCAGTTAAGAGCAAAAAGATTTTTCAGCATTACCTGGGACTGGGTATTTTAAACACGCTTGGCTCTTTGGTCGTGTATTAAAATTAAGGAATCTCTGATTTTAATACTCGGCCTATGCTTAAGTATATAAAACTTAAATTAGCGAGAGAAATGATGAAAAGAAACACCTTGTTACTGACTATCCTAACTGGGATGAACTTTCTACTAATGTTCTCTCCAGCCAATGCTGACGACACAACGCCGCGTGGATATCAGATTAAAGCGGCATTTCTTTACCAATTTGCAAAGTTTGTCGAATGGCCTGAAACTTCTCAGGGTGAGAACACCCTCACCATCGGTATTTACAAGGGAAACCCTTTTGGAGAATACCTTAAAACTCTTGATGGTAAGCTGGTAAAAAATAAGGTCATCCAAACACAGATTCTAGATATGAATGATGATTTACAAACCGTGGATATCCTATTTATCACTAAAGCCGTAGAGAAAGAGCTGGCAGAAAAAATTGATGAACTAAGACATTCCCATATACTTACTGTTAGCGACATTGAAAATTTTGCTTCTCAAGGGGGGATCATTGAATTTTATGAATGGAAAAATAAGATTCACTTCAGAATCAACCCTGAAAATGCTAAAGAATCAAGGCTAACTATTAGTTCTAGGCTTTTGCAGTTGGCTGATCTCGCGGTCAATAAAATAGACCCAAAAGCAAGTTCAAAGACAGCTTCAAAAACAAGGTCTAAGATCTCTAAGAAAAATGAATTCAATTCTGGAAAGGATTCTGTTTCAGATCTTGATTCAGCTACGATCCCAATAGAATTCCTTAGCTATCCTTTCGTCTCCAAAAAAAGATCATAGAATAGTAGGAAAAGACTTACGAGAGTGCTATTAAATCAGAATGAAATCAAATTTCTCCTGATTTAATGACACTCTCTTTCTCTATTCCCTAAACAATAGCTTTTCAATAAAATCTCTCCCTGACTATAAGAGGAATCCCATAAGAAAAAATAACCTTGGTGGGGGTCCTGTTTTGACAATAATACTGCATCTTCCCCCTTATCCAGAGAATAAATGGTCAAAAGAGCACCCACTTAAGCTGCGCCCCTTTGAAATAGTAAATAAAACGAAATACTCCGAACTCTTCTCCAACTACGTTCCAAATAACTTAAATTTTGAAGAAAACTCCATTGTCCAAGCCTGTTGCAAGAATATTTTGCATAAGTCTTCCAAAAAAGTTTTTAGAAAATTAAAAGACTCCTCTTTCGGAATAGCCGCAGCTCTCCATGACTGCCATACACAGTGCATTGAGCCAATAATTCCTCTCACAACCGAGGATAATTTTTTTCTTAAAAAAGCCCTCTATTACTCAATGGCTGATTTACTCAAGCATAAATTAGAAAAAGCTCAAAAGAAAAGCCCCTCATTTAAGACGTTTAGAGAATACAAAGACTTCAGAGGTTTCATTGATAATTTTTCATCCGCTAAACAAGCAACCCTGCGATCTCAACAAGTTCACCACGGAGAAGAGTTTCTCACAGATATTCGTAACGCGCTCTCTGAATGTGTCAACTCAGCAATAGTCCTAAAAATCGCCAGTGAGTTTTCTCACCCAAAAACTTTTTTTACCAAAAATTCCCGATGGATCCATCGCCATAGCCTATTTGTTTTCATCAACAATGAGCGGAAATTCTTTTATTTTTATGATAACGAACTAAAAGCTATCGTTCAGGAAACCTCTTGCGAAGGGCTTCTCAACACTTTTGCGGATTATATCAGAAGAGAAAAGCCCGATTACCTTCGCCCTCATGTTGTATGGCAATTTTCCTGGAGCCCAGCAAAAAATGATTGAACGTTTTGAAGTAGAAGTTCAGGTCTATAAGCTCCCTCATTTTCTCTAAGAAAAGGAACTCTTCGGGATTTTCAAAGCTCTAGTTTTTCATCCACCTATACTGCCCATCCTGTCCATCCTTGTACCCATAACTTTTTTGACAAAAAAGCCTTTATGCTATCTTTCTCTACCAAGCAATTTTGATAACATGTAACAGTGAAATTTAATATGGAAAGCTGGGTGGAGTCTGAACTAAAAAATTCGAACTTGGGAGACAAAAGGATTGATAAACGAAATGCAAAAATCATGCAGGCTTTAAGTGAAGAACCTGGAGCAACTTTTGCAGAAGCCTTTGATTCGTCAGCAGATTTAAAAGCTGCTTACCGCTTTTTTGACAGTGATTTGGTTACTGAGGAGACAATCTTTAACCCTCATAATCAGGTTACAATAAAGCGAATTAAACAGTGTCCTGTCGTACTCATACCTACAGACTCAAGTTCACTAAATTACAGTAGTAAGCCTTCTATAGAGGGCACGGGACTCTTGACGAAGAAAAGTCATAGAGGTCTGTGGATTCATGCTTCAATTGCTATTACTCCCGATCGTTTAAACTTAGGGCAAGTATATTCTAAATTTTGGGCTAGGGAAGAATTCAATAACCGAACCGACCATGAAACTTATAAAGACCCAATTGAAAGTAAAGAAACCTATTGTTGGATCGAAGCTTATCAAGCAGCAAATTCAATAGCAAAAGGATGCCCTGATACTCACATTATAAGCTTAATGGACAGAGAAGCCGATTTTGCAGAATTGTTTGAGTATATAGCACAGGAGAGAGTGGAACAAGAAAACACAGCTAATATCATTGTAAGAGCTCAACATGATAGAAATTTAATAGATATTGAACATCCGAAAAGTAAAAAAAAGAAAAATTGAGAAATGTTCTTAATGATTCACCGTCTTTAGGTAAGATACAATTTTCTGTTCCAGGGGGCAGAGGGAGAACTCCTAGATTTGTTGAACAATCTCTGCATTCTGCTAGAGTTTCATTTAAAAAAAAGAAGGGTTGGATCTAAAGAGTCTACAACTGTAACAGTGAATGCAATCTTGGCTAAAGAAATTCCAACTCCTCCTGAAGGAGAAGAGCCTATAAGCTGGATTCTTTTTACAACCCTTCCATAGATACAGCAGAACAAGTCAAGCAAGTAGTTGACTACTATTTATGTCGTTGGGAGATAGAAACATTTTTTAAGGTGTTGAAAAGTGGGTGTGAAGTTGAAGAGCGAGGATTGAAATGTACAACACGATTATTACCACTTATAGCAATGCTGATGATAATCTCATGGAGGGTGATGTATTTGATGATGTTAGGGAGAAATTGCCCTCAAATACCCTGCGATGTCATTTTTTCAACATTAGAATGGCGTGCAAGTTGGATGGTAGCTAATAAAGGAAAACCTTTGCCAATGGAGCCACCAAGTCTAGGGGGAATTCTTCTTATTATTGCTGAATTTGGGGGGCATAAAAATCGTAAAAGCGACCCACCTCCAGGAGTAAAGGCTATATGGAAGAGTTTGTGTAAAACTCATGAATATGCACGAGCTCTAGATGCATTTGATCAAATTCCAGCTAATAAAAATAGTTAGGAGAATAAATGATATTTTTTGTCAAAAAAAGTTATAGGTACAAGGATGATCCTATCCATCCTGTCATCCTGTCCACCCTGCCTATCCTGCCTATCCTGCTCAACTTGATAAAAAACATAGAATAATTCTTACACTTTTGTGTACAAACTTGTTGAATCTAAAATAACCTATGGAAATGCCATCAATGGAGACGGGATTATGAAAACACGTGCAGCAATTGCATTTGAAGCTGGAAAGCCCCTGGTCATAGAAGAAGTTGATCTGGAAGGCCCAAAAGATGGAGAAGTTCTTGTTCGGCTTGTAGCCACCGGTGTTTGTCATACCGATGCCTTTACCCTGTCAGGAAAAGATCCAGAGGGCATTTTTCCTTCTATCCTCGGACATGAAGGTGCCGGTGTCGTTGAAGAAGTAGGACGTGGTGTAAAGAGTCTCAAAGTGGGAGATCATGTCATTCCTTTATATGTTCCTGAATGCAAAACATGCAACTTTTGCTCTAGTGGAAAAACGAATCTCTGTCAGTCCATACGACTTACCCAAGGGCGTGGGCTCATGCCCGATAATACTTCGAGATTTTCATTCAAAGGAAAAACCCTTTACCACTATATGGGCACAAGTACATTCAGCGAATACACCGTTCTCCCTGAGATCTCCCTTGCAAAGATCAATTCCGCAGCCCCTCTCGAAAAAGTATGCCTGCTAGGCTGTGGCATCACAACAGGCATCGGAGCCGTATTTAATACCGCTAAGGTCGAAGCTGGCTCTACAGTGGCAGTATTTGGTCTAGGTGGCATTGGGCTGAGTGTCGTCCAAGGCTCTGTTATGGCCAAAGCCAAGAGAATCATTGCAATCGACATCAACCCTTCTAAATTCACTCTTGCCAAACAGTTAGGTGCGACAGATTGCGTGAATCCTCGTGATCACAGTACTTCTATCCAGGATGTCATTGTCGAAATGACGGACGGCGGGGTCGACTACTCCTTTGAGTGTGTCGGCAATGTGGATCTCATGCGATCCGCATTAGAATCTTGTCACAAGGGATGGGGGATTAGCACCATAATTGGTGTTGCCGGATCTGGACAAGAAATTAACACACGTCCTTTCCAATTAGTTACAGGTCGCCAATGGCGAGGTACGGCTTTTGGGGGAGTAAAAGGACGCTCTGAACTGCCTGGATATGTTGATAATTATCTGGCAGGCAAAATTCTGATAGATCCGTACATATCTGAGACCTTGCCCTTAGAAGAGATAAATACCGCATTCGATCATATGCGTGAAGGCATTAGTATCCGTTCAGTAATACATTTTCGATAAAATAAAGGGAGGCATTACCATGTCAGTAAAAACAGAAAAACTTCATGAAATAAGTAGCGCACAGTGTTTTGATTGTACGCAAAAAGTTTACTCTCATGATTCAAAAGTCAACAACTGTAAGATGACATTTTCTATATGCCTCCCTCCTCAACATATGCTCAATCCCTGCCCGGTTCTATATTGGCTGAGTGGTCTGACCTGTACGGAGCAGAATTTTATTACTAAAGCTGGCGCGCAACAATATGCGGCCAAACACGGTATCATTATCGTTGCTCCTGATACTAGCCCCCGCGGAGATCATGTCCCTGACGACGCGGCCTATGATCTAGGCTGCGGTGCCGGATTCTATCTCAATGCAGGCAAAAAGCCCTGGGATGCCCACTACAACATGTACGACTACGTACTCCTCGAACTTCCCAGGATTATAGAAAATAATTTTCCTGTGAAAAAAAACTGTTCGAGTATCTCTGGACACTCAATGGGAGGACACGGAGCATTGGTCCTGGGACTACGAAACCCTGAACGCTATAGGTCCGTTTCTGCATTTGCTCCAATTTGCTCCCCCTCTCAAGTTCCATGGGGGCAAAAGGCCTTTTCTACCTACCTGGGAAGTAATCAGAATGATTGGAAGGACTATGACGCATGCGAACTCGTCCTAAAGCTTCAGCAGCCCCTGCCTATCCTCATCGATCAGGGAAGCAAAGATGAATTCCTGGATAAGCAACTTCATCCTTATGTTTTTCAAGAAAGCTGCAAACAATCTCCCGCGGCTCTTACTCTCAATATGAGAGACGGTTACGACCACAGCTACTTCTTCATTTCCTCATTTATCGGCAAACACATGGATTTTCATGCAAAAAACTTAAACTAAATACCCTTTGGCCCCTACCCAATATTAGCTTACTAATATTTTTTTTATTTGATACTCTAGCACTGTCAGCTAAATATACTAATATGAGCTAGGAAAATGACTACAGTAAAGCCCCCTGTTAAAAAGAAAGTTCTATTAATCGATGACGATGCAGACTTCTGCAAGTACGTTCAGCACACCGCTGTCTCCTTCCAAAATATAAGCTTGGAAGTCACCGGGACTGTCGAAGAAGCGAAAAACGTAGCCGCTAAATCAGCCTTCGATGCCTACATCGTAGATGGTTATTTGCCGGATGGTTCGGGTCTCGATCTCCTTCAATGGCTTGATGGTAAAGCTGGAGGCAAACAAAAATTTGTCGCTTTTGTTTCATCGGGTTTTCAAGATGCAAAGAGCTTTCGAGAACTGAAAGAAACTCTAGGAGTCAACTTACTCCTTAATAAACCTATCGCTGCAAAAGACCTCGAGTACCTCTTCTCTCAAATAATCGACGAAAAAAGAGGACTGGTGGAAGATGCTATCCTTGACAAGTTACAAAAAGAGTACGAACGAAACATCTTTGATAAAGTCGAAATGTTGGAAGAACTTACAAAAACCGTTAGCGAAGACCCAAATCCAGAAAATCTGGAAAAACTTAAATACGAGCTACATAAAATTGCAGGTAGTGCCGGGAGCTTTGGTTATAATAAAGCTACTGAAGTCTGCAGAAACCTGGAACTGGAAATCATCGACAGACTTAAAGGGGATATCCCCATAAGTAAAAGCTGGGCCAAGAACCTCACCGAAGGTTTCATGAACTCTTACAAGAAAGCCTTCCAGAAGGCCGAGGTAATTGGAACGAATATCCTACATCATGAGGGAATTAAGGCCGTTAAAAATGATAAACAACCCGACCTCTTTCTTATTGACACTGCCGTCCCTCTCCTCCAGAACATGAAAGATGAAGGCGATAAGCGAGGCATTCAAGTCATCGTAGAAGATGACCCACAATTCGCGAGTATCTGGTTAAAAGATGAAACTTTTTCACCAAGGCTGCTGATTGTAAACTATAACTATCCTGGCCATGATCTAAAAGGCTTTGACCTAATTGCCACTTTTAACAAATCACGTAAAGAACATTCCACCACCTTAGCTATGATATGTAACAAATCTAACGTTGAAGAACGTCTTGCCGCAATGGAGCTGGGAATAGATCAATTTATAGAAATGCCCCTCACTGTCGATAAGGTAATGGACGTTTGTGAATTAATATTAGAACCAAGCAAAGAAGAAAAGCTTCGTGTTCTAATCTTAGAAGACGACAAAGGCATGGCCTCCCTTATCAAGCACCTAATAGTTAAAATGGGCTATCAAGCCAGTGTTGTCAATGATACGAAGGATCTGTTCAACGCCATCAATGAATACTGCCCAGACCTCCTTATCATGGATGTTCATTCAGGAAATAGCAAAAGCCTGGACATCCTGAAAATGATACGAGGAAACTTCAAAAGCAAAACCCTCCCTATAATGATAATTGCAGACCCAGCAAAAGAAAATACCATTGTATCAGCATATGCCCTGGGCCTTGAAGGCTACATTGCCAAGCCTATATCTATGAGAATACTCCAGGCCAAAGTTGGCAACTTCGCCAAAAAACAATCTATGATCGAACATGTCCGCCACCGCGACCCCCTTACCGGCTTAGTAGGAAAGAGTGCTTTCTCTTCTATGTTCCGTTCCATTAGCTCTGCCACGAAAGAAAATCCGACTCCCCTTACCTTTGCTATTCTACAACTAGAAAATTTTCAAGAGCTTTACGATAGCGAAGGCTTTAGCTTTTTCAGTAGAGTTCTCATGAGAATAAGCGCTCAACTCAATCAAGTTTTCCGAAAAAAAGATCTCATCGCTAAATGGGACGAAGCAGAATTTGCAGTTCTCCTGGAAAATACTGATGTTACCCACGCTCAATTTTTGATTGGACAAGTTATGGATTCTATCCAACAGATGATCCTCGAAGATGAAAAGCTCATCTACAGGATGTCTTTTCAAGGGGGCTTTGCTGTCTATCCAGATCATGGTTCAAACATCACCACTCTCGAAGAAGCTGCCAGAAAAGCCCTCGATGTAGCAAGAGCTGAAGGTAGTGGCCGCGTCGTTCCCTATTTTTTGAAAAAAGCAAGAAGGCCAAAAATTCTCATTTTGGAAAATGACGAAATTTATCTAGGCAAACTGATCATGGCTTTTGAGACCCGTGGTTTTATTGTTAAAGGCTATACTGACATCGGCTCTATTGTAGCTGATTTCAAAGCCAACAAATGGACCATCCTCCCCTCCTTGGTCATCTCTGATCAGGATGTGGAGGAAAAAGGTGCTGCCGCTCTTATGGAACAGCTACCTGAAGAGCTCGCGGGGAAAGTACCCATCATACTTTTGACAGAAAAGCCCGTCAAAGAAGAGCTCGTTAAAGCCTTTAAATCAGGATGTACCGATTTCCTAAAAAAGCCTTTTCCCATAAAGAACCTTTTGGATAGAAGCTCCACTATCTTGTCGAAGAAAAATTAATTCTAACCCCAAGGCCACCATGTCATTATCAATAGCTCTGGATCTGGGTACCAGCAAAATAAAAGCTGCCACTCTCTCTCATGATGGCTCTTTACAAAATTTACAAGAAGTGGACTCCCCCCCTCCCTACATCAACGGTCTGATTTGCGAATACGATCCCAAAGAATACCTGCGACTAAGTACAGAACTACTCAAAGAAATCATAAAGGACAATCCCGGCAAAAAAAATTTAGGTATTAGCTCACAACGCTCGTCCTTTCTTTTGTGGAACAGAAAGTCGGGAGAGCCGATTACTCCTTTGATATCCTGGCAAGACCGACGAGCAAAAGACTGGTGTGAACGACACGCCTCTTTAAATGAAGCTATATACAAAAGAACAGGCCTGCCCTTGTCTCCCCATTACGCAGGCCCCAAGCTCGCGTCAATGACGGAAAAAGATGCAAACCTGCGGAACTATATTGATTCTGGCCTCTGTCTTTTCGGGAATCTTGAGACCTATCTTATATGGAACTGGAGCAAAAAACAATGTCACCACACTGACATTAGCATGGCTGCAAGAACTCTCTTAGCTGACCCTGAAAAATCAGAATGGGATAGTGAAGTTTTGCTCACTTCAGGAATACCAAAATCTATTTTCCCCTCCATCAATAGCTCTTCAGGACATGACATCCCCCTTATTAATAACATTTTCCTAAAAGCCACTGTATCCGATCAAGCCTCAGGAACATTAGCAACACTGGGTGAACAAGGTGAGGGCACTCTGATAAATATTGGAACAGGTGCCTTTGTTCTAAAACCCACTGGGAAAGAGTTTCGAAAAGTCCCTGGGTATTTGTCAGGCCCCTTGTATGAAAACAAAGAAAAACAACGATTCTATTCAATAGAGGGTACTGTTAATGGTGGGGGTGCTGTGGCTGATCGCTTTGGATCCATTTCTGCACTCATCCCCTCTTCTGACCCGACTCCTAAATCATTTTGCATTCCCGACTTAATGGGCCTTGGCTCCCCTCACTGGAAACCTGAGATAACACTAATATTTTCGGAAGATGCCAAAAAACTTCCCCCCGAACAAAAGCGAAGAATCATTCTCGAAGGAATCATCTTCCGCATCCGAGAAATCCTTGAAGGCATGGAAAAAGAATGCCCTTCTGGGCCTATTTACCTATCAGGTGGCTTAAGTAAAGAAATCTTTGTCTCCAAAGGCTTAGCTTCGTGTTTACAGAAAGAAATCAAGCTCCTGAGTAATACTGAAAGCTCACTCATGGGTGCCGCAAGGCTCGCAGCTGGATTAAAGCCTTTTGCAGTACAAAAAAAGAAAATCCTTTTGCCGGACGAATCTTGTAAATATCTACACGGAAAATACGAACAATGGAAAGAGTGGATGGATACGGCTTTGTTGCGCAATTCATCACCACGGAGCCACTGAGATCAGTGAGAAGGGTATGAGATAGTGAGATGCTAGATATCGTTTGATTGGGTCGTTGAGGATCAGGTGATTGTTGAAATCAAAGCTGTTTCGGAGCTTTTACCAGTTCATGAAGCAGATCTCCTATCCTATCTAAAACAGATATACTCTACGCGGTCATGGTTTGTGATTTTTTAAATCTTTGAAAATCCCACGTCATAAGGGATCTCAATTCTTCTTTGTAGACATCTTCAAAACCCTCTATGCAACCCATGATCCCATCACTGAAGGCCGAGAAGTTGGGGTAGACCTTGCAATATAAAGCTTTCTTTTTTACGAATTTCCATGCTCTTTCTATCAGGTTTAGGTTTGGTGAGTACGTTGGCAGGTATAGGAGCTCTATGTTTGCCATTGTTGCTGCGCACTTGACCAAATAGCATTTCTGATAAGGAGCATTATCAAGAACTACCGTTATTGGTTCAAGAGGGTGAGCACAGCGAAGCTGACGTAGTAGGTTAACCACAGACCAGGAGTTGATATAGCCTGTGTTTGTCAGGGTAATCATCTTGTGGGTAACCGCATTTAAGGCACCCAAAACATTAAATCGCTGTCTTCCACTTGGAGTTGGAATGAATTGGCGCATGAAACACCAGGTTACCGAAAGAAAGGCTCCAAACACAAAGTGAGCAGCATCGATAAAGTATACTTGTCGTTTCCCTTTAGCAGCCTCCTCTAAACGAGGCTTGAGCTTTTTTTTTGAACTGCTCCTGAGGGTTTGCTTTTGCGGGAATACCGCCAGCCTTTCGTGGCTTCATACCAATTTTATGAAGAAATCTTCTCACTTGAGTCTCCTTACGCTCGATTCCTGTAAGGGCCTTGATATTAGCACAGGATTCTTTGACAGTTGACGGAGGATTCTTTCGGAAATATTCCTCTATCGTTTCGCGTTGAATATTTAATTCACTCGTTGGAGAGTAGCGTTGAATTCTAGAAACGGCTGCTAGCCCACCACTTTGATATTGCTTGAAGATTCCCGTAAGAGCTGTTGATCCAATACCGACCAACCGACAGATCTCTTTATGTGGATATCCCAGACCTTTTGTATACAGGGCATTTAGGCGTTTTTGAATAGTCGGATCAGGATGTTCGTAGCGGCCATTATTTAGCTCCGTCATCTCTTCTTCACTCAGCTTCAGTTGGATCATTTCAGTACTCCGATGTCGATTAAATGAAGTTGAAGAGAAGGCTATTTACATTTTGAAATTGTCAATAAATTTTCAAGTTAACGGGTTCGGCTTGTGATTAAAATGAGGAATAAAAATCACGCTATGTTACCGCTTGAAGTATAGGTAAGGTAGAGGCTTGTTGATAAATTTTAACGTAATATTGTTAAAGCATGTACTTCGACGGCTAATCGTATAATATGTTCTTCAATTTTCTCATTCTTTCTCACTAATCTCAGTGGCTCAGTGGTTATTTATGCAACAACGCCGATGGATACTGTAAGCTGAATATTTTTCATTGTTTTTTTTACGCTTATGCTTTTCACTAGTTCTCAAACATAACATTTTGAGGACAAACCGGAGTAAGTATGAGCATCAACACAAAAACAGAATCACTGAAAAGACTCTCATTAAAGCCCATCAACACTAGTGCTACTTCGAAATATGAAATTCTGGAGTACTTTCAAAATACCTGGAATCTCTATGAAACTCTTTTCAGTTCAATAAAAGACGATGATAGCTATTACCTCATACCTGACCCCTTACGTAGACCCCTGTTATTTTACTACGGTCATGCTGCTGTATTTTATATTAACAAACTGCTTCTGGGGAAAACCCTTAGTGAAAGAATCAACCCTCACTTCGAATCGCTTTTTGAAACAGGTGTAGATGAGATGTCCTGGGATGACATGAACAATGATCAAATCGACTGGCCAACTGTCATGGAAGTCCGCGCATACAGAAAACAAGTATACGAAAAAATTTGCGAAACCATTAAGTCGATTCATTTTGACCTGCCTATTGACGACAAAAGCCCAATTTGGGCCCTCCTCATGTGTGTCGAACACGACCGCATTCACCTGGAAACCTCTTCTGTCTTAATCCGTCAACTTCCAGTAAACCTTGTAGAAAGGCCACCTGAATGGAAATATGCCCCAAAAAATCCTACTCTCATCCAAAATGAACTTATTCAAGTACCTTCCGGGTCCGTTTCTTTGGGGAAACCAAAAGACTTTCCCTCCTATGGCTGGGATAACGAATATGGACATAAGCAAGTCCATGTACCAGCCTTTCAGGCCAGCAAATTCTTGATTACCAATGGCGAATTCTTAAGGTTCGTACAGGACAACGCCTATAACAAAAAGGAGTACTGGACAAATGAAGGGTGGCAATGGAAAGAATACAACAAAGCCCAACACCCTCGCTTTTGGATTCCCGATGCTACCGACATAAACAAAAAAAGAAAGGGTTCTATCTACCTCTATCGTGCGACATTTGACCTTATTGAAATGCCTTTAAGCTGGCCTGTCGATGTTAATTACTATGAAGCAAAAGCTTATTGTAAATGGAAGGGAAGCGCCTACCGAGTGATCACGGAGGCTGAGTGGCATCGGATCCGCAGTCACGACTCTGAATCCCCAAAACCTCTCAACGATATCATCTTTAAGGACGACCCCAATAGTAATCTGAACCTGTGCTACGCCTCTGCATCCCCTGTAGATCTTTTCGAGCCAAGCGAAGCGGGATTTTACGACGTCCATGGAAATGTCTGGGAATGGACTGAGGATCATTTCGACGGCTTTCCTGGATTCAAAACACACCCCTTATATCAGGATTTCTCTATTCCCTGTTTCGATGAGAAACACAACATCATCATGGGAGGATCATGGATATCCACTGGAGATGAAGCCTCTGTGTATGCTCGGTATGCCTTTCGGAGGCATTTTTTCCAGAACTTGGGATTTCGAATCGTAAAGGCTATGAATTCGAAATCTTCGGATGTATACGAGACAAGTAACATGCTCTCTGAATATCTTCTCATGCATTATGGTAAAGCAGAAGATATACTCCCCTACAAGAATGCCCCCCATGACGCATTACATTTCCCTGAAAGATGCGTTGAAGCTTGCATCAGAGCCTCCTCAAGAAAGTCTTTTGATAGAGCTCTCGATATTGGCTGTGCAGTTGGGAGAGCATCTCTTGAAATGACTCGCTACAGCAATGAAGTCATTGGTCTTGATTTTTCCCAAAGTTTTATCGATGCCGCAAAACAAGTACAAAAAGGTGATCTCACCTTTGCAGCAAAAACTGAGGGTCTACTCACAAAAGAATACAGAACTTTTGTCCCCAATGACATCGATAGAAATGCTGTAAGTTTTCAGGTAGCTGACGCTTGTAATCTCCCCAAAGAATTAGGCTCTTTTGATCTTGTTCTTGTAGCAAACCTATTATGCCGCTTGAGAAATCCCCGTAAATTTTTAGAAGGTCTATCCCAATTAGTACGCCCTGATGGGATCGTCTTGATTACGACCCCTTGCAGTTGGTTCGATACCTTCACTCCACAAGAACAATGGCTAGGCGGAAGAATAGAAGATGGTGTAGAGCAAAATACTTTGGAAAATCTAAATCATATTCTTAAGAGTGATTTCGATCTTCTGGAAAGCAGTGACATACCATTTATTATCAGAGAACATATCCGAAAATACCAGTGGGTAACGGCTCAAGCCTCAGTATGGAGACGTAATGGAAATTAATATAGACAGCGTGCGGCAAGAGACACCTGGTTGCCTAAACGTTCTTCACTTTAACAACGCTGGAGCAAGCCTTGCTCCCTCCCTTGTTCTAAATGCAGTGAAAAACTACCTGGATTTAGAAGCTGAGTTTGGTGCCTATGAAGTCGAGGAAAGGGAAAAAATAGCTCTGGACAATGTGTACAGTTCAGCGGCAACCCTTCTTGGTTGCCACCCAGATGAAATCGCTATTACAGAAAATGCGTCTCGGGCGTGGAGCTTCGCATTCAGCTCTATCCCCTTTCAGTCAGGGGATAAAATTCTCACATCCCTTTCTGAATACTCTAGTAATTATATGATGATGCTCCACTTTGCCAAAAAAACGGGAGTAAAAATAGAAATCATCCCAAATGATCTCAACGGAGAAATATGTCTTTCTTCTCTGAGGGATTCTATAGATGATCAAGTGAAGTTGATTTCTCTCACTCATATCCCCACGAATAATGGCTTAATCAATCCGGCAGAAGCGGTTGGTAAAATCGCCAAAAAGAACAATATCCTATTTCTTTTAGATGCTACTCAATCCATAGGGCAAATCCCTTTGGATGTAAAAAATCTTCGTTGCGACATCTTATGTGGAACAGGAAGAAAATTTCTCCGTGGTCCAAGAGGTACAGGCTTACTCTACGTCCGTAAAGAGCTCATCCCCAAGTTAGAGCCTTTATTTCCTGACCTTCGCTCTGCAAACTGGTTGGAAAGAGATGAGTTTTCTTTCCGTCATGACGCTAAATGTTTTGAAAGCTGGGAATGTAACTTTGCTAGTAAAATTGGATTAGGAGTGGCTATAGACTACGCCTTAAGCCTCGGAATTGAAAATATTGAAAGCAGGATTATCTCTCTGGCAAATAATTTACGTAAAAATTTGAAGGATATTCCTAGAGTCACTGTCCATGATTTTGGAAAAAGAAAATGCGGTATAATTACCTTTTCTATTAATGATCAAGATTCAAGCCTGATTCAACAAAGCCTTTTAAAACAAAAGATTAACGTTAGTATTTCCTCTTTGGAATCCACTCGTCTAAACATGGCCCCACTGTCTCTCAACAAAATCCTCCGGGCATCTCTGCACTATTATAACACAGAAGCTGAAATTGAAAAGTTTTGCAAAGCACTATCAAGCATTTCAAGATCCTTACAGCTTCAAAAAACTTGACTAAAGCAATGAAATCCAAGATGCTGTCCTCTTTGATATCTATTGCCATTTACGGAGGAGTAAGGAATGGTCACCACGGAAATTAATAAAACCGAGACTTCCCAAGAAACAAAAGAAAATTATATCGATATCCCCCTCAACGAGCCCGTCTCAGAAATTGCAAAAAGAATTGACCGTGAAAAGGTTGAAGGCTTCCTCAGTCACGAAGAAGGTGAACTCCTCCATTATCTTGCACGCTCCTGCCCCGAAAATGGAACTATCGTTGAAATTGGTTCCTGGAAAGGCCGCTCAACAGCATGGATGGGAAGAGGCGTTAAAGTAGCTTCCAATAACGCTCATATCTTCGCTATTGACCCTCATACAGGCTCTCCAGAGCACCAACTCAACGCCATTGAAGTTTACACTTTTACAGAGTTCAAAAATAACATTCGTAATATGGGTGTTGAGGATGTCATCACTCCCATCGTTGCCTTCTCCGACAAAGCCGCCAAAGATTTCGATCGTTCTGTTGACTTACTTTTCATCGATGGTGCCCATGAATACGAAGCGGTAAAACTCGATTTTGACACCTGGTTCCCAAAATTAAAAATTGGGGCGACCATCGCTTTCCATGATTCTGTGGGAGAGGGATGGCCAGGAGTACAGCAATTGGTTCGTGAGAAAATCTACAGCAGTGACCGTTTTGAAAATGTGCGGTTTATCGGCTCTATCACCTACGCTACAAAGGTGAAAGAAAAAGAGGGTGGAGAAAGCTATACCAATAAAGCGATCTTTGGCTTGAAATGTATCCATGATGTCCGAAAAAAAATACCTCAACCATTCCGCAACTTGGAACGCCTTATTATTACAAAGTGCTTTCAAAAAAATTGGATGAAAGCTGAAAGAAGAAAGTCTCTTAAATCACCGTGACTCTAACCTCAGTTCGATCTTGAAAAAATATACAATTTAAAGGGTTAAGGACATAATTTCTTGATATTTTGGATTTTGAAAAAAGGAATAACAACCCATGAATATGGTGTGAACATTTGAAAAAAATAGTAATCTACTCCATCTTGCTTTTCATAGGATTGATTTTTTCTCAATTTCTTCCTCTCTTAGGCGAGGAATCCTACCTGCCTGTTCATTTCGTGGTGAGACAGTTCACTATGGTAGCTCTTGCCTTTATTATGATACATGTCGGTTTAGAGTTTCGCATAGAAAAAGATCGCTTAGAGGAGTACGGAAAAGACTATTTCGTCGCTTTTACGACGGCAACACTTCCTTGGATTTTTTGTTCTATTTACTTCGTTTATAATATACCCCATCACGAAACACTTACTTCTTATCAAATCTGGACGGAAAGCTTTCTTGTTGGTCGTTTCGCTGCTCCCACTTCCGCTGGAGTTCTCTTTACTATGTTAGCTGGAGCTGGTTTAGCTCATACTTGGTTATTCCGAAAAGCTAGAATTTTAGCTATTTTTGATGACTTGGATACAATTTTATTGATGATTCCACTCAAGATGTTTTTGGTGGGCCTGCATTGGGAACTGTTTGTGGTAATCATTTTCTTAGTTTCGCTTCTCATCATTGCTTGGAAAAAATTGCATCGCATTTCACTTCCTCTGAATTGGTACTGGATGCTGTGCTATTCGCTTGTTACTGTGGCATTTTGCGAAATTGTGTATATTTTAACAAAATCCATGGATGGTTTGATGACCATCCACCTTGAAGTTTTACTTCCAGCATTTGTCGTCGGCTGTGTACTGGCTTACCCAGATAAGGATGAAAAAAAACTTCATGTCCTTCTAGAAAAACCGTTGGAAAAACGTGTTCAACTGGCAATTTCTGCTGTTTTTATGTTACTGGTAGGACTGGCAATGCCACCAGTTTTACTCGATGCAGCTGCTTTTCAAAACTTAGAAGATCGAGGATGGATGGAAGTCATTACTGAAACTCCTCACTTGATATTCCGCTCAAATGGCTTAATGCCCTTTTCTAGCTTGGCTATTCATACCCTCGTTGTTACGTTTCTTGCAAACTTAGGGAAAATGTTTCCTGCCTTTTGTTACCGCAATGAAGCCAGTCTGAGGGAACGGTTTGCATTATCCTTATGCATGTGCTCGCGAGGTGAAGTCAGTGCTGGAATCATCGTAGTCTCTTTGAGCCTTGTCTCTTTTGTCGAAAGCCCCATAATTACCATCGCTATGCTGTCTTTGGTCCTTAATTTTCTTTTAATTGGACCTATCATTGGAGTGATCAAATGGTTGACCTCACCGAGGACCAACAGATCCATTTGATTTTGAAGAAATCCGCAGGATTGCATAACCTAAAATGGCTGAAATCAAAGAGCCAATGACGATACCAATCCTTTCTTTTGTGGTATTAGTGATGCCGCCCTGTTCAAAGGCGAGTGAAGAAATAAAAAGACCCGTGGTAAAACCAACGCCACATAATATGGTAACATAGCCGATAACTCCCGAGGCAATGATGGCAATCATCATCCAACTCATCGTCTGAGTACAGGCCCTTGCCCTTGTGGGCTTAGAAATAAAGGCCGTTGATAGCGGAATAATTTCACGTCCTTCCCACTGAGCTGCTACTCCGGATTCAGATACAGGTTTTCCTATTACTGAAAGGACAGGCTAGTAAGAAGTATTATCTGGACTATCAATTTCGATTGAAAGATTCGGCATGGTTCAATTCAAGGTAACACTTTTTTCCTAAGCCTATAGGCTGTCTGACCAAAATCTCGGATGACTTAAGAGAAGCGAAGGAATTTGTGATTATGTAACTGAGTCATGCCCGATCTTCT
>JBLFWS010000050.1:0-20858 GCA_047611865.1 Chlamydiales bacterium
CCGTAATCGAGGTAAGCCCAGTAATAAGAAAATGAACTCCAACATCCGGACAGGGATGCTGGAGTTGATAAAAAGCAACTATCCTGATTTTGGTCCCCAGCTGATTAAGGAACAGCTTGAAGAACGTAAGATATCTAAATCACTGGAAGTTCAATACAAGCATAAAACCTACCAACTGATCTCAAAAGGAAATGGCAGAAGGTTGGCAGGTAAAACAGCAATGGTAGCAGAGCACGTTGATGGGATAAGAATAGAGTTTGATGGTGAAGAGTACGATTACACGATCTTTGGAGACCAGTCTTACTGTGAGCGTGTGATGGACCGTAAAAAGCTTGATGCCTTTTTGGATAGAAAGAAGCCATTGTCAATTATCCAAAGACATCGGATGGGAATAGTAGTAAATTTTTAATTTACCGTCTCCCCCCACGGGGGGGGGGAAGGGGTAACAAACCTAAAGACTAACCCCAATTGAAAGTGTCTCTTTTATTACAAAGGTGACATTTCTACTTTGCACAAGAGGGTGACATTTTCATTTTGCGTTGACAGTACTTTCTGAAAAACTTCTGTCAAAGGCTCCATTCTTGAACTTGTTTCGATATAGATAATTTCAGCTCAAATGCTTGTATAATATTCCTAAATAGATAGGCAATTCTATATTGCGTTTTCTTGAATCCTCAGGCATAATACGGAGCATTTTTTGTATCAGGAACTCCGTTTATTAGCAAAAGTTCCAAAAGTTTTTTCACTAAAAAAGGATTAAAGAAATTATGTTTGACATGTACGGACTCGTCATAGCATGTGGCGTCCTAGCATTGTTGTATGGAATCATCACAATCCGTTCCATTCTATCATCGAGTGCAGGAAACGAAGAAATGCAGAAGATAGCGTCAGCTATCCAAGAAGGTGCAGGGGCTTATCTTAACAGACAATATCAAACAATTACCATTGTAGGAATTGTCGTTTGTGCACTGTTAACTTGGCAACTTGGCTGGCATACCGGTACTGGTTTCGCCATCGGAGCTGTTTTATCAGGAATTGCCGGCTATATTGGCATGCACGTTTCTGTCCGCGCAAATGTTCGTACAACAGAAGCTGCCCGAAAAGGACTTCAACCTGCTCTTACTATGGCTTTCAAGTCAGGTGCTGTAACTGGAATGCTCGTTGTCGGTCTTGCTCTCATCGGCATCACCGTTTACTACATGATTCTACAAGGCACCGACCTTCCAATACGTGATAAGCTAGAAGCCCTCATAGGCCTAAGCTTTGGGTCCTCCCTAATTTCAATCTTTGCCCGTCTTGGTGGTGGAATCTTCACAAAAGGCGCAGACGTTGGCGCTGACATTGTTGGAAAGCTTGAAGCTGGGATCCCTGAAGATGACCCAAGAAACCCATCCGTCATTGCCGACAACGTTGGAGATAACGTTGGAGACTGTGCAGGTATGGCTGCAGACATCTTTGAAACCTACGTAGTAACCATCGTCGCTACTATGGTTCTCGCTGCGATATTCTTTGTAGGAGAGCAAAGAGAAACCCTTATGTTTTATCCCCTAGCTATTTGTGCCGTTTGCATAGTCACCTCTATTATCGGAACTTTCTTTGTCAAGCTCGGAAGTAGCATGGACATCATGAAAGCCCTATACAAAGGATTCTACGTTTCTGCAGTTCTTTCCTTTGCCGCAATCTTGGCCGTTACTCACTACCTCATCGGCTTTGACACCGTTTTCACTATTGACAACACCAGCTTTACCGGGTTTAACCTCAGTATCTGTGCTCTCACAGGTCTTCTCGTAACAGCAGCACTGATTATCATTACTGAATACTACACTCTAACAAAGTATAGACCCGTGAGAAGCATCGCCGAATCCTCTACAACAGGACACGGAACAAATGTTATTCAGGGTCTCGCTATTTCAATGGAATCAACAGCCTTACCCGTACTCACTATCTGTGCTGGTATCATTGTTGCCTTCATGAATGCTGAACTCTTTGGTATCGCCATTGCAGCTACATCTATGCTGGCTCTAGCAGGAATTGTCGTAGCACTTGATGCATACGGTCCTGTTACTGATAACGCTGGCGGAATTGCTGAAATGTGTAATCTTCCTCCAGAGGTACGTCAAACAACAGATGCTTTGGATGCTGTAGGTAACACAACAAAGGCCGTTACAAAAGGTTATGCCATCGGCTCCGCTGGCTTTGCCTCACTGGTACTCTTCGCTACATTTATCGAAGACCTCCAACACTACTTCCCTAAACTGCAGTGCCAGTTCATTCTGCAAGACGTATGGGTCGTAATTGGTCTCTTTATCGGTGGTCTCCTCCCTTACCTCTTCAGCGCTATGTGTATGACCGCTGTTGGACGTGCTGCTAGCTCCGTAGTAGTAGAGGTTCGTCGCCAGTTCAAAGAGATGCCAGGTATTCTCACAGGCAAAACAAAACCAGACTACGCCCGGGCTGTGGATCTACTAACAAAGGCAGCTATTAAAGAGATGGTTCTCCCCGCTCTGCTACCTATCTTAGCTCCAATTGCTCTCTGCGGCACTATCTACCTCCTCGCAGGAGCCACTGCTGCATTTGTTTCCCTCGGATCTATGCTCTTGGGAACCATCGTAACAGGACTTTTCGTTGCTATCTCCATGACCTCCGGTGGTGGTGCTTGGGATAACGCGAAAAAATACATCGAAGACGGTGCGCACGGCGGAAAGGGCTCTGAAGCTCATAAAGCCTCGATCACCGGTGACACAGTTGGTGATCCATACAAAGACACCGCTGGACCTGCTATCAACCCCATGATCAAAATAGTAAACATCGTTGCTATCCTCATGTTAGCAGTTCTGTCCAAGTACTTCGCATAATACCCAAACCCCCAAAAATCTAATCACTTTTTGGGGGTTTTCTTTACGCCCTCCCTTAGACTATGAACACATAGACCTAGATAGAGCACAGAGAGAATCTATCTCTTTAGGCCGTTGCTGCATAACTTAATACGTTTACAATCATTTGTTTAACCACAGAGAACACAGAGAGACCGAAAAATGTATAAAGTCTCTCAGAATACACTCTCAACTGATCTGTGTTTTTTTTACTTTCTCTGTGTCCTCTGCAATCTCTGTGGAAAAGTACTAATCATAAGCCTCTTGCTGACGCATGTTTTATACAACAACGCCTCTCTTTAGCAGAAACAGCAGATAATTTTGCAAGTTAAGCTCTTAGCTTACGAGTCCATTTCGAAGACCGAAATCGTACTACTGAAGAAAGTTCCCAAGAATTTAAAGAAAGCCTCACCGATCTTGGAAGAGCTTTTAATAGAACTGTTAGAAATGGTGTAAGAACACATTTAGCCTAATTCTTCTTCCTGGTTTTTCAAGGTTACTTATAGCAAGCTGTTATAAGACCTCTGAAAATAACTTTTATACATAAAAGTTCAGGCTCGCCTTCCTGCCTATCCTGTCCATCCTTCCTATCCCTGTTTTAGATATAAAAATATATTTCCCCGCGGCAAGCTGACGGGGTATTCACAATTACCCGCTGCCAGAATTGTCATTTCTTGAAGGTGTTGGAGGATAGTGTCGCACCGCTGGTGCTCAGGCTCTTGTTTTTACCTGGGTAACGGCCTTGCTCTCAGGCTCACTACGACCCGGCCTAGATAATGCCGCACCTCTGGCGCTTCAGAGAAGAAGGAATTAATTGGAGTTTTCACAAATAAGCAAAACCTACCCCAAAAACCAAAAAAATGAGTCTTCGCTGCAAACTGCGGGTTAAACCCAGTAGAGATTAAATAATCCCGCTGAAATAAAGACCTACATCACATGAAAAAGGTTTCACATTGATAGAGATTTTCGGAAGAATGAGCTTTCCTGGAATCCTAAGGCGCGCTTGATAAGTCGAGATCTATAAGAAAGAACAGAAAGGGATTTTAAGAAGGCACAAAAAAACCCAGTGGCTTGAGGACACTGGGTTTTGTATTTACTACGCGATTTTTTTCGTATCGCGTTTAATCACAGGAGGCGTTTCGTTTTCGATATTATCTCTGTCGATTGTGATTTCCGTTATGCTATCATCGGAAGGAACATCGAACATAAGATCTTGAAGAACACTTTCCATAATCATTCTGAGAGCTCTGGCTCCTGTACCGGCATCAATAGCTTTTTCTGCTATCGCTATAAGAGCATCGTCAGTGAAATGTAATTTCACACCTTCTTGTTCGAACATTCTGCTGTATTGTTTTACAACAGCATTTTTAGGTTCGGTAAGGATTGAGATAAGGTCTTCAACTGTAAGCTCGTTACAGTTCGCGAAGCTATTAAAGCGCCCGACAAATTCAGGTATCATACCGAATTGAACAAGATCCTCAGGCTCAACTTTTGACAAGAGGAAGCTCTTGTCATCTTCTAGGCCCTGAGCTTCTTTTTTCTTTTCTGAAGCAAAACCGATCGTTTGTCTACCGAGACGTTTAGCAACGACTTTTTCCATATTCACGAATGCACCGCCAACGATGAAAAGGATATTTTCAGTGTTGACTTTGATGTATTCCTGGTTTGGGTGTTTTCTACCACCTTTTGGCGGTACGTTTGCAACAGTACCTTCTACTATTTTAAGAAGAGCTTGTTGCACACCTTCCCCTGATACATCACGGGTTATGGAAACATTCGATGTTGTGCGTCCGATTTTATCGATTTCGTCAACATAGATGATACCTTGTTCTGCTCTACCTACGTCATAGTCTGCCGATTGAAGAAGGCGTAGGATTATATTTTCCACGTCTTCTCCTACATAGCCAGCTTCTGTAAGCGTTGTAGCATCGGCAATGGTGAAGGGTACATCGAGAACTTTAGCCAGAGTTTTCGCAATGAGTGTTTTACCCGAACCTGTAGGACCCATAAGTAGAACGTTGGATTTATTAAGTTCTACGTCGGAATCTTTCCCCAAAGAGTTGATTCTTTTGTAATGGTTGTACACCCCAACAGAAATCGCTCTCTTTGCTGACTCTTGCCCAATTATATACTCATCAAGTCGAGCTTTAATTTCCTTGGGCTTAAGTACCTTTATTTCATAGGTTGTGGTTTTCTTTTCCACAATGCCCATACATAGACGTACGCATTTGTCACAAATATAGACATTGGGCCCCGAAATGAGCTTTTCAACAACATCTTCTGTACGTCCACAAAATGAACAATTTGCTATTTCTTTTGTACTAAACGATTTTCTGGCCATTTATCCTCGCACTACTCACTTTTTCTTGACGACAACTTCATCAATTAAGCCGTATTCTTTTGCTTCTTGTGGGCTGAGATAAAAATCTCTCTCAGAGTCTTCTAAGATCTTTTCGATACTCTGGCCTGTCAATTCGGCCATCACATCGGCAAGTCGCTTCTTTAATTTGATTATCTCTTTCGCCTGGAGGGCTACATCGGCAGAAGTGCCTTCTATTCCACCAGAGGGCTGATGAATCATAATTCGGCTATTTGGAAGAGCAAATCGTTTTCCTTTAGTTCCAGCAGCAAGCAATACAGCTCCCATTGAGGATGCCTGTCCGATGCAATAGGTATTCACATCACAATCAAGGAAACGAATAGTATCGTATATCGCCAAGCCAGATGTGATATATCCGCCTGGGGAGTTGATATAAATGCTTATATCTTTTTTAGGGTCTTCCATTTTGAGAAACAACAACTGTGCTACAACAACGTTGGCAGTATGGTCGTCAATATCAGTCCCCATGAAGATTATTCTGTCTTTAAGAAGACGAGAATAGATATCCATGGAACGCTCACCCTTTCCTGTATCTTCTATAACATAAGGCGTTAAAGACATATTTCTTATTCCTTAATTTCCCACAAATTCATCTACATATATAGCTGGCAAATCATTAGCTGGTCAAGCGGTTTTTACGAATTCGAAAAACCCTTAAGCAATCTTTGCTTTACCGATAAGAAAATCTTTCACTTTCTCTTCCATTAGCACTGAGGAGAAATAAGCATAGATCTTCTGTTTTTCTTCATCGGACTTTGTTCCCCAGCCACCCATTGCCAATTCCATGGCATGAGCACCCATCTTTTGATTCAGCTCTTCTTGGGTTACGGAGATGCTTTCTTTTTCAGAAATAGTCTGTGTAAGGAATAGAAGCCGTAGTTTTTCGTCGACTTGCTTTTCTACTTCTTCTTCAATTTCTTGCTGTTTCGCTTTAATCGCTTCATCATCTTGTTTTTCATGTTTCATCTGAGCAATTTTATCTTTGATGGCTCCGCGTCTTTCAGCTTCTTTGAGAGAGCTCGGTACCTCGAAAAGGTATTTTTCGAGAAGTACTGTATCGATTTGCTTTCTCATCAGGTCTTTTGTTTCTGCTTGAGCTTCGTGCTTAAGTCTTTCAGTAAGGCTCTCTTTCATTTTTTCGATGCTTTCTGCTCCAACTTTTTTGGCCAGCTCGTCATCTAATTCAGGCAATACCTTACTTAGGATTTTTTTAATGGTCACACGATGTTTTTGCATTTCTTCCTTAGGAGCATCTTCAGGCAACTCAGGGGAGAACTCTTTATTTTCACCAATCGCCAAGCCTATAACAGCTTTGTGAAGACCCGGTTCTATGGCTCCTTCGGTCAGCTCAAATGCTTGATCTTTAGCGACATTCTTTTCTTCAGCTGTTAGAAGATCAATGTCTACTTCGATCGTATCGCCTTCCTGTACCGGGCGGTCATTAACTTCTACGCTTTCAGCGCACATGTTACGTACTCGCTCAACAGATTCTTCGATATCAGCTTCTGAGATTTCTTTAACTTCTGCTGCTTTAAGTTCGAATTCTTCAGGTGATACATCAGGTACTTCGGGGTAGCTTTCGAATTCGAAGCATACTTTTGAGCCTTCTTCAAGTGAAGACTCTACCACTTCGGCTCTCTTTACGCTATTGCGCCCTAGGGGATGAATTCCAGCGAGTTTAGTACTTTCCGCAAAAGATGTATTGAGAAGTACCTCGTTCCATTCATCTTTAATAACTTTGCCGTAATTTTTGATAACCAGAGCTTCCGGGGCTTTCCCTTTGCGGAAACCGGGTAGACTGATTTCTTTATTGATCGATTTGATTGCTTTTTTATGCGCTGCTTGAGTTGCTTTTGGCTTAACGAAAACTTCCATTACGACCTGGCAACCGGGATTGCGTGTAACTTCAACATCAACATTTTCACTTGTGAGCTGACTTTCTTTAGATTGTGTAGTCAATTTATTTATCCTCAAATATATAAGCCATTAATTTTCAGGAGACACCCCTGCACAGAATAAAAAAAAAGAAAGCGGGTGATGAGATTCGAACTCACGACCCTCACGTTGGCAACGTGATGCTCTACCACTGAGCTACACCCGCTTGAAGATGTTCCGATATACCATAAAGTTACACTCAATAGAGGAACTTTAATCAACAGGCAATTACCCTTTAGTTAGAACCATCTAGAGTAACGAAACAAGGTGAGAATATACCTCAGCTTTACTTTTTTCGGCAAGGCTAAATCTCCGATTTTATTAAATTTCCTCATTTGAGTCCAATCCCTCCCCCTATTCCCTATACCTTTATGCTGGTATAAAACTTGCATAAGTTTCGGTTGTATAGGATCTGCTAAAGAAATGAGGGGTTTCAACTATGCTCATTCCAAATAACCAGCGTAAAGAAAAAATTTTTCTAAGCCGTACTGAAAAGGAACTACTCGAATTCATCCCTGTTTGCGATCTTTTTGATGCTTACGATAGATTATTTATTCCTGGGAGCCGGACTGTCAATGTAAATTTTGAGACGGGTGAGATTGATAATCCTTCATACTACAAGTAAGTTCTCCAAGGACAAATTATGCAGGTATTTCCTAAATAAAATCCCCGCTGTTACTGCAACTGTAATATAATGTCTTAAGAGAAGGTTCTTGTAGTAAGGTTCTCTCAAATAAAGTGAGCCGCTCCTGAAGCAAAGAATGGAGGAAACTTCACCCCAGAATCGGCTGTGGGGAATCTTTTTAGCGATAGTTCTACTGCCTTTTCAGGCTTCTTTCTGGCGCCAATATACAAAATTTTAAAAATTCTAACTAGTATTTTTATTTACTTATCCGTAATTCCTGCTACTACACCTGTTAGATTAGTCGTTTGCTTTTTTTTATTTTCAATTCCAATGATCTACCTCCTTTTCCTCACTGATTAGGAGCCTGGCATTCCCTTTGATTTTAAAAGTAGGGATCCCCAGTACCCTATTTGAATCTCTCTTAAGATTTTTTTCGTTGGCAACTACAGGAGAAAAATGTAAAGTGACATCTCGTAATATAGGACACTACAGCAATCTGTACTGTCCCTTTTATTCACTGTAACTAAAGCACTGAAAATGCTCAATTTCCGAAAGCTAAAGCAAGACTTTTCTCCCGCTATCCTGAAAGAAGGAAAACAGCTCTTTACTGAAGATATGGTTGAGAGCACAAAAATCATTCAGATGAACAAGGAATCGATACGCTTAAACAACCGTGTATCAGGGAATTTCGACAATACCTATGAGAGCGAATTAGAAATTGACCGTATGCAATCTATCGCCATTGATTCTAACTGCGACTGCCCCTATTCATACGATTGTCAGCACCTTGCTGCGGTACTTTATCATCTCGAAAAACATTTTGACAATATTGTTGTGGCCTATTCCAAAGAGACTGATTTAGAGGACTGTGACATTATTGATGAAGAAGAAAAAGAAGAATTAAGAGAAGCTTTTGAACAAGCTGAAAGTAAAGAACTCGTTCGTGAAGACAAAAGTTTTCAACATGAGATTCTAGAAGAATACCGAAATGCTTGCACCGTTCTAGGAGACTCCCCTTTCTTTACGTCTCACGAAAAGCTCACCGAAGACAGTGCCGAACTTGCTGTAATCTTTACCTCTGAAGTTTCAGAAGAAGGAAAGTTCATTGAACTACAACTTGCTCTCCGCCTTCCCTTTAGATCCAAACCTTTAAATATTCCTGACTTCAAAGTTTTTTGCGAGGCCGTAGCTTACCAGGAACCTCTCAATATAAGTGGAAGACAATACCTTTTCAACTTCCATTCATTTGATGAACAGGACCGGGATCTTCTTAGACTGATAATGAATCATTCTCGCTATCACAAAGTTCCGGATGAAAAGTGCCCCCGCACAGCAATAATTTCCACAGAAGCCTTTGGCCACATTTTATCAAAAGCTCACCAAAATGCCCTGAAAAGTTCTCCTTCGGCTGGTTATGCTGAAGAAGGGGGAGAACTTCCAAAACTCTCCAGCCTTTACTGCGGGAACCTTGAAACCCCTATACATTTTTCTCATCATCCTGCATCACTTCGCTTTGAAATTGAGTGCTTAGAGACGCCTGCACCAAAGCTGTTTTTAACTCCCCGTATTGTCGTTGAAAAATGTGAAATTATAGCCCCGAAAGACGCTCTTCTCATGGAGAGTGTGCAACCAGGGATGATACACGAGAACATCTATTATCGTTTTCCAAGACAAGTTAAACGAATACATTTGCAATATCTTGATAGAATTCGTGGGATGGCTATCCCCGAGCCTCTATTTGGAACCTTTGTGGAAAATTCTCTACCAGAATTACTTCGCTTTGCCGAAGTTACGAATCAAGGTTCTATTGAAGGCTTTGTTACCCTTCCATTTGTTGGCTCCGTAGAAGCTCGCTGTGACATCCACTACCTCGATGGTGAATTGGATGCCACATTATATTTCATTTACGATCAAATAGAAATACCCACTGCAAATAAGAAACTCAACTACGAACAAATGACCCTCTTCACCACTGAGCAGGGGATCCTCGCCCGTAACCTCAATGAAGAACAAGCCATTATTAAAGCCCTATTTCAGGATTTCACTTTTAATGAAGAACTTGGAGTATTTTCAGCCAAGACTGAAAAGCGAATAGTGGAATTCATGACAGAAGTCGTCCCCAAAAACCAAGGAAAGGTCACATTTAACTGCCCAGAGAACCTTCTCGACCAGTTTATATATGACAAAACTCATTTCACAATTAAGTTAAAAACGAGTGATGTCCTTGGCTTTTATGAGATGCAACTAAAGGTAGATGGTGATCTAAAGGATATTAAAACAGACCTCCTATGGGAATGTCTTTCCTCTAAAAAAAGGTTCATTGAATTACAGCAAAGGCAAAGCCGTAGTAAAAAACGTGAGAACTCTAAACTGCCTAAAATCCTTGTCTTGGATTTGGAGAAATTGAGTTCCCTGGTTCAAATTTTTGACGACTTAGGAATTAAGAATCTTGACAACCAAAAAATCACTCGACCCCTATGGAGTCTTGCCGCCATCCATGAAGATAGCTTTAATGATTTACCCATTAGCTTTTCCATTAGCAAAGAACTTTTAAGTATAAAGTCCCAGATCCTTGGAGAGACTGCTCTAAAACCGTCATCTATTCCCAAGTCGATCGCTAACACTTTGCGTACCTATCAACGTGAAGGCGTTGACTGGCTCGATCGTTTGCGCCGCATGCACTTAAATGGAATACTTGCTGATGACATGGGCCTGGGTAAAACGCTACAAGCTATTACGGCTATTACCCAATATAAGAAAGAGTTTCCCAATTCATCTTCCTTAGTAGTGTGTCCTACATCCCTTCTCTACAACTGGAAAGCTGAATTTTCGAAGTTTAATCCGGAGCTCACGACCCTCATTGTTGATGGAACTCCCACCCAACGGAAAAAATTACTCAACTCTTTATCAGATTATGATGTCATCATTACTTCCTACACCCTCCTCCAAAAGGACATTGAGACTTACCAGCAGCTTCCACTTGGATATGCGATTCTTGATGAAGCCCAGCATATTAAAAATAGAGGCACTCGCAATGCCAAGTCTGTCAAGATGATCCTAGCTACGCATCGCCTGATTCTTACTGGTACACCGATAGAGAACTCCCTGGAAGAGTTGTGGAGTCTTTTCGACTTCCTTATGCCTGGCCTACTCAGTTCTTATAATCGTTTTGTTGAGAAATACATACGTTCATCAAATTTCAGCAATGGTCCAAGTATGGATGAGCTTCGCAGGAAGATCACGCCATTTATATTACGACGTATGAAATCAGACGTGCTTAAAGATCTGCCACCTGTTTCAAACCTTGTGTATCACTGTCATCTTACGGATGTCCAGCAGGAACTATATCGTTCTTATGCGGAAAGTGCTCGTGCTGAGCTTACTAACTTGGTCGCAAAAGAAGGCTTCGACAAAGTTCAAATTCATGTGTTAGCGACTCTCACTCGCTTGAAGCAGATTTGCTGTCATCCGGCGATTTTCGCTAAAGAGGAAGCCGAAGAAGGCGACTCCGCCAAATATGAAATGCTTATGGAGCTGCTTCAGACCTTGATTGAAGGGGGACATAAGACCGTTATATTTAGCCAATACACCAAAATGCTGAACATCATGAGAAAAGATCTCGAGAAAAAAGGCATTCGGTTTTCTTATCTTGATGGATCAAGTAAGAACCGTCTTGGAATAGTGAACCACTTCAATGAAAATGATAAAATACCTGTCTTCCTCGTATCTTTGAAAGCTGGTGGTTCCGGTCTAAATATAACTGGTGCAGATACTGTCATTCACTATGATATGTGGTGGAACCCAGCAGTAGAGAACCAGGCCACTGACCGAGTACATCGAATTGGTCAAAGTCGTTCTGTGTCTTCTTACAAACTGGTTACTCTCAATACTATTGAAGAGAAGATACTACAATTACAAAACCGCAAAAAAGGTCTTGTAAAACAAGTGATCAGTAATGAGGACGAAGCCATGTCTAAGTTGACATGGGAAGAGGTCCTGGAATTGCTTCAATCTTAAGATAAAAGGGCGCATTCGCCATGTCAACGAAACTCAGTCTACCGTGGGGATCCATGTATAATTTATTCAGCAGGAAGGCCTCTAGCAAACTCAACCAAATGATGACTCTGTTTTCCAACGACATCGGTATCGACCTGGGAACAGCGAATACCCTGGTTTATGTGAGAGGTAAAGGCATTGTCCTTACAGAACCATCCGTTGTAGCTGTAGACTCCGTTACTGGAGAAGTCCTTGCAGTGGGACATAAAGCTAAAGCCATGCTGGGGAAAACTCCTCGCAGAATCCATGCTGTCCGCCCAATGAAGGACGGTGTTATTGCAGATTTTGAAATTGCTGAGGGCATGCTCAAAACTCTGATTAAAAAGGTTTCTCCTTCCCGAAGCTTATTCCGACCCAAGATTCTTATCGCAGTGCCTTCTGGTATTACAGGTGTAGAAAAACGTGCAGTGGAAGATTCCGCTCTACATGCTGGTGCTCAAGAAGTTATCCTTATAGAAGAGCCCATGGCTGCCGCGATCGGGGTAGACCTGCCTGTTCATGAGCCCTCCGCCAACATGATTATCGATATTGGTGGTGGTACCACAGAAATCGCCATTATTTCTCTGGGAGGTATTGTTGAATCACGCTCTCTACGTATCGCGGGTGATGAATTCGACGAATGTATTATGAACTATATGCGCCGTACCTACAACCTCATGATTGGTCATCGTACAGCAGAAGAAATCAAAATGACCATCGGCTCAGCCTATCCTCTTGGAGACAATGAGTTAGAGATGGAAGTTAGAGGTCGTGATCAGGTCGCAGGCTTGCCAGTTACCAAGAGAATTAACTCCGTTGAAATCCGTGAGTGCCTGGCAGAACCTATCCAACAAATTATTGAGTGTGTAAAGCTTACTCTAGAAAAATGTCCGCCTGAGCTTGCTGCTGATCTTGTTGAGCGAGGAATGGTTTTGGCTGGTGGTGGGGCCCTCATTAAAGGCCTCGATAAAGCCTTGATCAAAGAAACAGGGCTACCTGTCATTATTGCCCCAAACCCTCTTCTCGTTGTTTGCTTGGGTACTGGTAAAGCGTTGGAATATCTAGAAAAATTCAGAAAAAGAAAAGCCCTTGGAGTTTAATCTTTCTAAAGTTTAGGGTATTTCTCAAATCCATCGGCTCCCTGCCTTACGCGTAGTCATAAGAAAATGGGCTTAGAGAGAAGATGGTGAGCTCACTGAATTTTCAATTTATGCAAGTAAAGCACCTACCGGGTGTAAACTTTTTTGCAAGGATGAGTCAATGATTTCAAATACAGATACCCAAACTAACATAGATATTCACAAGTGGACCACAAACGCCAAGCTTATCGACTGGATCGAGCAGGTCGCTGATATGTGCCGCCCTGGGAAAATACATTTCTGTGATGGCTCTCAGGAAGAGTATGACTCCCTTACTGAGTTAATGGTGAAAAGTGGCACATTTATCAAGCTTAATGAAAAAAAACGTCCAAACAGCTTCCTTTGCTTGTCAGATCCTGAAGATGTTGCCCGAGTAGAAGACAGAACCTTTATTTGTTCCAAAGATAAAAAAGATGCCGGTCCCACAAACAACTGGCGCAATCCAGTAGAAATGAAAGCAGAACTGGAAAAACTTTTCTCAGCTTGTATGCAGGGCCGTACCATGTACGTCATGCCATTTAGCATGGGTCCTTTAGGTTCAAATATTTCCCATATCGGTGTACAGATCAGTGACTCCCCTTACGTCGTTTGTAATATGCGTATTATGACAAGAATGGGGAAAGACGTTCTTAAGACTCTTGGTGATCGTGATTTTGTCCCATGCCTCCATTCTATCGGTGCTCCTTTAAAGCCAGAACAGAATGATGTTTCCTGGCCCTGCAATGCAGAAAATAAATACATCGTACATTTCCCCGAAGACAGAGCTATATGGTCTTTTGGTAGTGGCTATGGTGGAAACGCTTTGTTAGGTAAGAAGTGCTTTGCTCTACGCATAGCTTCCGTTATGGCCCGTGACGAGGGCTGGCTGGCTGAGCACATGCTCATCTTAGGTGTAACCCCTCCTCATGGGGAAAAGAAATATATTGCCGCAGCATTTCCCAGTGCCTGTGGAAAAACCAACCTGGCCATGCTAGACTCCAGCCTTCCCGGTTGGAAATTTGAATGCCTCGGAGACGACATTTGTTGGATGAAACCAGGTGTTGACGGCAGATTGTATGCAATCAACCCCGAAGCTGGCTTTTTTGGTGTGGCCCCGGGAACTTCTGATACCACCAACCCCAATGCCATGGCTTCCTTAAGTAAAAATTCCATTTTTACCAACGTAGCCCTTACTCCTGATCAGGACATCTGGTGGGAAGAGATGAGTAAAAAGCGGCCCGAAAAACTTACGGATTGGCTTGGGAATGAATGGAATCCTGAGTCTCGATCAAAGGCTGCGCATCCTAATGCTCGCTTTACAGCCCCCGCAAGCCAGTGCCCTGTAATTGACCCTTCTTGGGAAGACCCTACGGGCGTTCCTATTTCAGCGATCATCTTTGGCGGCAGACGTTCTTCTGTTGTTCCTTTGGTTCACGAATCTTTCGATTGGCAACACGGTACTTTCATGGGAGCCAGCATGTCTTCTGAAACAACGGCTGCTGCTGCTGGAACCGTTGGAAAACTTCGCCATGACCCCTTTGCAATGCTTCCTTTTTGTGGCTACAATATGGGTGATTACTTTGCTCACTGGTTTTCTATTGGAACTAAGTCTCCCCCCGACCAACTGCCCCGCATTTTTTACGTCAACTGGTTCCGCAAAGACGAAAATGGTAAGTTTTTATGGCCTGGATTTAGAGAGAACTGTCGTGTGATCAAATGGATTCTGGAAAGAGTTGAGGGAAAGGGTGAAGCTAAGAAAACCCCTATTGGCTATCTTCCCGCAGAAGGAGCCCTTGATTTAAACGGCTTGGATATTTCCGAAGAAACCATGGGAAAACTCCTTCAAGTCGAAGCTGAAGAATGGCTAGATCAAGTTGAGGAGTTCAAAGAATATTTTAAAACTTTTGGGAATCAACTTCCTACCGAAATAACTACCGAACTTGAGAACCTAAAAAATAGATTGTCGACGTAAGATACGTAAAAATCCCGGTTCAGATCAAAACACGCAGTAAACTTTTTTCTGCGTGTTTTTGCTTTTGGCAATAAATTTCCCCCAAAGCAAGCTGACAGTGTATTCAAAATTACCCGCTAATAGAGTAGTCTTTTTTTTAAAAAAGGTGTCTGAAGATAGTGTCGCACCGCTGGTACTCGGATTGTTTTTTTTACCTATAACCGGGCCTTGCTCGCAAGCTCGCTACGACCCGGCCTATATAATGACGCGCCTCTGGCGCTCAGTAAATTATTACCCAAGAACTCGTATCAGTAAAAACAATGCTTCCGTAGTGCCAGAGGCGCGTCATTATATAGGCCGAGATCGTAGTGAGCTTGCGAACAAGGCCCGGTATAGCAAGTAATTAAACAATAGAGCTGCGGCAGCTACCGAAACACTATTATATTTGGGATATTTTTTCTAAATCCCACAGCTTCTGTACGGGAAATTTATTCTTCGAATCTTTATTCCCAAGGCAATCTCATTATAAAGAATCTTTCAAAAATGCTTAGGCTTAATAAAATCGCTTTCAGGCATTGGTGTCACCGCATTAAAATTTTGGAAACACTAAATTATATTTTCATCGTGAGAAGGTCAATAAATTATTGTAATGCGATTGCCCTGTATAAAGCTAAATTGCTGGAAATTAATCTCCCACTGAATATAATTATTTCCTTTCTATCCATTTTAACTTGAGGTTACTAAGAACATGGCATTAGAACAAACTCTATCCATCATTAAGCCTGATGCAGTAGGCAACAACAACATCGGCGAAATCATTGCTCGTTTTGAAAAAAAAGGTTTGAAAATCGTTGCAGCGAAAATGTTGCAGTTGAGTAAAGAACAAGCTCAGGAATTTTATTCCGTTCACAAAGACCGTCCTTTCTACAAAGACCTCGTAGACTTCGTGATTTCTGGTCCTGTCTTCGTTCAGGTTCTGGAAGGTGATGATGCTATTGCGAAAAACCGCGATATCATGGGTGCTACAAACCCTGCTGAGGCTGCTCCTGGAACTATCCGTGCAGACTTTGCCAAGACAATCGACGAAAATGCCGTACACGGATCAGATGCTCCTGAAACAGCAAAAAACGAAATAGCCTTCTTCTTCAATAACGGTTCTATCTGCCAAAGAACTCGTTAGAGCTTTTTACAGGATGGTCAGGATCTAAAAAAATCCGTCCATCCTGTCTCTTTACATCGTAAATTCCGATCCAAGATAATGTGTACGAGCATCCTCGTGATTAATCAGCTCTTCTACTGTTCCCGAAAGCATCACCTGCCCGTTACACACGAGATAACTTCTATCTACAATACTAAAAATTTCCCTTGCATTGTGATCCGTAATTAGAACACTGATATTCTTTTTTGCAAGAAGGCAGATCATTTGCTTTACGTCATGTATAGCTATGGGATCGATATTAGCAAAAGGTTCATCAAGTAAAAGGAAAGAAGGGTTTGTTACCAGGGCCCTGGTAATTTCCAGGCGACGACGTTCACCACCTGATAGCCCGGAAGCTCTTTTTTTTGCCAGAGGTTCAAGGTGTAGCTCATGCAGGAGTTCATCAAGGCGTCTTTTCTGTTCCACTTTGCTTAAAGACATGTTCTCCAGAATGCAGAGGATATTCTCTTCTACCGTTAGGCTCCGAAAGACAGAGGGCTCTTGAGCAAGGTACCCCATACCCATTTCCGCTCTTTTGTTGATAGGTTCGTTGGTGACATCGACACCCCGAAAGAAAACGGAACCCGCATCAGGTCGTATCAAACCTATCGCCATGTAAAAAGCTGTAGTTTTTCCAGCACCGTTGGGCCCCAGCAGGCCCACAACTTCGCCTTCTTTTACATTGAAGGACAGCCCATCAACAACTCTGCGCCCACCGTAGCTTTTCACCAACTGTCTTACATCAAGGAAAGTTTTTGGGCTTTTATTCTCTGTTGTTTTCATGATCCACCTATATGGAATGCTTTGGTAAGCCGGGCAAGTTCTGATTCATCGAAGAGAAAATGAACGGCTCCGATACCTTCAATAGAATCCTTTCCTGTGAATCCATCACGCTTAGCCACAATTTTTGATGCACTCATCTGCATATTTTTCACTTTATCAAAGTAGAGAACATCATTATGCTCCCATGAAGAAAGTGTCATTTCGTGAGGATGAAAGAATATTACTGCTTCATCTGCCACAGCATACTGAGTACTGACCTTCCCCATGCCGAGATCTCTCTCTGAGCGATTCATTACTTTTACATTCCCAATCACCCTCATCTTCACGGGCTGAATCTTTTCTCCTACACTCTCATAGTCTATAAAAACGGTATCGCCATGGATCTCTCCCAGGTTATCCTGAAAAACTACCTGCTGATCCTCTAGAATTTTTCCATTAGTGTTAGCGCTGTAGAGAAGGGTTTTCATCGCTATTTGGTTAAGGTGTATCCCACCAGAACAAAATAGCCTCTGCTTATGTTCGCCCGCATCACCAGAATAGGTAATTGTAGTACGTCCACTTGACTGTATTTCGTTTACAAAATTCCCAGCTGAAGCCGTTTCACACCAAAGGATCACTTCATCTTCAGCCTCTATTCTCCTTCCAACAAGATCTTGATCAATAGTAACTTGGTCGCTGAGCTTAAGGATACCCGACTTTTCTTTCCATTGTACAAAACCAGACTGAAAATGTATGGCGCTGGCTTTCAAGCCTTTTTTGTGAGAACATACTGTGCCACAAGCCCCTTCACAATATAGAGTTTCCTCACGTCCATCAAAGCGTATTTTCCCTGCATCAATAAAATCCCCTGCACGGTGAACAACTTTGCAAACGCCTTTCTTCCCCCATGGGCGAAGTGTTACCTCTCCACAAAACCCGGGATTCAAGCTGTTCTCCTGATTTGTCAGCTTTCTTTGAAACAAAGCCTCATCAGAAAAAGCAGTATATACATCACCGTATTGTAAAATCACCCCTTCCCGAGCAGTCACATTATCTATGGTGTGAACCTTTCCTTGTCTCGCAAGATTCATCCCTATATGTTTGCTTTCTACTTTTATGGTGACCTCTTCGTTTTTATCTCCCTGATAGGAATCTGTATAGGTCACCCTCTCGTAAGGCTGATGTCCGGAAAAGTTTGCTGTAAGAGCGTCATAATCGATTTCTGCGTCTCCACAAAGAAGGGAGCCTCCATCCTTCATATCAAAAGATACGTTGTCATTCAGCCTAAAGGTTCGTAAGGAGCTTTCCGAATGACGTCGGTCTCTTTGCAGAAGTGCCGATTCCGCTGAAATCTTACCCAGATCGTGCTCTAAGAGCACATCCCCTTCCAGTTTGATTCTTTTGCCATCATAATCGAGTAAACGAGAGTCTACAGATAACTCTACAAGAGCACTCATCGAAAAAGGTAGCAATACAGCGATGAAAAGAAAAATGAACACAGCAGTTTTTTTTATCACAGGAGTCCTTTCGGAGAGTAAAACATCGCTTTCAAATGGTGAGCCCGAAAATTCAGATCTTTTCCAGCAAAAGTAAATTCAACAGCTTGGGCTACCCCTTTCATCATAAGGTCAAGTCCTTCCAAGCTCTCCACAAGAGTATGCCCTTCAGACACGAGACTTTGTAACTTCACTTCTTGTGCCACAAAAGAATTGCTCTTGTAATAATATACGGCCCGCTCTGCTTCGAGATAGCGGAGTCTTTGCATGGGCTTCAATCCCTCAAAATCACTGTCTACCCAAGAAGAAACTTCGCTTGGGTCTCCATCACGAACAAGAAAGCGCCCGTCAGGCTTCAGGAGGGCCTCTCGTCCATCAGGCATTGAATAGTACAACTCTTCCTGAAAAAAACATACAACGCCCTTCATGTTCTCCACCATACTCGTACTCTGCCCATCGTCTGTGTAAACGAGCTCGGAACTTTCACTACGTAAGCTAAAGTGAAGACGGTTTCCCTCGTCTGTAAGCCGTACTTCTTTATGCACTTTGTCGCGTTGCTGTCTGGCTGAGTTTACCGCTTCGTTCTCGTGGCGACTTGACGCTTCACTACTTTCAAGCAATCTTTGGTATTCAACATAATCAGCTTCGCGAACATCAAGCAAGCGCAAGCCCATAACGATGACGAAAAAAGATAGTAGTGCAAGAAATACGCTTACACGGGGAGTAAACATCTTGATATAACCTCTTTACTCTTGTAAAACACGCTGTTCTTGCACCAGTTTGTAAATACCCTCCAACTGTCGGAGCAGAGATGGCAACTCCTCAAAAGGCAGCATAGAATCCTTGTCACTCTTAGCTTGTGAAGGGTCTGGATGGGCCTCCATAAACAAGGAAAGACAACCTGCCGCTACAGCTGATCTGGCTAAAAGTGCTACATATTCTCTTTGTCCACCTGATGTAGTTCCATGCCCTCCTGGAAGCTGAACGGAGTGGGTAGCATCGAAACAAACGGGATAGCCCATCCCCTGCATGATGGCAATAGATCTCATGTCGCTGACAAGGTTATTGTAACCAAAGCTCGTACCACGGTCCGTCAAAATAATTTTGTTATTGTCAGTGGATAACACTTTTTCGATCACATTCTGCATATCCCAAGGAGCCATGAACTGGCCTTTTTTGATATTTACAGGCTTCCCTGTATTCCCGGCTGCAACGAGAAGATCTGTCTGCCGGCAAAGGAACGCTGGAATTTGAAGAACATCAACAACCTCTCCGGCGGCCGCAGCCTCTGCTGGAGAATGGACATCAGTCAGTACGGGAACTTCCAACTCTTTTTTTACCCTTTCCAGAATGCGCAGTCCTTCATCGAGACCTGGACCACGATAGGAACTGATCGAAGATCGGTTAGCTTTATCATAGCTCGCTTTAAAAATAAAATTAATGTCAAACTTTGAGAAAATCTCTTTCAGAGTCTCAGCTGCGCTGAGGCAATGGTCTTCACCCTCTATCACACATGGACCACAAATCACAGCTAATGGCTGGCCCCTTCCTATCACAAACTCTTTTACTTCTACAGATTGCATCGCTGCACCTATCTTTTATTTATTTAATATTGAATAGACGCATTAATATAGCAAAAAAACCTGCATTAGTATACCGAAACAACTTCAAGAATTGGTTTCGGTATAAACGGCAGTTTCAATCATTCTGACTTCTTCGTGAAAAGGATTCGTGAAATTGTCAATATAATGCTCCAGATCGACCTGTACCCCACCCTCCCCTTTCTCTTTTGAAGGTATGTGAAGGGTTCTAACGAGATCTTTAAGAGGCATTAAAACAAAGAGACGTTCGTGCCAACTGGGATGAGGGATAGTTAAGAGCGCGTCATCATGAATTTCCTGCCCAAAAAAAAGTATATCAACATCTAATATCCGAGGAGCATCTTTTGCTTTAGGAACCTTCCCCATAGATTTTTCAATTTCTTGAAGAACTTTCAAAAGATCATGGGCAGAAAGAGATGAATATAGGCGACAGGCTGCATTGACAAAAGTGTTTTGAGGGATATCACTTACAGGAGAGGTCTGGTAAAAGTGAGACGATCTCACATCAGATACCCCTGGGATTAAAGAAATTGCTCTAATTGCTGATTCCAAAACGGCTATGGAATCCCCAATATTCCCCCCCAGACCTAAAAATACTTCTGTTGCACTCATCGTTTAGCCAATAAAAATTCTAAGTGCCTGAAGGTTATATCACAAAAAGTATAGATTTGGAATAAAGAACTCTGATTAACGGATGCGTGAAGCCATTCCTTTGACCATTTCTGCAATCTTCTCCATCACAGTACCCGCTGATTTGATAAATTCTTGATAAACAAACATAGTCTTCTTTAGGTTTTGCTTCAAAACATCATTCACTCCCTGCCCGTGCGTGATCGCCGCACTGAGGTTCCCTGAAAACCCTTCGTCATTAAAAAGGTGATGCA
>JBLFWS010000051.1:0-20749 GCA_047611865.1 Chlamydiales bacterium
TTGATGATTCCATTATCGGATTTGAGATAATGTACTTCTTCTGATTCCCTTTCGACTTCAACGAAGGTAAATCCCGTGGGTATAAAAACTTGATTGAAAAATTCAAAACTCTTCAAGCTCGTTTCGGACATAGTAGATTCCCACTCTGAGCCAAGTATGACGTCCAAACCTTGGTTGAGGTTTTTGAATCCTGCTTCCTTGCAAAGTTCGAGAATATCTTCGTGCATGGATTCGAGAATAATATTCTGTTCTTTTGTGAAGTCTTTTCTGTTTACGACAGGATTTTTTTCCAAGAAGTCTTCTAAATTATCATGGAAGTCTTTGAAATCCTGTATGATCCCGTTCATCTTATCTAAGAGTCTGTTATAGACATCTTGTTCAACGACCCTTTGTAAAAAACTGTGGTGAATCCGATTTTGAATGTCTTGTAGAAAGTCATAGATGTGTCTGCTGTCAGATTTTAGAAAATCTACAAATTTTCCTAGTACTTCTGCGTCGTAAGCCTTCTTTGCCCGGTACCCACGGTATGCTGACTGAATTTTGACGGCGGCTTCTTCTTTTTCTTCAAGCTCTGTCCTGCAATGGTGTCCTTTGTAGATGCTTTGAATTTTTGTAGCAGCGTTGTTTTGCTCCTCCAATTTTTTTCGAGCACAATACATTTTGCAAAGGGCTTCTATTTTGCTTACGGAGCTATCTTCTGTAGCTAATCCACCTTCACGGAATATAGCATCGATCAGGTGCTTCCTAGCGAGTTGACCCCGGGAAATACTCTGAATTTGTGTTGCTGAATCATGAAGGGTTTTGAGGTGTTTTCTCACCATGTAACCGCGAAATACGGTTTGTATTTTAGATGCGGCTTTGCCAGTCTCCGTGGAAGCTGGGATGAATGGGTTGTCACCAGTAATGATGCTCATGTTTCCCTCCCTGTTTATGTTTATAAGCAACTCATGATCAGGTATAATTTTCCCGAAAATATTTCGCTCAATTACCTACTATTGTTTTTCTACTAATCTAATTTTCTTATTCCCTATCCACTCTGTCGAGATGTGTATGTTTATTTTTCATAGTATAAGAAGTTATGGAAGGCCTCTATTTTTTCGTATTGATTGATGTACTCGCCATTACCAACTTGGGTATTAAGACCCAGTGATCGGCTTTCTGTTGTTTGTCTTTCTTGATTCAATAGTCAACTTAGGGGGAATGATCTTTAGCAAATTCAGGGTAAAATTTTAGGACATCTTTATCGAATCAAACACCCAAAATTATAATTTTAAATATAAACATCAAGAATAATTTGATATTTTTAGAAAAAAAAGTATATATACAGGGAGGAGCAGCTTTCAGAACTTGCTTGGCATTTTGGAAAAGTATAGCCAAACAAATTCAATAATTGCTTTTGTTCCGATCTTTTTCAGCCTGTTTAAACTCATAAACCTGTCCATTCTTAAACAAGGAGGTGTGATTTATGAGTTTTAATAGCCAAAAAAATCTCTGCCCGCAAATTCAAAGTTTGTGACTAAGTCCGGTATAAGAAAGGTAAATTAATGAATAGAGGGATTTTTGATTTTATAAGTTTAGGTCGTGTATTGAAATTACAAAACGCTGCTTTTGGACCCTTTTTTCACACTTTTGAATCGCACTCAACTCACCTACTTGTCTAAGTATGGAGAGTTGTGAGCGATCCAAAATTATATAAAAATGCCCTCAAAATGGCGTTGTTGCATAAAATATGTGTCTACAAGAGGCTTATGATTAACATTTTACCACCGAGATCAAAGAGAGCGCAGAGAAAATAAAAAATCACAGATCAGTTGATAGCATATTCTGAGAGACTTTATGCATTTTTCTATCTCTCTGTGTTCTCGGTGCTCTCGGTGGTTAAATAAATGATTGTAAACGTATTAAATTATGCAACAATGCCCTCAAAATCAGACATTCTCTAATTTTAATACACGACCTAGAGCGACATATCGAGATCCCAGTCAGATTTCCCTACGGCTTCAGAAAGAAGTTTGCGAATCGCATGTATGATCATGCTGTGAGCTGATAATTCGAAGCCTTGGCCATCATCGGGATGTAGGCATAGGACTGGAGGTCCTTCCTTGGGTTGTTTTATTTGAATTTTGGTTACTAAGATAGGGTTTGGACCTAATGGTGTTTTTGATAAAGCGACCTTGCTGGCATATTTTTGAACGAAATCGGACTGCTTCATTGTTTGCTCGCGCTCGTAAGCCTTTGTAATTTGTTGCTTTTCCATTGCTTGCTGCGTCGGAGGCTTTTTTTCTCCTTGAAGAAGGTCATTCAAAGTCTTCCAAAGTAACTTGGTAAAACGACGGGTCAACCATAAACGATATTCTGATAAGTCCTCAGTATGGAACTTCAATACCAGTCGATCTTCGATGGGATTAAATGATACTTCTAGTTTTTGTATTTTAGATTGCATGGCACGCTATTGTTTTTATGAGGGTATTTGACTTATTTCAAACACCCTCTAGGTTGTTGAGCTACCTGAAAAGCAATACGTATACTTTATTTTACCCTAATGAAACCTGACCTTCAAGGTTTTGTAGGCATTATCATAATTTGGTTCGTCTGTGATTTCAGCAACCTGTTCAGTATAAATAACTTTGTTGTTTTCATCTAAAATAATAATAGCTCTAGAACAGAGGCCCTGAAGGGGTCCATTAACAATTTTTACTCCAAAGTCAGTCGAAAAGCTTGAGCGAAAGGAGGATAGGGTCTTAGATGCTTGAATTCCTTCTGCGCCGCAGAAGCGATTTTGTGCGAAAGGTAAATCAGCAGAGATGTTTAGAACAACAATGTTTTCTAGCTCAGCAGCTTTTTCATTGAAATGCCTTACTGATGAAGCACATACATCTGTATCGACACTGGGAAAAATATTTAAGATCTTCGTTTTCTTAGCGAATGTTTCGAGGTTAGCCTCTGATAAGTCGCCTTGTACAAGAGTGAAATTTGGGGCTGTAGCGCCTATGAGGGGGAGTTCCCCGCAGGTGTCTACAGTATTGCCTTTTAGAGTGATAGTAGCCATGGTTTACCTATGGTTTGGGAAGATTTATGGTACCCGAGATCTTGCCTCCCATACCCTTATGTTTCAAGCTCCATTAGAGATTTATACCAGTATAGGTCGTAGGCCGTGTATTAAAATTACGAAACGCTGCTTTTGGAGCCTTTCGCCCTGCTTTGGGATCGGTCATAACTCACCTACTTGTCTAAGTATGGAGAGTTATGACCAATCCCAAATGGCGTTGTTGCATAAAACATGCGTCTACAAGAGGATTATGATTAACATTTCACCACCGAGATCACAGAGGGCTCAGAGAAAATAAAAAATCACAGATCAGTTGATAGCATATTCTGAGAGACTTTATGCATTTTTCTATCTCTCTGTGTTCTCGGTGCTCTCGGTGGTTAAATAAGTGATTGTAAACGTATTAAGTTATGCAGCAACGCCATCCCAAATCAAAGCAAAATGCTCTCAAAATCAGACATTCGCTAATTTTAATACACGACCTAGTACACCATAAAGTTTTAATTGATGGGTAGATTTACCGAGATTTCTTTGGCTGGCTAAGCGTGGAGATCGAAGTAAATGTGGGCATATTAACGAGATCGAATGCGACGCCAGACGGAAAAAGCTTGGTGAAGAGACCCGTTAATAAAAACTTTATGGTGTACTAGGCTGACAGTCAGTTTTGGAAGGATCCTTTTGATTATCAATATCTAATCTCCAATTGTGACTAATTTCCTCGAAATGGGTATAAAGCGAGTTATAATTTATAGCTGTCTTCAAGCTGTTCGTTGTGGTTTTTATTAGCTTCAAGTTGCATGCAGAGTTCCCTTATTTCATCGCTTCTTTCCTCTACAATTTCGAAACCTTTTTCTTTTAAGTAGGTTATGTTACCTCGACTGGTGTCATCTAGCGAGCAATGCTCATATTCGAGGGTTGTTTGAAAGTAGTAGTAGGGAGAGTTGTTACGACTGGTTATCTGTGTCATTTGTTCGTGGGCGATGTGAGAAATACCGTGAAAAACGGAATACAGAAATTTGTCAGCCCACCAAAAATATCCTCCTTTTTGAGATTGTGCCGGAGAGTAGGAGAAAGGTACGTAACCCGTGCCCAAGGAGCATACGAGGTAGTCCTCAGCATTAGGGTACCTTTCCATGGCTTCATTGTAAGCAGATAAGCTTGGATTATACAGAAACGTTCCGCCATCGACCATGGCATGAAATTTATCTTCGATTATCATTTCTTTTGGAGGAAAGTATGTTGGAGCTGCTGTGGTGCACCGGACAATATCTTTCATTTTGATAGAGGCTAAAGCGGGGTTTGTTCTGCACTTGTGTCGAGAGAAAAAATAAGTACTTGGAGTGGTAATGTCATAGGTCGGAATATAGAGGTCTGTGATCGAATCTTGGACGAGAGTGTCTCCCAAATAGCGGTTCAGGACGTTGTCCATGCCAAGTGGGCTGTATTTGGGTCTCATCGTGTAGAAAAGAGAGGTCATCGTATGCCAGTTACTACATGAAAAAATTTCAGGGGACTCATATTCAAAAAGAGCCATCATATTGCGAGCAGTAAAGCGTGGTTGGCGGTCGATTAGAGGGATGTTTAACCCCGTTGTGATGAGCCCCCCGGTTGAAGATCCTGCCATGAGATCGAAAAGATTTGCACTGGCAGTATGTGTACGATGTTCTATTTCGTTAAGGAGTATTGTTGGAATGATTCCTCTAACACCTCCGCAGTCGACGGATAGTATGCTTACTTTTCTTCGACCGCGGGTAACAGAGCCCACAGAAGAGGCCTTTTCTATTGGAGCTATGACACTGTCACTTTTCTGTTCAGTGTTGGAGGTCTCGGTGCTCGTGATTTCAGGCGGAGCTTTGTTATCAACTGCAGACTCATTTGTCAGGAGGGATTCTTGCTGCATACTTTCTTCTACTTCGTTTGTGCTATCATTAAGTGCTACGTAATAAGAAGCGTCACCGGGCCATGTGGATACGATAGGCATTCCGCTTGAAATAGAAGACATAAGTTTCCCTCTTTGTTGTGCGAAAATGAAGTTTATATTCAATGCGGGTTAGATTGGTGCAGGCAAGCGTCAAACTAACCCGCATTGAGGTTAGTATTCGATTAAATTTGCTAGGCCATTGGCCAAATTGTTAGCAAGAAAATTATTTTATTTCTTTAGTAGTTCCGAATCGGTAGAAGTAGATTTTTGTGTTGTACAGATCATCTACTTCGCTCACTTTTTCGGCCTCCCAGCCAGGGACGGCAAACGTATGGCTAATCACGACACATTCTTTTGTTAATTCTTTCTCCATTTTTTCTTTGAGTCTTTTCATGGCTCCAGGGTAGAGGTAGCAGATAATGAGATTGCTGTCCTTTAGTGAAATGTCCAGAAAATCTTGGTAGTGAAGTTCCAGGTTCTTAAAAGGGGACAATGTTTTTCTTAAGACCGAAAAGGCATAGGGGAAGTAGGAGTTTTCGTAAGCATCCAAATGACAGTGAGGTAAGTTTTTTGCGATAGGAAAGGCTAATGTACCCCAGCCAGAACCAAGTTCGTATACATTCCCTTTTGTTTCTGGAGGGATAGTTTCAAGAACTTTCTTCTTCACCTTGTAGGAAGTCGGCATGGGAGAAATACCATTTTGAATGGTGGTAATAATGATTGAGCCGGCAGCCAACAGAAGAAATGTAATAAGACAGCCAGCGAAAATACTTTCAAACATTGCTATCATCAACTCCTGAAAATGGAAAAGGACGCTTAGAGGCGTCCTTTTCTTAATTTGAGAATTATACCACACTCGGCCAGAAACTTGGATTTGGACCTGCGTGAAAGCTCCCGCGATTCAACGATCGCAAACGGGTCAATATTAGAAATATGAACCCGTTTGCGATCGTTAAATCCCGGGGCTTTGAAGCGGTCCAAATTCAAATTTTGTGACCGGGTGTGGTATACTTGTTTGGCTGAGGGGTTAGGCGAAGGTAAGGCTTTACTTCGCGGTGCCCTTTCGGAAATTTAGCTTTGATGACTTCCTTGTCCTGAATGGATGGGATAATGACACACTCGTCGCCATCTTTCCAGTTGACAGGGGTCGCAACAGAATGATGGTCTGTTAATTGTAAGGAATCGATGACACGAAGAATTTCGTTAAAATCGCGGCCTGTGGATGCAGGATATGTTAACATCAGGCGGATTTTTTTCTGAGGATCCAGGATGAAAACAGAGCGAACTGTCAGGGTGTCGCTGGCATTCGGATGTATCATGCCATATAGATAGGAGACTTCTTGGCTTTCGTCTCCAACAATAGGAAAGTTTACCTGAGTGTTTTGTGTTTCGTTGATATCGTTGATCCAACGATTGTGAGACTCAACACTGTCTACACTCAGCGCGATAATTTTAACATTGCGTTTTTCGAAATCAGCTTTTCTTTTTGCGGCTTCTCCCAATTCTGTGGTGCAGACAGGGGTGAAATCTTTAGGGTGGGAAAAAAAAACACCCCAGCTTTCGCCAAGCCACGTATGAAAACAAATTTCCCCTTCAGTTGTTTGAGCAGTAAAATCTGGGGCTATATCACCTAGGCGTAGTATTTTGGCATCGGTTAATATGGACATTTTTTGTCTCCGTATATTTATTTTGATACATGAAAATAAAATCTACCATGCGGAGAGATATTCGACATTAAAATTTTAAGATTGGCAGAGTGCTATAGCGAATCCAATTCTTGAAGTTGCTTCGGTATGGTATTAATATTCAACGATATAATTGATGAACAGGCCACTGCTGTTAAGTTCAAGATCTGTGACGTCATCTGACAGATCTGTATAGTGGAAACCCAAGCCAATTTTACTACGTTTTTCGACTTTTTGAAAGAAGCCTAAGAGGAGGCTATTTTGACTTTCTTCGGCTTGTGCGATTTCCATTTCGTAAAATCTGGCGATGGAGTCCCAGTTTTGGATAGGGAGATACCAGTTTTTTGAAAGGGAGATTGGAGATAAATGAGGATTCCAGACGCTGTTGAAAAAATTTGAGTTTGTTTTATTAGCCCGCAAGGAAAGCTGAAAATTTAAGTTAAGTTCTTCGGCAAGATTGTAGGGTTTTTCTAAAAAGGAAAAGTCTTGAGGGAAGGCACCTCCTGGAGTATTCGGACCGATAGAAAAGTCTTGCTGTTTCACAGCCTTGGAAAAATTAAACGGACTAAAAGTAGGGGGTAGAGGAGTCTTTTCACCAGATAAAATAAGTATAAAGCTGCTGTTCATCAAAAGCGTTAGGATTGCTAAAGCAAGGCGATGAGACTTCATGGGCTTAGCTTGTTGTTGTTTTATCAGGTGAAAAGCATTTGTCTGCTTTTAGAAAAAAGATGCAATTTAGATGCCAAAAAAAAAGGCCTTAAGCAGATGCTTAAGGCCGAATGCGGAAAGAGTGGGATTTGAACCCACGGTACCCGTGAGAGTACTCATCCTTAGCAGGGATGCGCCTTCGGCCGCTCAGCCATCTTTCCACAGTTGCGTACCGAACTAGCGCCAAATAGTAATGGTATTCTCCTTTTTCAGCAATATGCAATCTTTTTATTAAAACTCGGCAGATGTTTCAATAGTGTCAGATTAAGGGGAGGATAAAAATCTGAACGTTTGGATTTTTTATCAGGGATTGAAGGAAAGGATATATAGTTTCATAAATTTATTGTTTCTGTCCCTTCGTGCTCTTTGTGGTTAAAGATTCCTTTTTAATACTTTATACCTTCTCGAAAAGGGTGAATTCGATAGACATTTCGTGATACTTGAGCTAAACTTTCCCTCTATATTTTTCACAGGAGAACTCCATGTCTGATGGAATCATAAAAGTTAAGATTGCGCCGAATTCTAAAGAATCTGAAATGATGGTTTTGGGGTGCATGCTTACTAGTATCAATAGTTTGAACGTCGGCGCGGACTCTCTAAATGAAGAAGACTTTTATTATGCTGAGCATAAAGCTATTTTTCAGGTTCTCAAGAGTGCCTTTAAAAATGACAAACCGGCTGATGTTCACCTAGTGAGTGAAGAACTGAAGCGGCAGGGAAGACTTCAGGCTGTGGGGGGTGTCTCTTATGTAACGACGCTGGCCCAGTATGCCGGTACTTCGGCATATCTCGAGCAGTATGTGGAAATTGTCAAGAATAAGGCTACTCTGAGAGGGATGATAAATGCTGCTCAGGTAGTAGAGAAAACAGCTCTTGAGGAGCCAGAAGATGTCCAAGCTTCTCTTGATGACGCTCAACAAATGTTTTTTCAGATTAGTCAGTCTGCAAATCCAATTGCGGGGCTTTCAATAAACGAGATTTTGTCTGGAGCAGGGAGCGATGCTGAGAAGCCATTTCTGAAGGAGCTGGAGGAACGGCAAGAGCGCTTTCGTTTACATGGGGCTGAAGAGGCTGGCATTACAGGTATTCATACTCACCTTACTGATTTGGATAAGATGATTGATGGTTTGAATAGGTCAAACTTGATTATCCTTGCTGCGAGACCTGCTATGGGTAAAACGGCCCTTGCGATTAACATCGCTGAAAATGTTTGCTTTAAGGGAGGACACTCTGTGGGCGTGTTTTCTCTTGAAATGAGTGGAGAGCAACTTGTACATAGGATCGTGTGCTCTCAATCAGAGGTAGAATCGGCAAAGATCAAATCAGGATCTTTGAGTGGAGAAGAGTATCAGGATATTCTGGGATGCGTAAAAAAAATGCGTGACCACACAATGATTATTGATGACCAGCCTGGTTTGAAAGTTACCGATCTACGGGCTCGTGCCAGAAGAATGAAAGAAATGTATGACATACAAGTTCTTGTAATAGATTATCTTCAACTTTTGAGCGGTTCGGGATCCAAGCAAACTCTTGAAAGTCGGCAAAATGAAATTTCTGAAATTTCTCGTCTGTTAAAAAACCTGGCTAGAGAACTGGATATTCCCGTCATCTGTTTATCTCAGCTCTCTCGTAAAGTAGAAGAGAGAACCGGTCATCGTCCGATGATGAGTGACTTGAGGGAAAGTGGAAGTATTGAGCAAGATGCCGACGTTGTGATGTTTTTACTCCGTCCTGAGTATTACGATCCCCTCAATAAACCGGGAATGGCAGAGCTTATTGTGGGTAAAAACCGACACGGGGGCGTGGGTACTGTACACTTGACTTTCCGTAAAGAGATAGCTCAGTTTGTTAGCTTGTCTCCATTGAATCATATTAATACAGGTATGGATGTCTCACAGGAGCCTGTGTATACTCATTAGGGGCCTCTATCGCTCCCTCTCATTGATGAAGGCACCTAAGGCGACTTCCATCTCGGGAGAGCCGTCGTAATCCGGACTTTTGGATATCTTGAGGAGGAATTCATTTATTTTTTTAAAAAAAGAGTAAAGCCTGCTTTCATCGGTGTCTTGTTTATCACTTTCACTTTTCTGGATTTTTTTCATGAAACTTGGAATAAAGAGCTCTTCTTCTTTTTTGGGAACACCTAGAAACTCCAAATGAATCCTTTCGATAATGGCTTGATTGTCTCGCCATTCTTCCCTAAGGCCTGTTACGCCATAGTCAAGAATTATTTTTAAGTCGACAAGTTCAATGCGATTTCGAAAATTGCCGAGTTTGTCGTGTATATCTTTAATTCTTTGTTCGAAAGTCTCGAATTCTCTGGTATAGCGAGAGGCCAATAACTCTGGTTTGACAAGAGGCATCACAAACTTTCCTGTCTGAAGGAAATCGCGGAACATCCCAAGAGTTACCTGTTCGGCCTGAAGGGCGGGGAGAGTTCTTTGCATTGATAAAATACTGCGCTTAAAGAGGTCTGAGATAGCTTCATAGCCTTCGTTTAAGAAGATGTGATTGTGTGTAGTAGTTAGTTTGTCCTTAGGGCGTTGCTTCCCCTCCCTTAAGGTCAGGGGCTCGTAGATGAAAATCCATTCTTTTACTTCGTTGGCGATTTCATTGAAAAGCTGTTCTCCCCCAATTTCATCAAGATATTCTTTTGATTTTAACTTGCTTTCTGGGTTTGTGACCAAATAGGGTAATTGGGCACTTGCATTAGTTAAAATCTTTAAAGATTGAAGAGTGAGCTCATCGGCGTGCTTCATCAAACAGAGCTCTAGAAGACCAATAATATAATAAATCATTAGCTTAAGGTGCTCTTCCTTGCTTATAGGCTTGCTTTCGTCCAGTATTTGACTATTCATATTTCCCAATTAATTTGCTTATAATCTGTATATTTTACTGATCTTGCTATAGTTGGCAATAAGTCACTTGTTTTCAATTGCGAAGTTCATTATATTCTTTATGCACTAACAAAATCAATACGTGTCCGATGCTCTTCAAAGCTGTAGGCCGATTGGATAGCTATTTAGGTTCTTCCTATATCCTTATTAACATTTTGTTGTTTTTGGAAAAAGGGAAGTGAGCACATTGAGCTTAAAATTTTAAGATGACTAACTGGAGCGTGTATGTCTTCTGTCAAAAAGAAGCGAAGAGTTAAGATTGCTAAACACAAACGCAAAAAGCGTCGTCGTCGCGATCGTCACAAGAAAAAATAATTTGTAATTAAGCAGAGTCGGAGACTCAAGGAACAGGCGTTTAGAAATGTGGAGTTATCCTGAAACATATGATGTTATAGTAGTTGGCGCAGGCCACGCAGGATGCGAAGCAGCATTAGCAGCCGGTAGAATGGGTGCTCGGACTCTCTTACTTACAATGAATCTTGATACTATTGGCAAAATGAGCTGTAACCCCGCTGTTGGGGGGATAGCTAAAGGCCATATGGTAAGAGAAATTGACGCCTTGGGTGGCGAGATGGGGAAAGTGATTGACCGTACAGGTATTCAGTTCCGCATGCTCAACGCTTCCAAGGGACCAGCTGTGTGGGCACCCCGAGCGCAAGCAGACAGGGTAGCCTATCAGTTTGAAATGAAACGTCGTCTGGAGACAGCTCATAATGTTGTCACAAAACAGGGGACGACTGAAGATTTTCTCGTAGAATCCGGCCAGGTGACGGGTGTCTCCACCAAGGAAGGCATCGTCTACCACGGGAAAACGGTCATAATATCTGCCGGAACGTTTATGCGTGGTCTTCTCCACATAGGAGAGACAAACTTTTCTGGCGGCCGATCTGGAGATAAGCCCTCCGTCGGTCTGTCCGTATGTCTGGAAAAGAACGGTTTTGAGCTGGGACGTCTCAAAACGGGAACTCCACCGCGCATTGACATGCGTACTATTGATTTCAGCAAGACAGAAGAGCAGAAAGGCGATGAAGGCGTAAAGTTTTCATATGACGAAGAAAGTCATGATGTCCTTCCTCAAATTTCCTGTCATATTACTTATACTACTCCTAAAACCCATGAAATCATTCGGAAGAACATCCATCGTTCCCCAATGTATGCTGGTACAATCAAAGGAATAGGTCCTCGCTATTGTCCCTCTATTGAAGACAAAGTTGTTCGTTTCGCTGATAAGGAACGGCACCAGATCTTTCTAGAGCCCGAGGGACTCAATACTCAAGAGGTTTATGTAAACGGGATATCAACTTCCTTACCTTTTGATGTTCAGCTGGAAATGATACGCAGTGTGATAGGTCTGGAAAAAGCTGAAATTATGCGTGCAGCTTATGCAATTGAGTATGATTATGTTGTGAGTGGGCAAATCGGAAGATCCCTTGAAACTCACAAAATTAAAGGTCTCTTTTTTGCTGGCCAGATCAATGGTACTACTGGTTACGAAGAAGCTGCAGCACAAGGTCTAATGGCAGGTATCAATGCCGCGAATAAAGTTCATGGCAAAGAGCCTTTAATCCTCGGTCGTTCAGAGGCATACATTGGTGTCATGATCGACGACCTTATTACAAAAGGCGTAGATGAGCCCTACCGTATGTTTACCAGCCGAGCGGAGCATAGGCTGCTTCTTCGACAGGATAATGCGGATCTACGGCTGAGAAAGTATGGCTATGAATGTGGCCTGGTTGACGAGCAGCGTTATGCTAAACTTTGCCATAAGCAAAATGCTATTGAAGAAGAGACAAAGCGTCTTTCCAAGATTTTTAAGCAAGTCAATGGCAAGGGGGTTTCCTTGTCGCAAATGTTGAGACGGCCAGAGATGACTTATGCTAAGCTCCTTTCGGACTTCCCTGAGGATATGAGGGACCATGGAGCCGATATCAACTGGCAGATTGAGCTGAATTTAAAATTTGCAGGGTATATAAGTCGCCAGGAAGGTGAAATCGCGAAACTGCAAAATCTTGAAAATATTAAACTTTCCAAAGACACCAATTTTGCCGGCATAACTGGACTTCGTTACGAAGCTGCAGAAAAACTTGCTAAAGTCCGGCCTGATAACTTAGGTATGGCTGCGCGTATATCCGGTGTTTCTCCTGCTGATATCTCTGTTTTGATGGTAGCTCTAAGGCGTTAGTGCTGGATAGATTTTATTCTTATTCTTTTTCTTATTTTTTTATCTTCTCGTTTAAAACACTAGTTTCCACAAATTTTTTAGTTCTTTGATAAGTGAATTCAGTCAATCTCAATTTGCGACCTCATCCTGCCAACTTATTTTTTTATCTCTAATGGGCTTAATTCCCTGCAGCTGTGCTGCGAATACTCTTCAGGATAGGCGGATGACAGGATAGGCAGGTCTATAAGATCATGTGAATCCTTTTAAATTTTACTTATGCTTTTAAAAATAAACAGCTTATATGATTAGTAATGTTAAATGAAAAATCAAGGGTTAAGAGTAGGGGGTTGATAATAAATAAATAATATCCCTTGTTTATTATTCTGGCGATACCCATTTCGTTCCTGTCCAAATAAATTCGGAATGTTAGAAATGTTAGGAATATTCTGATTTTTAATTTTCTCTTAAGCTAACAGGATTAACCTGTGATTAAGCTGGAAATCAAATATTTGTTAGCAATCCCACCTTTAAGATATGATGGTATTAGGCGTAATTGATTTTATGGAGTGTCGTTTTGTGAAAACAGAAGATGTGAAACCCACTATTCTTATAGCTGAAGAGAACGATTCTACACGTCGGTGGCTACATGGTAATCTTGAAAAGGATTATAAGGTATTAGATGCCAAAAACGTAGATCAAATGATCCAGATCCTGGAAGAGAGTAAAATAGATCTCGTGATCATCGATGACTCCCTTTCTCATAAAGTCGGATTAGAATTTTGTGAGGCTATCCGTAAGCGTCGCAGGTTTTTAACTTTACCTGTGTTAGTCCTTACCTCTCCTGATTCACCAGAGTCTGTTCGCGAAATATTCGATGTGGGGGCTACTGACTTTATTCCTAGGCCATTAAATACCATGGAAATAAAAATGCGTATTGATCTGGCATTGAAGTTTGGGAAAGCGGCAGAAGAAATGGCTAAGGTCTTAGAAAAGTTTAAAAAACTTTCTGAAAGAGATCCACTAACAGATCTCTACAATCGTTATGTCCTCAACAATCAAGTCGTTGAGCTAATTAGCAAATCGAGAGAGGATGATGACCCTCTCTCTGTGTTGATGATAGACATTGACTACTTTAAGGAGATTAATGATTCACGAGGTCATCTTGCGGGAGATGAGGTACTAGTTTCTTTGTCAGAACTTCTTAAGGATACTCTAAGGGAACAAGATTTAATTATTCGCTACGGAGGAGAAGAGTTCATTATTTTTCTTCCCTATACAACGAAAAATCAGGCTTTGTATGTAGCAGAAAAACTTTGTCAACGAGTCAGTGAGAAAGATTTTCAGACTCAGTCAGGAGAGGTGAAAATGACGATTTCCATCGGAGGAATTTCGGTGAATACTCATTCACCCTTGCGTGACGAAGCGGAGTTGGAAGAATTGTTGAAAAGTGTCGACAAGGCATTGTTTGAGGCAAAAAATAAAGGGAAAAATCAAGTGGTTGTTCATGAGCAGAAATGGAGTCATAGCAAATGAAAAAAAATAAACTAAGAAATCTTTTGCCGATTTTTATAATGGTCTTTTCACTGGGTAATGGCTTGATGGCAAAACAATACGAAACGACTATTGAGGTGGGTGGAAAAGGACAGCCAAATACGTGGGATAAAAAAGTTGAATGGAGCCCTGAGGATGATGTGGCACAAGATACGAGTACGCTTCTTTCAAAAGCAAATGACTACAAAGCAGCTTTTGATGCATTAAAAAAGGCTGACCCTGGGGCTAAAATTTTTATGATAGTTGGTGGGATGTCGATTGATAGAGTGCAAGAGCTCACCATTATGCCTAGCGGCAGTCTTATCTTAGTAGAGTACTTGCAATCAAGAAAGATAAAAACAAAGGTTATCAAGGTTGAAGATATCTCAGAGATGGGGCAGCGTTAACTTCGAGTGCAACTTTAAGTGGTGGTGAATTATTTTTTTAAGTAAAAACGCATAGCGAGATTATTGCCCAAAGGAATCCAGGAAACCGTTACGAGGAATAAGTTAAACCTTCATAAACGCCAGAGGCGTGGCATTATGTAGGCAGGGTCGAATCCGAGCGGAGCGAGAGACAGGCCCTGTAAAATGGATCTCGATACTACTGGAGGACCGGTCAGGTGCGGCACTTCTGTAAGTGTCGCAGCTGCCGCAGCTCAATATAATTTATACAAACCTGAAATACCGGGCCTGTCTCTCGCTACGCTCGGATTCAACCCGGCCTACATAATGCCACGCCTCTGGCGCTTCAGAAAAATTTTACGTTTCACTTATTACAAATTGAAATTGGAGTACGATCTGAAGTTAGAACTTCCCAAAAAATAATTCACCACCACTTAAAGTTGCACCCCGTTAACTTCAGTAATCTTGAATCATATGGCATGGCTCTGATATAGTTCATTTCCTCAGCATCCCTTTAAGTACCATGACAGATATAAACCTGGTAAATCTCCGAAACGTTCCGATATTGCAACAGCTTCAGCTTGAAGAGGCTCTCTTGCGTGTGGATTCGGAAAATTGGTGTATTATTAACTACGGTTCACCTCAAGCGGTTGTTATGGGAATTTCAGCTAAGCCAGAAAAGCTTCTTCAAAGAGCTGTTGTGGAAAAAATGAACATACCGGTAATTAAACGTTTTAGTGGTGGAGGCACGGTTGTTGTAGACCCAGACACTGTTTTTGTTACTTTCATCTGTAATGAGAATTCCCTTAATGTTCCTTCCTATCCCGAGCCAGTTATGCGCTGGTCAGACTCCTTTTATAGGGGGGTATTTTCGAATACCGAGTTTGCCTTGCGAGAGAATGACTATGTCTTTGGTGATCGGAAATTTGGAGGGAATGCCCAATATATGAGAAAAGGGCGCTGGCTACATCACACGTCCTTTCTATGGGACTTTGATTGTAGGTCTATGGAATGCCTAAAGATTCCTGAAAAGATGCCAATCTATCGGCAAAGTCGTTCTCACAATGGATTTTTGTGTAAGCTTAGGGATCAATTTCCCACGAAAGATCTTTTAAGAGAGAGAATTAGAAAAGAGCTGCTTTCTACTTTTGATGTCCAAGAGCGTAGCTACGAAGATGTTTATGATATTCCTCATAAGCCTCATCGTAAAGCAACATGTCTTGTTGAAATATGAAACACTTATAAAAAAAAGGTCCGCCGAAAGGGTGCTGGTCCTGTGGCACGATCAACCTTTATGCCAAAGTGGGTTCGATTCCCAGAGTACATGATCTCGAATGTTTGCACACTCTGAAGCACTTCCTCTAACGTCCTGATCCCATAAAAAAAATATTGTTGATTGGCTATTTAAACCAGCTCTCCCAATCAGCAGACCAAAACTTGTTCATGCCTTATCATAATCGAAAAAGGGTCGAAAGGGCAAACAATTTTAGCAAAAATATTTAGTATAGGGTAGGGGAAATAGGCTCCAAACCATTATATCCGATGCATTTGAAGATAATAATACCCTTTGCGCTACTTCCGTTAGCCTGAAATAGAGATTTAGACCCTAAATACTCAAGCTTATGGAAATACGGGGACAATTGCTCCTGGTAGTGTGAAAGCTGATAATCCAAGTTTTTTTCAAAATGGGGCTCGTTTTCTGCGAGAACAAAAAAGCCCGTTTTACCCATTTGCTCTTCTTTCATTCCTGGCCAAAAAGAGAACTGATTTTTTCTATTGCCATGGAGGTTAAGAAAGTAAGCTCTTTTTTGCCCCTCAGAATAAAAACTCAGGATACTACTCATTTGGTACTTATCGCTGAAAAGAAAGTGTTCTTCTGATTGGTATCCAGCTGCTTGGAGCTCTGATTCAAGAGTATCCCAACCTAGACTGTGGCGGAATGCGTTAGCTTTGTAGGGAATACTGAAACTACCTAGTAAGTTATTTTCCTGGATGCGGGGTGTAGCGATTACAAGGGCGGATAAGGTAATAGAAAAGGCTGTACCCACTTTTAACCACATTTTCCCGGAACTGATTTGTTCAACAGCAAACCAGCAAAGTATGATAACTGCTGTGGGGTAAGTGTATGCTCCCCAATTAGCTTGCATATGTTTAAAAAGTGAAAGGCCTACACAAAAAGAAAGGAATACGGCTGTGGTAACACCGCAGAAAAGGATTGCGGGATTGACTTCTTTTCTCTTTTTGAAAAAAGCGTATAGCCCACACAGCAAGAGGATAAAGAATATGGGAGAGAGTATTCCTGCTTGTGCACCCAGGAATTCAAGTACATTACCATTCCAAAAAGGCTTATCACTATTTTGAGGGGTCAAAGAGCTGGGGAGAAGAGTGTTGATAACATGTCGAAAGGTGCTCCACTCATGAGAATAATTCCATATAAAGCTAGGAAGCAGCCCAAGAAGGGAAGCAAAAAATCCCAAAGGCAATCTTTTCAAAGTCTCTTTAGGATAGTGGCTGTAGCTGAAAAAGAGGATCAAAGCCCATAGAGCATAAATAGGCCATTTAAAAAGTGCTCCCAAAGCGATAAGGATGCCGATGAGAAGGTACTCTGGTGCTGTGGTGCTCCGCAAAGAATAGGCAAACGAAGCACTGGCAAGGGTCCAGAAAAGGATAAAACCACCATCTGTAGTCGCTGCAAAGGAAGAAAGTATCCCGATTGGACAAAAACTCATAACGACACTGGACCAGAAGGCGGTGTCTTCCTTCAGATCACAAGCCTTAGCGAGGACATACATCGATAAAGAGAGCAAGGCTGAAATGACGACGCTCCCGAAGCGAATTCCCAACTCAGTGTTACCAAAAAACTTTGTGCTGAGCCAGATTTGCCAGGCAATACCTGGAGGCTTGCTATAGTATCCCCAGTCCAATTGCTGGCTCCATGTCCAGTATTGGGCTTCGTCAGGAGCCAGGCCTATATGGGAATAGTGAATTAAGAGCACAGCGAAAACTGCCTTTATCACAAGAAGCAAGAGGAGTAGGGGTAGATATGATGAGTTTTTCATGGGCGTAAGTTTAAGGGATTAGAGAATAAAAAATCAAAAAAACAAGAGCTGGACTTGGAGGGAGAGAATGGGTGCAACTTTAAGTGGTGGTGAACTATTTTTTGGGAAGTTCTAACTTCAGATCGTACTGCAATTTCAATTTGTAATAAGCGAAACGTAAAATTTTTCTGAAGCGCCAGACATCCTTTTACACACATCTTTTTTTGACAAAAAAGACTGTTAGATCTCTACTTCCTTTTTGTCAAATTTTCAAAAAGGAATAGGTTATGGCTGAGCAAGCTAAGGACGATTTTAGCCCGAAGGGCTTTAATTGCAACAGCCTAGGGCACCGCCCTAGGTCAAAGGAAGTTAAAAGGTTGCAGCCTGAAGGGCTGCCAGCATTAATCCCAAACGTATGCTTCATCAAAGTTGATTTTATATTTTTTTAAAAAAGATCGGTATTCATCTTGAAAAGAAACTTTCTTATGATGATCTTTTTGGTTCTGTATGTACTGTCGCAACCCTTCATAGCCTGATTGACCTATAGAAAAAGCCGCATAACCACGTTGCCAGGCAAATTTTTCATATTGCGTGCCCTTTGTTTTTGTCCATTTAGAGGAGCCTTTTTCAGTAATTCCCGGTGTTTTTGACGTTGATAATAAAGGTGTTATCTCTTAAAAAAGACACTTTAAAAAACCAAAAAGAGGCTCACAATGGCTTCTGAGGCATTCAAAGAAAAATTTTTAAAACACCCCCTTTCTCGAGAGAAAAGAGGGAGATTTTTTAGCTTTTTCAAGGTCTAAAAATAACACCGGGAATTGCTGAGCCTTTTTTCAATTCTTCGACAAACTTGCTTACGGTCAATATACGAGGCAAAGAAATTAATATGTGCACGTGATCCTCTACACCACCAATTTCATGTACAAAAACATGATATGCTTTGGCAATTCCAGTCATGTAATCGTACAATTCTTTTTGAATCTCATCGTTGATGTAGGGATGACGAAGCTTTGTGCTAAAGACCAGATGTATCAGGATATTAGAAAGAGATTGTGGCATATATCAAAGCTTCCTTCTAGCAGCCCTTCAGGCTGCAATTTATATTTCAATCTATGCCTAGGGCGATGCCCTAGGCTGTTGCAATTAAATCCCTTCGGGCTAAATTAAGAGCTTAAAAAACTAAAGGGGAGTATACACGAAAAATGTTTTAAAGATACGCCCTAGATGAGTTTATCAAAGTGATTGCTAGTTTGGGAGGATATGTAAATCGTGCTAACGCAGACCCTCCAGGAGTGAAGATCATATGGAAGGGTCTTTCTGCTTTAGCAAACTTTACTGAAGCTTGGGACACGTTTGGTCCCGAAGCTCAAGCAGAACAAGATATTTTTGTCAAAAAAAGATGTGTGTAAAAGGATGGCGCCAGAGGCGTGGCATTTATGAAGGTTTAACCTATTCCTCGTGAACGGTTTCCTGGATTCCTTTGGGCAATAATCTCGCTATGCGTTTTTACTTAAAAAAATAATTCACCACCATTTTAAAGTGGCGTCGTTGCATAAAACATGCGTCTACAAGAGCCTTATGATTAGGACTTTACCACAGAAATCACAGAGGGCGCAGAGAAAAATAAAAAAATACAGATCAGTTGAGAGTGTTTTCTGAGAGACTTTATGCATTTTTCTATCTCTCTGTGTTCTCGGTGTTCTCTGTGGTTAAACAAATGATTGTAAACGTATTAAGTTATGCAACAACGCCCTTTAAAGTTACACCCGAAGAGAATATCTGATTTGAAATAAAAGCTTAGCTCTGATAAGGACATAAGCCCTTCTAAATATTCCTAATGAGAGGAAATGATGATAAGAAACCTATACGTACTTCTACTAATAGTCCTATGCCAGACATTCAATCTAAAGGCTGAGGTCTATGACATTGACCGGATGGAAGATATCATGGCTGTTGTCGACGAATCCACACTAGTAGTTTTTGACCTTGATAATACCATTATGCAGACAAAGCAAGCTCTCGGTAGCGACCAATGGTTTTCAGCAATGCTTCATAGAGGAATGGAGGAAGGAAAAGATATCGATGCTGCCGTACATGAAATTCTTCCCTCTTATACGAAAGTGCATTTAGTGACAGAAGTTGAGCCAGTAGAGGCAGGGACTCCAGGATTGATCAGGCGTCTTCAGGAACAAAATATCCCCGTCATGGGCTTAACTGCCAGATCAGGACCTGTGATTGATTTAACTTTTAGGGAGATACATTCGATTGGGGTGGATATGTCTAAAAGTACTCCTATAAAAGAGACGTTTGAATTGGAGTTGAGATTGCCTGCCTTTTTAAGGGAGGGGATTCTTTTTGTAGGAAACAACTATAAAGGAGATGCCATGCGTTCTCTAATCACTAATCTTCCGCAGAAACCTACAAAAGTTGTATTCGTAGATGATAAACTCTCTCATGTTGAGAGCGTTGAAAGAGCTGTGAAAGAAATGGGTATCTCCTGTGTAGGATTTCGTTACGGTGGTGCCGATGAACGAGTTAAGAGCCTTGATTTACAAGTTGCAGATGTTCAGATGCGGTTTTTGGACGGTATTTTGTCAAATGAAGCAGCGCGTGCAATCATTGAGTCTGAAAACTCTTTATAGAATCTTTAATATACTTCTCTGATCTTGGGCAGCTATTCAGGGCTGCCCAAACTATTTTTTTTCAAAATTTATCCAGTCGATTTTACATACTATATAATAATTAATGTGCTGCAGTACTAGTTAACTAGTGTTTTCCGGTCTAATCCTATTGTTTATCACTTAATATCAGCTTGTTTTAATCATATAACTATATTTAAATTATCTTAATACTGCCTTTGTATCAACTTAATATTTTATGTGTAAACTAGAGCTATGAAGACGAGAACTTATATAACATTAAACAAAATTTATTACTTAAAGTAATATTAGGAGAATAAAAATGACAGGCTTAAACATTGACTCAGCATATCAAAATCTAGCTGGTTTCACAAAAAAAAACGCAGAAGGCGTAATGGTAAACGCTCCAGCAGCTAAAGGTAGCGTAAGCTTAGGAAGTAAGGGAATTAATTTTAGTGGTGACAAAAAAGGATTCCGCAACCTGGCTACATTTACAGCAAAAGTTATTGAACTCATCGGAAAAGAAAAGACTGGTGAAAACTCGGATAAAATCGATGCCATCAAAGGCAGAATTAGTGAAGTCGAAGCAGAAGCAACTAAGGCACAGTCTAAAACGTTCCTTGGTAAAATAGCTAATGCTTGGAATAAGTTATTTGGAAAAGAAACCAATACTTCAAAATTAACAAAAGCGATTGATGCATACCAAGAGAATCGCAA
>JBLFWS010000052.1:0-20437 GCA_047611865.1 Chlamydiales bacterium
CAATATTCATATACTGATTACGGCTAATAGCCCCCATGTAACCAAGTACGTGGGCCGCGGAACGCTTTTGAACATAGTATCGCTTCGGGACACGCTCTCCGTAAAGACCCAGCCAATCCTTTTCAAGAATCTTGATCCGAAAATACTCTTTTTCACTGATATCCTCTTTGATAACAAAGGCTGTATTGGGAAAAAGAGAGGCTTTTGAATGAATCAAATCTTCTATTCTTTCAGGATCCATACTGAGTTCCGCACTCAGTAGCTGGGAAAGCTCGGTGATATGCTCACTACGCTTTCTTATTTTGACACGCTCCCCCTCAGAGTTCTTTTCCCAGGCTATAGAGGGGATCTCCCGAATGTGGGAATAAAAAATAGCCGCATTGAATTGAACTTTGTTCACCGCAAGAGGAAGGTTAAAGCGATCCCTAATAGTCCCCCTTTCCGCCCTTTCAATCACTACTCTACGCTGGGGCCTCCGGGAACCCGCAAGTCGTTCTTCATATTGAACCACAGAAAGATGCCAGCAGCGTATGATGATGAAAATCATCACAAGCAGCACCATATTCAAAATTTTATTTGCTTTCGCTGGGATCGACAAGCTTAAATCGCGCGAAGCTGTCTTTCTTTTTGAGGGCATCAAAACAAAAATCTCATTAGGGTTATCCTGCTAAAAATAACCTTAGCCATAGTTTGATGCAAGACAGCTGTGAAAAATGGGATGATTAGATGCTGGCATAGCTCCGACACCCTCAACAATAAACTCTCTCCGCAGCAAGTTGATGGAGCTAAAAACAGTATTCAAAATTGCCTAGTGACAAAATAGCCATATTTTGAAGGTGTTTGAGGATAGTGTCGCACCGCTGGTGCTCCCAGTTGTTTTTTACCTGTATACCCGGCCTTGCTCGCAAGCTCGCTACGACCGGGCCTACATAATGCCGCGCCCCTGGCGCTTCGGAGAAGAAAGGGGCTGTTGTCAACGCAAAGTGAAAATGTCACCTATAAAACTAAGTTGAAATGTCACGTTTGGTTATAATCTTCGGATTCTCTTTCAAAATTGGGAGTGGCAATGGAGATTATACGAATGAGTGAGCCCCCCCCCTAGCCAAAAAAACCAAAAGAAAAGAGCCTTCGCAGCCAAGATATGAAGACTTAAACCCCATAGAGATTAAAATATTTTCTCCCCTCGTCCCCTTCTGTCCTTCTCAATCCTTGAAACAGGGTAAATCCGACCCATATAATATATGTGATACTAGTCTCTAGAACTCCCCTCAAGTAGATTTCAGAGGTGTTTCTACCGACATTCACATAATTTTGCCAATAATTGACCCATCCCGTATAATAATGCCCCTCTGAGGGTCAGATTCCCATGGTTTTTTCACAAATATAGCCTTGTGATTAAATGTGGCCTTCATGTATATTTGGGCTACAAATTTCTTGCGCCTGTAGTTCAATGGTAGAACAATAGCCTTCCAAGCTATTAGTGTCAGTTCGATTCTGATCAGGCGCTTCTTTTCCTCCCCGCGATACCATACTCATCCTTACGTTTTTTTTTGCTCTGGATGCAGATTGTGGGTGGGCTATAGGATCGGGCTGGATCCTTTGGGTTTCCCATAAAGACCTTGGCGTTCGCCAAGGAGATAGTCGCAGAAAATTTTAAAATGATAACCAAGACTGAAATCTCGTATTCTAAACGAGATGCCGGTGTCAACATAAAGGGACAAAGCTTGGCTACTACAGAAGTTACAGTAAAATCACTACTAGAAGCTGGCGCGCATTTTGGTCACCAGAAGCGTCGCTGGAACCCGAAAATGAAGCGTTACATTTTCGAAGCGCGTAACGGTCTTTACATCATCGACCTCGCGAAAACCATGCAACAAATTCGTGTCGCTATCGAAGTCGTAAAAGACGTCGTTACCAACAACAGACCTATCCTCTTCGTTGGAACAAAAAAGCAAGCTAAAGACGTTATTCGCGAAAGTGCTGAACAGTGCGGCGAATTCTACGTTTCTGAGCGCTGGCTCGGTGGCATGCTTACTAACCTCTCCACTATCCGCCAATCCATCAAGAAACTTGAGCGCATCGAAAAGAAAATCTCTCAGGGTAGTGAAGGCCTAACGAAAAAAGAAATATCATTGCTTGTTAAGCAACAAGAGAAGCTGAATCGTAACCTTTCCGGTATCCGCGGAATGCGTAAGACTCCAGGTCTTCTTTTCATTGTAGACCCAAGTCGTGAGCACATCGCTGTTGCTGAAGCAAGAAAACTTGGCATTCCTGTCATGGCTCTTGTAGATACCAACTGTGATCCTGATCCGATCGACTACGTCATTGCCTGCAATGATGATGCTCTTAAGAGTGTTAAGCTCATTTCACAATCTATTGCACAAGCTGTTATAGAAAAGAAAAACGAAATGCGCGCTGCCAATTCAAAAGGTGACGAGGAAGAAACTCCTGTTACAGAAGTATCTTCTGAAAAAGAACTAACTCTCGCTGCTCCAAAAACTGACAAAACACCTGCTGCAGAGGAGAAATAAACCATGTCGACTCAAGTCACAATTCAAATGGTTAAAGAACTTCGCGAACGCACAGGCGTAGGCATGAGCAAATGTAAAGAAGCTCTTACCGAAAGCAAGGGCAACCTCGAAGATGCAGTAGACCACCTCCGCAAAGCCGGTATTGCTTCAGCAGTCAAGAAAGAAGGCCGTGAAGCAAATGAAGGTGCTGTCGTCAGCAAAGAAAGCGATAACACTATTGCTGTCGTAGAAATTAGTGCTGAAACTGATTTTGTTGTCAAAAACGACAAATTTCAGGAATTCGCTTCTAACGTCGCTCTTGATGTAGCTAAAACCAAGCCTGCTGATGTAAGCGCGTTTAGCGATCAGCCTTACTCACAAGATCCTTCCATGACAGTCAACGAATTTCGTGCAACTGTTGTACAGAGTCTTGGAGAAAATATTCAGATCAAGCGTATTCATACCACAAGCAAAGAAGAGAATACTTCCTACGGAGTATACTCTCACATGGCTGGTAAGATCTTAAGTTTGGTTGTCATCAGCGGTAGCTCCGATGAAGACGCCCTTGCGAAAGGTATCGCTATGCACATTGCTGCAGAAGCTCCTGAATACTTGGACGCTGAAGATGTTCCTGAAGCAGCAAAAGCTCGTGAAATGGATATCGCAAAAACTCAAGCTTTGAATTCTGGAAAGCCCGAAAGCATCGTGGATAAAATTGTTGAAGGAAAACTAAGGTCCTTTTATGACCAAGTTTGCCTTCTTCGCCAAAAGTACGTAAAGGACTCCGACCTCACTATTGCACAGCTAGTAGCTAAGCATGCAAAAGAAAGCGGAAAGCCTTTAGCCCTTAAGAGCTTTATTCGCTGGAAAGTCGGCCAGAAGTAAGCCAAAAGAGTCTATAAAGAAAGGCTGTGAAAATTTCGTTTTCACAGCCTTTTCTTTTTATTTCCCGAAGTCTAGAATGTGCCATACATTACTTGAAACAAGGTCAGAGTAGCATGGAACAATCTCCCGTTTACAAAAGAATCTTGCTTAAGCTTTCGGGCGAAGCTCTTATGGGATCTCTACAATTCGGAATAGATCCAAAAGTCTGTAACGAACTAGCGTCAGAAATCCACAACCTCCAAAAAAATGGCGTCGAAATCGGCATCGTCGTTGGAGGAGGAAATATCTTTCGTGGAGTGAAGGGAAGTTCATACGGAATGGAACGTGCAGCAGCAGACCATGTGGGAATGCTAGCCACTGTTATCAACAGCATTACATTACAACAGACCCTCATGTCTATAGGGTGTAAAACTCATGTTTTAAATGCCTTAGACAATAACAATGCAACCGAGCCGTACTCCTGGACAAAGGCAATGGAATATCTCGAAGACAAGAAAGTCGTCATCTTCGCCGGGGGAACTAGCCATCCCTTTTTCACAACTGATAGCGCTGCTGCATTACGAGCTTGTGAAATCAAAGCTGATATCCTTTTGAAAGCCACAAAAGTTGACGGCATTTACAACAAAGACCCCGTACAACACCCAGATGCGGTGAAATACGATGAAATCACTTACCATGAAGCCTTGCAGCAAAACCTGCAGGTTATGGATGGAACAGCATTCACTTTATGTATGGAAAACAAAATCCCAATTAAGGTATTTAATATTTCCTCAATTAGTAAAGCTGTGTCTAATAAACACTTTGGAACCCTTGTAAAGGAAGAGTATACATATGAGCGTCACGGACCAAACTGAAAATAAAATGAAAAGTGCTCTCGAACATCTACGAGAAGACCTCAAATCCATACGTACTGGTAGAGCACATCCCGCTATCCTAGACTCTGTTATGGTCGAAGTTTATGGTGCCAGTATGCGCCTCAAAGACATCGCATCTATCGCCATCCCGGAGCCAAGACAGCTTTTAATTACTCCTTTCGATCCTAACAATTCTTCCACGATCGGGAAGGCTATCGAAAAAGCAAACCTCAACCTCCAGCCAATCACTGAGGGCAACGCTGTTCGCATCAACATCCCCCCTATGGATGAAGCACTCCGTAAGGAAATGTGCAAGCTCGTTAACAAGAAAAAAGAAGACGGTAAGATCAGCATCCGTAACATACGCCGCGAAAGCAACGACCTGATAAAGAAGCAAAAATCTGACGGTGACATCTCTGAAGATCTAGTAAAAAAGATAGAAAAACAAGTCCAAGAACTCACAGATCAATACTGCAAACAAGCCGATGAAATTGCCGTTGTCAAAGAAAAGGACATTTTAACAGTTTAATCGTTTTGCCCTTGCAAGAAAATAGCGAGCTTCGCTATACTCTTGCTTTCTTCCACGGCGGAAGTCCCCGATTGGCCCCATCGTCTAGCCAGGTCTAGGACACTGGATTTTCATTCCAGTAACAGGGGTTCGAATCCCCTTGGGGTCATTGCATGGGCCGTTAGCTCAGTTGGTTAGAGCACCTCACTTTTAATGAGGGGGTCGATGGTTCGAGTCCATCACGGCTCATGTCTTTTTTTAGATATGTTCCCCATGCAAGCCATTTCGAATTCGTCTTCCGCCGCTGGTAATTTTTTAGATTCCCCAGTACACACCATATACTCTTATCTCATTCGTAGAAATGCTTTGTTATAAGCATTTTCTTTACAACGAATGATCGAATACCCCTTAGTTTTTAATTAAATACCTCTCTACAAATCAGAATAGAATGAAGCTTTCATAAGCGTGGCGCTATCTCGGCCCAAGTCGACTCCGTAGCAAAGCGAGAACACAGAAAACTTTTACGTTTCACTTATTACAAATTGAAATTCGAGTACAATCTGAAGTTAGAACTTCCCAAAAAATAATTCACCATCACATAAACTTACACCCCTTACGAAGGGACCGTCTTTACATATTTATCTGAATGCCTTAACATTTGAAAATAAAGAAAAGTAATTTCAATTTTATAAAAGGTTTGGCTGAGCAATGACTGAACATCATAGTGATGAAGCGGAAGACCTTCCGGATGAAATCAACGTCTCCGATATTCCCACTCCAAAACAATTCTCACTGCAGCCGCTAGATTCTAGCGAGCGCCCTCTAGAATGCAGCGAATGCAGGAAAGAAGTTGAGGTATATTATAGTGAGATTATTGGCAGCACCATCATTCGTACGTGTATGTGCAAAGAATGCCCCATTTTAGATCAACGCCTACACGGTCAGCTTGCTGATAAGGCTACTGAAACATCCATTGGAATGGGTGCAGGCCTCTGCTGTGGAAATTGTGATACTACCCTGGAAGCTGTGCGTACAGGCAACCCATTAGGCTGTGAGGACTGTTATGATGTCTTCTCCGATGTTATTGTAATGGAGATGCTTGTATCAGGAAAAATCTCTCAGCGTGTCCAAATGGATAAGTCTCGCAAATCTGTTCCTTTGCATATAGGCTACGCTCCAGGGGAAAAGATTACGACAAATCCATCGTTGCGCTTAATTGCTTTAAACGAAGCTCTTAACGATACCCTTGCCCGCGAAGAATACGAACAAGCCGCTTGGATTCGAGATCAAATCAAAGAACTCGAAGATAAATCTGAACCCGAGAACCAGTCCGAACAAGCGGAGCAGCGTGATGAAAAAAAATAGTAAAGTGGAAGACGTTACCAAGCTCAGCAAGCCTTGGGTAAACAACGACAACAATATTTGGATTGCCTCAACTCTTAAGCTCTATCGCAATATTGCCAAGTTTAAGTTTCCCGCAAAGCTTGACAGCCAGGGAAGAGTTCAGAGTATCAATATCATCAAAAGAGCCCTTGAAAAGGTCAGCTCATTAAAAGATCTCACGCTCATAAAAGCTAAGGATAGCAATCCTCACCAAAAAGAATTTATCTACGAGCACTTTCTTTCCAAGGAAAATTACCTACATGCTCACAGCGGAGAAGCCTTCATCTTGGATGATACCGGAGAAGTCCTTTTAACCATTAACATTCGTGACCACATACATCTTCAGCTCACAGATTGCAGCAATGATTTGGAAGAAACATGGAATCGATTGATTAAAATGGAGGTTGATCTAGGCGAATCTATAGAATACGCCTTTAACAGCAAGTTTGGATTTCTTAGCTCCGATCCCGAGCATTGCGGAACAGGTCTCCTTGCACAAATCTACATGCATGTTCCGGCCCTTATCCTGACCTCTCAAATTGATGAAATCTTGGAGAAACAGAATAAAAAAAATGTTAAAATTTCAGGCCTTCAAAGCGATGAAACTAGCTTAATTGGAGATATCGTCTCCTTGCATAACGAGCAAACTCTTGGCTTAACGACAGATGATATTATTTCTACTATGCATTCTGCTGCGACTAGCTTCCTAATCGCAGAAAAAAGCTGTAGAACTAAAATCAAAAATGAAAATTCTCCGGAATATCGTGACAAAGTCAGCAGAGCATTTGGTCTTCTTTTGCATTCTTATCGTTTAGAAACTCAAGAAGCTCTAGAAGCCTTAAGTTTATGTAAACTTGGTATCGACTTGGAATGGATCAAGAGTATTGACCATAAGGATATAAACAATCTTTTCTTCAGCTGCCGAAGAGCACACCTACAAGGATTGTTTGAAGAAGAAGTTAGCAAAGATCAACTTCCCGAGAAACGATCGGAATTGGTCAAGTCTATCCTTAAGAAAGCAAAGCTCGTGGCGATTTCAACGAAGGGTAGGTAATATCTATGATGCGGTGACTAGGGTCACCGCTCTTCCACAAAATTTATTGCCGCACTTTCTGCGTCACAGAATTAAATAAATTGCCATTGAACCATGTCTGATGGGTTTCGTAAATCAATCCCATTTTGCTATAGAAATGTTTCCGCCATCCGCTTCCATTTTTCCCAGAGAAGTCTTCTTCCTGTATGATATCTCCAGCCAAATTAAAGGACTTCGCTCTACCGGTTTTTGAAACAACATAGGACGCTTCATCTTTATATAGGTTGTACTCCAATTCTTTAATTTTCATTCCGTCTTCATCATACCAAACCTCTATCGCTAATAGAGGTTTATGATAAGACATAGAAAAAACGCTTTCTTCCAAGTATGAATGTCCCCCTGCTGAGGTTTCATCCCATTCGGCTTTACTGGAAGGAAATTCTATTCCTACGGCTACTTCCCCATTCACATAGTACTGCTCCCATGTATTGATAGGAACACCGTGTTCATAATCCTGCACTTCCAAGAGTTGGCCGGCATCGGTATACCATTTTCGTACACCATGGAGCTTTCCTTCTTCCCATTTGGACTCCATAGTTAACATACCATAATCATTATAGCTTTCTGTTCTCCCCTGTAATACTAGCCGGTTGTTCATTAGTCGAAAACGCTGTACCAAAGCCACTCTTTCCAAAGGCCTATTATCTTCGTGATCATGAAAATAAATTTTCCAGACACTGTTCACAAAAGGGACTGTTAAATGCTTCATATGGCCACTAGGAAATTTTTCCATCACTAATCCCGGGGCATCTAGATTCACATCCAACTGCTCATTACCAATGTTTATTTTGAGAAGCATGCTGATAGGGTCTACACTCGTGGCATGATGTAGATCTGCACTAAGTAGCAAGGATGCGCAAGCAATTGATCCAATAAGTAAAAACACATTCTTTATCGCTTTCATCCCATCCCCCTAATAGATGCCATAATATCAGTAGATATATCGGATAAAGGGTGTTGGAAATTTAGCCATAATTGCTGTAAAAATCTGAGGTAAGTTTCTACAGCCTCTTCTGAAGCTCCTCTCAAGATTGCAAGTTACTACCTTTCAATTGGATAGGTAAACACTACTAAGTATATGTATCTTGAAAATATTCTCTCCGTGAAGAGAAGTGCCATTATCGTCTGTCTTTAACCGTTATCTTTTTCGTATGTATCTTGTGTCGGGCCTTCAGCCCTCAGATGGTTTTTCGGATCCTTTCCTAGCCCTGCACTCGCCAAAGGCTCGCTTCAGACTAGGCTATTGGTGTAACGCGCTTCCAGCGCTGAAAGAAGGGACGAAGTCCCGATACACCAATAGCCTAGGGCGTAAGCCCTAGGTAATGAGCAAGTAAGATTACTGAGCGCTGAAAGCGCGACACAAAATTACCAGCCCAAAAGATAACGATAATAGACAGACTACCGTGGCAAACAAAAATACGAATTAAGATCTTATGCTAATAAGTAAACACAGTCCCTATAAATCACAAGACCCTAAAAATTAAGATGATATATACTTTGTTACTTATTATTTATAATAAGTAATAGATTTGGCACAGAATATGTAATAGGTATTATGTTTTTATGCTGATCTTAGAATAATAAGTTTATTAATATTAGTTCTAATATAAGCCCTAGGATCCAAGTATCAAAACATTGATTGTTCGTCTATATGACGGACACCGGGGGGACTTAAGAAAAGATCAACATTAGCCCAACAGGGGATTTATCTGGGCTCATGAGGATCTTATTCATTAAAAACGCGTTTGCCAAATAAAGTGCAGACACCGCGTTTTCTAGCCACTGGCTAGGAGAAGGAGAGATCGAAGAGGCGAGCCCCAGACTTGCCTCTTCATTTTTTTTAACTCTCAGTACGGAAAATAGCCTCAGCACAATCTTGAATAATCTTTTTCGTCTTACCGTCCACATCTCTGTTAGGATTGTACTCGACAATTTCAAAACCTTTTAAATCAGAGTTAGTACTCAAAATTTTTAAAGCCTTAATCAATTCTTCTGCACGAACTCCGCCAGGCTCTGGAGAACCCACACCAGGAGCATCTTCTGGGTCTATTACATCTAAGTCCAGGCTTATTCCAAATCCAACCGTGTTTTTACTGACATGAGCTACAGCATCAGCGAGAACCGCTGCAATTCCTCGCTCCTCTACTTCTTTCATATAAAACACACGAACATTAAGGCGATTTATCAGCTCTACTTCCTCTGCTTCAAAGGAGCGGATACCCACAAGGCAGAGATTTTCCGGGAACAAAACCGGTTCCTTTCGCTTCAACTGAGATAAACTCTCATGGCCATATCCTAGTAAACCCGCCAGCGGCATTCCATGCCATGCTCCTGAGGGAGAAGTTTCAGTCACATGACAGTCCATATGAGCATCCACCCATATAAGTCCAAAGGGGAGAGAGCTCTTATTTTTCAGGGGCCAACGAACCCCGTTCCAAGTACCAACAGCAATAGTATGATCTCCCCCGATAACAAGAGGAAAATTCCCTTGATTCACGACTTCACTTACCTGACCCGCCAAGCGCAGGTTATGGTCCGTTATAATAGGTAAAGCTTTCTCGAGGGATATGTTCTCCAACTTAAAACTTTTGAAGGGTATTACAGAATCCCATCCGTGTACCAAGACTCCGGAATATTTCAACTTTTCTTTCATCCCAGATTGATTGAGTACTTCTGGACCTTCTTCACAGTCTCTAATTTGAGCCCCCCAGCCTGAAGGAGCCCCAATGATGTGAACTTTTTTTCGTGAAACTGGAGAACTCCAGAAAGTGAAAAACACATACAACGAAGCCAAACAAAGAAACAGTAGTACGTTAATCATCCTAACACCCTAGTTAAAAAGCCTATTTTCAGTATTTTGTAATACCCGACATATGAGGCATAAAACTAAAAACCTCAATCAAAAAATTACTGGAAATCTTCTACAGGTATGGCTGCAAGAGGAGAACATGGCGTACTTAAGCTATGACGAGACTGACAGCAAATCAAGAGCTATCTCTTTGATTTACTGTCAGTCTCGACACCCCTTGTAGGAGGGTGTCATCCCGTATTAATTAAGTACTGGCAAAATCACAGGCGTCGACAAACTCTAAATACTTATCTATTCCTCCTTCCAGAGAAAAAAGCTGCTTATGCTCCAACACCCCGTTTAGCCACTGGGCAGCGATACCACTCCGGATTCCTTTTTGACAATAGAATATCACAGGTTTTCCTTTTAAAATCCTCTCTACTGACTCTTCCAGGACTGATAAAGGTATGTGATCCCCTCCGATACTACGAGTCTTCCTTTCGTGGCCTTCTCTAACATCAACCAACTGAAAATCAGCTCGACCATCCACAAGTTTTTTCAGATCAGGAGCTGAAATCTCAGAAACAATGTGAACTTTAGATACAGGGTGACTGTCTTTGCCAGTATCTTCTTCCAAGTTAAAAATACGCGTTTCAAGAGTTAATCCATCAAAAACAAAAACGCGGCCAATAAGAGTATTTTTCATACCCACTATTAATTTCACCACTTCAAGAGCCTGGATGCTACCTATAATCCCCGGAAGCATACCCAAAACCCCTCCTTCAACACAGTCTTTCACTGTTCCTGGGCATGGAGCGCTGGGGAAAAGAGATCTGTAATCCGGGCTGCGGCCTCCACCTGGCAAGCGAGCGTTGAATATTGCCACCTGTCCCTCAAACTGGGATATGGAAGCATAAACAAAGGGTTTATCATGTTCGACACAAGCATCATTGATAGCATAGCGCGAAGGAAAGTTATCTGTAGCGTCCACGAGCACATCATAATCTTTCAATAGAGAAGCTGCATTGCCGAAAGAAAATTTCTCGCAGTATGTCAAAACCTTTACATGAGGATTGAGTTCCGACAACTTCTCATGAACGACCTTTACCTTCGAACTTCCTACGTCGCTATCATCATAAAGAAGCTGACGGTGTAGATTACTTCTGTCTACATTGTCTGAATCAACGACACCCAGAGTTCCTACACCTGCCGCTGCCAGATAAGAAAGAACAGGACAGCCTAACCCTCCTGCTCCAACAACCAAAACCCTTGCCACTTTCAGCTTTTTCTGCCCTTCTTCCGACAACTCCGATAGGGTCACCTGACGACTATATCGCTCTGACTCTTCAGCGCTTAATTCTATTTTATTTGTCTGAAACATATGCGCCGCTCCTGCTGAAAGATTCAATAAGCTTTTTCAGTCGCTGAGTATCCTCCTGAGGATCTTCCGAATCACATACTGCGGAAATAACCGCTACACCCGTAGCTCCACTCTCAATAACTGAACATACATTCTCCTCAGAAATCCCCCCAATGGCAATTACAGGAAGATCGGTTGTACAACACAACTCTTCCAAAGCCTCCAAACCAAGAGGAGCTCCTTCTTTCTCTTTACTTTGAGTAGGAAAGATATGACCAAAGCCTATGTAATTCGCACCACTCTCTTCTACGCGCCGTGCTTCTTCCAAATTCCCAGCTGTTCCTCCAATGATCTTATCTTCTCCCAAAACACTCCTGGCGACTGAAATGGGGAAGTCCCCTTGTCCGAGGTGTACTCCATCAGCATCCACAGCTTCTGCAATATCCACACGATCATTTACAATAAATGTCACCCCAGCTTCCTGACAAAGATCCCTAATTCCCTTAGAGAAAAATAAGAATGCATCTGAGCCTTTTTCTTTATCCCTAAACTGAATGACATCTGCGCCCCCTCTAATGGCCATTTTGGCCAGTTCAATAGGGGAATATTCATCATCTGTTGTAGAATTTACGATGACATACAGTCCTTTAACCTCTTTCACAGGTTTCCTCCATAACTTTTTTCATTGTTTGTACAGCTTCTCCCACTTGGGAAGCGTGCATAATATTAGAAATTACAGATATACCATAGGCACCATGACGAATACAATCCACAGCTCTCATCCTATCAATTCCTCCGACAGCAATTACCGGTATTTCTACGGAGGCCGTAAGTTTCTTCAAGATCTTTAAGCCTTGAGGGGAACCATATCGCTCTTTTGAAGCTGTAGAAAAAATCGGCCCAAAGGTGATGTAATCGGCCCCTTCTTTTTCTGCCTGCCTGGCCGCATCAATGGAGTGCACACTGACTCCCACTTGAATATCTCTGCATGGTAAAGATGAAAGATTCTTTTCGGGGAGGTGTACGCCATCCGCTCCAATAAGCTTTGCGATTTCCACGCATTCGTTAATATAAAGCCTCACTCCATACTTTTTAGATATCTCTCTAAGCTGACGAGACAGGAGATAAAATTCTCTCTCATCAAGTTGCTTCTCTCTTAACTGAATAGCCTCTATCCCTGCGGCACAAGCTTCTTCCATTATAGACATAAAGCGAGGGTTCTCATGACTTGATCCATCGCTTATCAATAAAAGGCGTGGAACATCCATTACATCCCCACTAACCCGCCCAGAGGACTCGAAGCCTCTGCGTAGAGCTTGCGGGGTATGCGACCAGATAGAAACGCTTGCCTCCCCCCTTCACAGGCAAGCTTCATAGCACGTGCCATCGATACGGGATGCTTTGCTTGAGAGATCGCTGTATTGACAAGGACCGCATCAGCTCCCAGTTCCATTGCAATGGTTACATCAGAGGCAGTCCCTATCCCTGCATCAATGATTACGGGGATATCTATATTTTCTCGTATTATCTGAATGTTGTAAGGGTTTTGAATACCCATTCCTGAACCAATCGGAGATGCGAGAGGCATAACAGCTGCACACCCCATATCTGCTAACCTCCGACATATAATTAAATCATCAGTACAATAAGGGAGAACAACAAATCCCTCCCTAACAAGTTCGGCAGCTGCTTTTAATAATTCAACGACATCAGGTAAAAGTGTTTTGTCATCTCCTATAACCTCTAGCTTCACCCAATTTATCTCAAGGGCCTCCCTTGCCAATTGTGCGGTCAGCACTGCGTCTTTTGCTGTATAACAACCTGCCGTATTAGGAAGCAGGTGATAACGATCCGTATCGAGATATCTCAAGATGCCATCAGAGTGAGAACTTTTGATATCCATCCTCCGAATAGCAAGGGTTACAAGCTCTGTTGCACTTGCCTCTATAGCTTTTTGCATTGTCTGCGGATCGGGATATCGCGCCGAACCTAGGAAAAGTCTCGACTCGAAAACTTTATCCGCTATCTTCAATCCTTGAGTAAACATTTCATCCACCTTGTACGGCATGTATAACTTCTACCCTGTCACCATCGCTTAGATAACATTCTTCCCAAAAACTTCTAGGCAGGACACTGTCATTCATCGCTACTGCGATTCCTCTAGTCTCTGAATCAATCTGCCGTTCTTTCAGGAGTTCCAAAAGAGTGGGCTCTCCATTGATTATGGACTCTTCACCGTTATATTTAATATTCATGTCAATTCCTCTCTGCCATTTTATAAGCTGTCAATGGGGCAAGCAAAATACCCCCCCTGCCGTGACCTGTAGCATAATACAAGCCCTCTACTCCACACCCGCCCTCACAAGGCAAGTGATCATCAGTGCTTGGACGTAATCCCACTGAAATATCTTCGATACTACATTCATAGATAGACGGAAATAACTCCCAGGCATCGCGAAGGAGATCCATAACGGGTCCTGCTGTTACCCTTTCATCCATACCAAGGTCTTCAGATGAAGCTCCTACTCGCAGAGTTCCATCCAGTTTTGGAACTAGATAGACTCTTGGGGAACGCACTACATGGTGTAGCTCTCGCCCCTCTTCCATTTTCAGCGTTAGGATTTGTCCTTTGACGGGGCGAATCATAGGTTTCTGGACAGCTAGAGGAACTTTAATTTTCCCTGACCAAGCTCCCGCAGCAATTATCACTTTGGAGGCCTCTAAGAATTCTCCATTTCCCAGAGCAACACCAAGTACCTTGCCCTCTTCAGCTATAACTTCCGTCACTGCCGATTTCTCAAGCAATTCCCCCCCCTTCAATCTCAATGCTTTTTTCAAAGCCTCTATGAGAAGACGGTTATTCACCTGACATTCCTTTTCCAAATAAATGGCCGAGCTTATTCGAGGAGATAGTAAAGGTTCGAGATCTCTGGCCTCTTCTCCTGAAATCCATTTAACGGGAAATCCCTTATGAACTTTAAACTCATGAATCCTCTGCAGATACTCCATGTCATCCCGGTCCTTAGCAACAATTAGGCTGCCGTGACTATCCATAGGGATTTCTGCTCCAAGATCAACTTTAAGTTCTGCAAGAAAACGAGGATACAAATGTAAACTTTTCTCCCCCATACGGAACAAGTCATCATCTTCAAAACCCGCCTCCGAATAGGGCGTGAGCATACCTGAACCTGCCCAACTAGCCTTCTTTCCAGCAATTTCTCGCTCCAAGACAGTCACTTTCATTCCCTTTCTTGCCATCTGCCAAGCTATACTCAAGCCTATCAGCCCACCCCCAACAATGATGTTTAACGATGACATCTCGCCTCCTCTATCTTCCATAAATCGTAAAAATGATGAACAGGGCCAAAACCCTTTCCAATAGTGAAGTTGGATCCAGCTTCTATCACTGCAGTGAGATAATGTTTTGCAAAAGTAACGGCATCCAAAAGTTCAAAGCCCTTGGCCAGATACGCCGCAATAGCCGATGAGTAGGTACAGCCCGTCCCGTGAGTATTGCGAGTCTGAACCTCCAAGCTCTCGATCCAATGAATCGTAGAATCTATGGCTAAACAGTCACAGCCTTTTCCACTCTTGAGATGTCCACCCTTTAAGAGAACAGCCCTTGCACCCATTTCTTGAATTTCAAGAGCCGCTTCTTCCATTTGCTCTTTTACTTCTACTCTTCTCCCCAAAAGTCTTGAAGCTTCTGGTAGGTTGGGTGTAAGCAAGGTAGCCAAAGGAAATAGGAGAGCGATTAGATCTTTAATTGCATCTCGCCCTAGCAGGCAAGTACCTGACGTGGATATCATCACAGGATCCAATACCACCGGTACTGAATCAAAATAATCTAACTTTGCCGCAATCATTTTGATGATAGAAATATCTTGCAACATCCCTATCTTAATCGCATCTGTCCCAATATCTGTTAAAACAGCATCCAATTGCTCGCCGACAAAGTCCGCTGAAACAGGATACACGCTTAGAACTTCCTGGGTATTTTGAGCAGTAAGAGCCGTAAGCACCGACGTTGCATAGCAGCCCAATGCGGAGATAGTTTTAAGATCAGCCTGAATACCTGCGCCTCCACCACTGTCAGATCCAGCAATAGTTAAAACGCGAAATGGCCGTATTGAAGCATTATAGCAAGATGTCATGACATCCCTCCGCTGGCATTATCCAGATCAGGTTATACGGGTATAATCTCAGCCAGGAAAACATTACTCCTGGCACCCCGCGTCAAATAAGGAACAAAAAATAAAGAGCATATAGATTCTTGTCAAACTTTGAAAATCTTTTCCAGGGCATTCGCATTATAGACAATATTTTAAAATAGTTTTTCGATATTTCTTAGAAGCTAAATCTTTTAAGCGATAGTATAACTTGGAATAGCTGTCTGCCATTATAAATTCTGAGTGAGTGCCGCACCTGCTGGTGCTCACATTTTTTTCTTACCATTATACCGGGCCTTGCTCGCAAGCTCGCTACGACCCGGCCTACATAATGCCGCGCCTCTGGCACTTAGGAATCGTTACCCAGGAACTCGTATCAGCAAAAACAATGCTTCCGTAGCGCCAGAGGCCCGGTATAGCAAGTAAATTAAAAAATAGAGCTGCGGCAGCTGCGTCACCACCGAAACACTATTAAATTTGGGATGTTTTTTCTGAATCCCGCAGCTTACTGTCGTGAGAAGGTCAATAAATTATTATAATGCGATTGCCCTGAATCTTTTCCCATTGATTGTCAATAAAGAGGGTGGCATAATAAGGCTCTAGCGTTTGTTTCCAAGGGGAGCTCCGTCATGGCTAAATTGAAACTTGATCTGCATGAAATTTTCAATAAGGGCAAAAAGATCGATGATGAATTAACTCGCATCATTGAAGACGCCGTAGAAAAAAAAATAACCCTCGTGGAGATTATTCCCGGTAAGGGGTCAGGCCAACTAAAAAAACACGTACTACGATTTCTGGAACAGAAACATATCAAAAAACTCTATCACCGAATCCAAAAAGACAGCAAAAACTTTGGCCGTGTCTTTGTCCACTTCAAGTACTAAAGCCCTATAAGTTACTATGAATAATTTTTTTATCGTAGAACTCTACGAAAAGAATCGCTCCATGATCAATATGGAGTGTGCACTAAACATTTATCATCTACTTTCCCAGACTTTGTACTTAGAGATACCGGGTGATGTCGTAGAATGCGGGAGCTATAGAGGCCTGACAGCCGTTATGCTACAAAAAACCCTTGATACCCATCATAGCGACAAACACCTCCATCTTTTTGACTCTTTCGAAGGCCTTCCGGAAAAAACCAATGAAGATCTTGTGGATTCTCCAGACAATATGCGTAAGTGTGACTACAAAGACAACCGACGAGTAGGCAAAGGCTGGTTCCAAAGCCCCGAGGAAGTCGTCTTACAGAATTTTCAAGACTACAATGTAAAGCCGCCTTACATCCACAAAGGCTGGTTCAATGAAACCCTCCCTTTACATCTCCCCGAAACCGTCTCTTTTGCCCACATTGACGGAGATTTCTATTCTTCTACCATGGATTCCCTCAAAAACATCTACCCCAGAATGCCTCGAGGTGCTATCGCTATCCTCGACGATTACTGCGATCCAGATAGCCATGGACGACAAAGCTCTCTCCCCGGTGTCAAAATTGCCTGTGATGAATTCTTTGCTGACAAATCGGAGAAAGTAGAAATACTCGCAGCAGGCTCTGCTTACCACGCTTATTTTAAAAAAGAGTAGCTTTCTATGGCCCTTCCAATTGAACCGATCCCCACAACTGATGGCTTTTGGAATCAATTGGGCCTTCAAAACCCTGTCAGTCTATTTTTTCCAGGTCGATGGATTAGCCAAGATCTGGACTTCCTTCAACAGCTCAGAAAGCTCCGCTCCGAATTAAAAGAAACTCTAGCAGGGCAGAGTGTTCCTCTAGTTGTGGACCGATACATCTCTACAGCCGAAAAAAGAACGCTGGATATGATGTATTTCAACATCGACCATGTTGACACCGGCCGAAATCCTCACCTTTTCGCTGGGCAAACCATCAGTTTCCCAGATGGGAGACCTCTTGCGATTCTATTTATGGGTAACGCCGCATTCTATGAGGAAAATCGAGATCTCATAGAATACTACCTCTGCAACGGCTTTAAAGTATTAGCCTTCAACTACAGTGGCTATGGGGATAGTGAGGGTAATTCCACACAAGCTAATCTTAACGAAGATGCTGAAGCTGTCTATGCCTTCGCAAAAAATCTCTGCTCGGATAATAATAGAATTTTTCTTCATGGATTTTCCATCGGCGGAGGTGTGGCCTCTTCTTTAGCGGAAAAATTTCCTGACCTCACAGTCATTCTAGATCGCTCCTTCGCCCAAATCCAGGAAATCGTTCCCAATTACCTACAAAAAGTTGGAAATTCTACTCTGAAAAAAGTCTTGCGTCTCATGAAAAAAATCATTGTCAATACCGCATCGAAATATGTGAATTACAACAACGTCAAATCTTTGGCAAAAGTACGACAAGTATATGCGGCATCAAGTTTCGACGATACGGAGATGGGAAGCGTTTCTTTGGATAGCTTATATCATTTTTGCGCAGAAAAAACGTCACTCCAACAAAAGCGCCTTTTCGTACCCATTGGGGGTGAACATAATACCTCGTATTTGAGAGCAAGAACCTATCGCATAACAGCAGACCTGCATCTACTTAAATTTCAACGCAGGGTCATGGAGGATATTCACAAAAACTTAAAAGCCAATATCCCCATCGATCCCTTTTTCCGACCAAACTTTATTTAAATAATATTTATATCCTTTTGTGTAAAAAGATAATTTTACTCGCAAGGAGAGCCCTATGTTTCCTCCCATTAATCAAAATCCCGCCTCATTCAATGCCCTTTCTGTAGCTGCTCAACATCATCCCCACATCAACGAAACCCCTGCAGCTTCCCAAAGTTTGTGCGATAGAATCAATTCCTGTAGCAGATGGATTTCTGAAACATTCCAATCTTGCAGTGCAACTGTTTGTGATCTTTGGGAACACCGAGCGATGCTCTCCCCCACGACTCACTTTTCCCCGGGAAAACTCATTTCTGCAGACCCCCTATACAAAGATGAACTCAGAACCTTGAGAAATCAATTGAGATCTCAACTTTCAGGACTCCCCATTCACCTTGGAGTTCAGAGAAATACCAGTGAGGAGAGATTCCTCGATGGCATGCTATTTAATGTTGATTATGTGGACACTCTTCAGAACCCAAATTTAGCAGAGGGCAAAAGAAGTATTTACAAAGACGGAAGACCCACAGTTATTCTCTTTGGAGGAAATGCCAGTTTTTACGAAGAAAACCCGGAAGAGATAGATTACTACCTCAGTCAAGGATTCAATGTCATGGCTTTCAATTATAGTGGCTATGGAGAAAGTCAAGGAAGCCCATCCCAAAAAACCCTGGATCAGGATGCTGAAGCCATATTTCAAGAAGTCAAACGCCAATGCCCTAACGAAGAGAAAATTGTACTACATGGTCATTCTATAGTTGGGGGGATTGCCTCAAAACTTGCAAAGAAGCATCCCAGTACTACCGTCATCCTCGAGAGATCCTTTGCCAGAATCCAGGATATTGTCCCCAATTTTTTGCGCAGCGTGGGAAACAATACCATGAGAAATATTTGTAACTGTGTCGAAACCTGCCTCGTTGAATACTCAAAAGGTTATTGTAACTATAATAACAGAAAAGCCCTCAAAAATGTTCGCCGTGTGTACATGACCATTGGAGCCTGCGACGACATGATGGGAGAGGTATCCTCCCAAAAATTGCGTGACTTTTGCAGCACTTGTACTTCCTCAGAAATAAAAAGAAAATTTGTCATGCTAAGTAAAAATCACGTTACCACATTTCTAAGACCAAGCTCAAACAGAAGACGTTCTGATGAGGACCTTATGCGTTTTAATTCTCATATCATGGATGATCTTCAAAAAGAACTTGGCATCCTCTTTCCAATAAACTCTATATAGGGCGTAGCTTTTTATAGCTCTCCTATATGATTGACATCTATTCAACATCCTTAGTATAAGATACTGGTCTTAAATAAATTAAGATTTACACACCAGTTAAAGGTACTTATGAATAGATTCGCTTTTTTGCTTGTAATACTTACATCTTCTTTCTTCAGCTCCCTACAAGCAGCCCCTACACTTGAAACAGATAAAAATACTTTTATAGGTACTGGAAACATAGAACTTTTTACTATTGAATTCCCTAACGATCCTATGACATGGGAATCTGATTCCTTCATCTCTGCAATCTCAGAAGATCGAAATAAGGGTTATGAGCTCAAATACATCCCTCAAAAAGAAAAGCAAGCAAATGGCTACATTACAGTAGACAGCTACGGTTACACAAGCTACCCCGAGCACTTCAAAGAAGACCCCGCGGTTTGGATCGACTTTTCCTCAAAATCTCAAGAAGAACTCGTCCGGGATATCTACTTCTTGCGTAGTATTTTCCTCCAAGTAGGCCCTGAGATCATTGCTGCCGAACTTGAAATTCCAATTGACCACGTAATTACAGAACTAAATCTCCTGCAAAAAGACTCTCTACAAATGATTGAAATGAGTATTGAGTTACTCACCCCTGTCGTTATAGATGACGAAACCCTGTCATCCACCTACGAAACAATCATCGTTAGCCCTAAAAACATCTATTTTCTAAACAGTTTTGAAACTACACGCCAAGAACATCGAGATTTCGTAAATACCTTCCAAGTACAGTAAGCGATACCCTCTCAAGGGGTAAACTATGTCTAGGTCGTGTATTAAAATTAGCTGACTGTTGATTTTGAGAGCATTTTGTCTTGATTTGGGATCGGCCATAACTCTCCATACTTAGACAAGTAGGTGAGTTATGGCCGATCCCAAAGCAGGGCGAAAGGCTCCAAAAGCAACGTTTAGCTATTTTAATACACGACCTAGTTTACCCCATTAAGCCCTACTCAATTAGGAAATGCGCAATTGAGACCTTCTAATATCTTTTTCTTAAAATAAATTTT
>JBLFWS010000053.1:0-19985 GCA_047611865.1 Chlamydiales bacterium
ATTCTTGAAAGACCTCTTGTAATAAGTTCCAGACGTAATCATAATTTTTCCTCCTAACATGCTTACAACAAAAAAGAAAACGTGAATACCCATCGAATATGGTAAGGGGCTCACATGTCTTACCATCCTTTAAAATCAGAACTCCAAACATCATTGGGAAAATTGCAATCCTCAATTGGACTTGTTTGAGCAAGTCGTGATCTCTTCCAGCGCTTGTTTGTATATCCATTTCTATTAAGAATTTTCCAAACAGTCGTAGGTGAAGGCCACAGAATGCTGGGATGTTCATTCATAAGCACTTTTCTAATTTTCTTTGCTCCCCAAGATGGATGTCTTAAACGCACCTGGATTATCATGGCCTCTAATTCAGGGGAGGTGTCTCCAGGTCGAGCCAGCGGTCTTCTGCTCCTGTCTAAGAGCTGGGTTTTTCCGCCTTCTTGATATCGCTCTACTGATAAAATAAATTGATACCTCATATCTTCCACTGTTGCACCTTTCCATGGTATGGGTGTATCTCCTTGATAATATTAAGGTTATATACCCATAGTTTAACAGATTTTTAAAATAAGTTTAAGTGTTACCCATGTGAGTGAATAGTGTTACCTATGTGAGTGAGCTTTTTGTAACCTATGTGGGTGTATTGTACCGGCCACGGTAGTGGTCTTCCCTCTTGATAGCCCCGTGCTTTAGCTCGGGGATAGGAAAAAAAGATTCTGTGCCACGGTAGTGGCACCTCTCCAATATAAGCAAAGAACAAAATGTTTATCAATTTTGATACCCTGCATTTTTAGAAGATCGGGCATGACTCAGTTACATAAGCACAAATTCCTTCGCTTCTCTTAAGTCATCCGAGATTTTGGTCAGACAGCCTATAGGCTTAGGAAAAAGTGTTACCTTGAATTGAACCATGCCTAGAAATTCATTATTCACTGGTATAGGACTACCTGTGAATGAATACATAGAACGTTTCAAAAAAAATTGAAGCGCGAGAGTACTTTTTTAAACGTTGTACAGTTCTTCTTCTTCTTTGAGTCGATAGCCCACACCGCGAACAGTTTCAATCCAATGAAATTTGGGACCGAGTTTTTTACGTAAAGAGGCTATGTGCACATCGATGTTTCTATCGACGATGAAGGCATCATCATTTTGCACATCATCAAGTAATTGATTGCGAGTGAGGACTTTACCGCGGTTGGAAAGAAGTCTGCGCAAGATACCGAATTCTGAGAGCGTTATGGGGATATATTTACCCATCTTTTTGACGAGGTATCGATCTACTTCTAGGCTAAAGTCACCAAAAGCCATGATTTCAGGAATTTTTTCTTCTTCACTCTTTCGGCGTAAAACTGCCTTTATTCTAGAAAATAGAACTTTTGGAGAGAAAGGCTTGGTAACATAATCGTCAGCTCCAAGCTCTAAACCGAGTACTACATCTAGTTCTTCACTTTTTGCAGAGATCATGATAACGGGAATGTGCTTTAGATTTTGATCATTCTTCATTTTTCGGCACACATCCAAGCCGCTTTGACCAGGAAGCATGAGGTCCAGTATGACTAAGTCAGGCTTTTCTCTTTCAATGGCGCGTAAGCCATTAAGACCGTCGACTTCAACATGCAGCTTATAGCCTGAGATATCCGCTTGTAACTTGATAAGTGCTGCAATGTCTTCCTCATCCTCTATAAGAATAAGTGCTGGTTTCTGCATCCTAGCTCTCCTCGATTGACCGGAGTAAATTGAAGCTCATTGGTTGGAACAGCCGTATACAAAAGTCGGCTGAAGCATAATCATATTAAAACATTATTTTAAAAAGAAATCACTAACTTTTTCTTCTCTCGAAGACCCTAGAGAGCTATATCTGTCCAACTTATATCTCAGGGATTTGTTTGTAAAGGTTTTATGGCAAGTCTGGTTTCTCAGATTTTATGTGAATTTTCTTAATAAATTTCGATAAGAGTCTGCAAATTTGCTTAATTAGTTTAAGTCTTTGTAAATAAGACTCATAGATGAATTATTTTGATTTCAAGTAATTTACTTGGCGTTTTTTTTGATTATAAAGGTATAATAATAGGTGCGTTACACGCGAAACTTTTGTAGTGAGTAGTATTGACTACTTATCGCAATGTTAATAAGCATTGCACTCTATAGGGAAAACCTTTAGCGTGTGACTGTAGAGGAATTTCTTTAAACCCAGAGTGGGCACCATGGTATTTCTAAGAGCTGTCATTTTTACGACTCTTGCAATGTTTTTAGCTGTTTTTGCTTTCTTCTTTTTTACTTTTGACTCTGATTACCAGTTAGAAAATGCATTGAATTCTTTCTTAAAAGATGAGTATGAAGACGTTTCTATAGCCTTAGATCACCTTGAAGGAGAGGTTAGTCCCTCAAAACTTGCCTTATACCGAGCCTATCTGTATAGAGAGCAAGGCCTTATAGAGAAGTCAGATGGGATGCTGGAGCTATCCCTCTCAGGAGCTGAACGGAATAATAAGGCCGATTATCTTTTGGAAATTCAGCTGAACCGTGCTTTTAACGCATATCTCGATTTGAATGATGAGACACTGTCGGAAATTCTCAAAGAGATTCGAGTAGAGGATTCTGAACATCAGCTCACAAGGTTTTTTGCTGGGCTGACTTTTTATTTAAATGAAGAGTTTACTAAGGCTTTAGCAGTTTGGAAAACCCTTGGGAAGCTTGAATATTTATCTGGGTGGATGGAAGATTCTTTCGGAAAGGTTTTTACGACATCCTGGCAACATTTACGTGTGGCTCATTGTTACATTGAAGAGGGTAAGTATCTACAAGGAAGGAAGCCGCTCGAAAAGGGTCATCAACAGCTGTCTGGTGAAGAAAGATCTGAGAGCGCCTTCTTAATAGGCTTGAGTTACGCAAAGGAGGCTGAAAGTAAGCCTCTGGTAGCAGCAATGCCTTATTATCAAGTGGCCCATTCTTATTTTCAGGAAGTCCCGATTCATCACAAGCGTTTTTCCCGAGAGCGCGTCCGCATTGTCAGACAACTTAAGGAAGCAGCCGAAGCATTCATCGAGCAGAAAAATCTTGAGCATATGAGCTTCTTTGTCAATATACTTGAGAATTGGAAAGCATCAGAAGAGCTCGAATACCTTTCCAATAGTATTCTGGAACTCTTAGATAGGGAAGTACAGGCGGGGAATTGGGGGTTTGTAGAGGAGCTTGCAAATGTATTGAATCGCTTGCTTAAGAGTGGCAAAATCCGGGAAAACCTTAGTGAGCGATTTGAAACTTTGACGGCAGATCTTCTCGAAAAAGGTGATTTGATAAAGCTGCCTCATTACTGGCAAGTGTCATTATTACTAAGTGCAAATCCAAGTGAGCTGACTGAAAAAACTAGTGCTGAAATTGCAAGAAAAGTGTTGGACACCCTTGTCGTTGATGGACAAGATCTAAAGCTTGCTACTCCCTATGTTTCTTATTGGAGTACGATTGAGCGAGATGCTCAGAAGCGTTTTCTATTTTCTAAACAACTTGTTTTAGTTTCTGCCGAGTTATGGTCGAGGAAGGGCCTAGAAGAAAAAGCTCTGAACTTAATGAAGTTGGCTGAAACGATACCGTATTTATCCGAAAGAAATAAGATCTATAGGCTGATTGCTTATGAGTTGAAAATTACATACAGCCTTGCAGCACAGGAAGATGATATCGATAAGTTGGGTATCCTTTACGATGCAGCAAAACATTTTCATATTGATTCTTTTGGGCCAGAAGAGAAAGTCGAGCTTGGTAATCAACTTGAAGATGCAGCTTATTTAATGAAAATGGGGCGCTTTCTTGAAGCTCAAAAGCGCCTTGCGTGGATATTAAAAGTAAATCAGGACCATCAGCAAGCGAGACACTTAATGGGGATGGTAGCCTACCAACAAGGCAATTATGCTGATGCTTTGGAATTCCTTGATCTACTGACCGACAAAGATAAAGAGATTCAAGAAGTTATAGCTATCTGCCAAATGGGAACAGGTGAAGAAGAGCTTGGAAAGAAGAATCTGGCTAAGCTTGCGAAGCAAAGGCCTCTAAGTGATCACGGGTATTTGCAGCTGGGATATGTTGATTTAATGCAGAAAGAACCGCGAGAGTCTCTGAAGTGGTTGCGAAATATCCGGCGTCCAGATGGGGAAGCTATTGCTTATCTTGGCATAGCATCTTTTCAACTTGGAGAATGGAAAGCGGCGTTAGATTATTTCCATCAACTTCCCGAGCCTTTTAGTAGAGTCTTTGCTTTGAAATCAATTGCTGTACGTTCATTTTTGGAGTTAGACAAATCGGACCTTGCAGAGGAATTACTCACACGGATGCTGGAAGACAAGGAACCTGCAATACATTACTTTCCTACTCGCTTTCAAAAACTTACCACAGCTATAATTGATCAAACAGATCCAAAGATACTGGCTGGAAAGTTCTATCTTGAAATTAAGCCGAATTATCAAAAAGCGTTGACTTTTTTCAATTCTATCGAAGAACCTTCTCCAGAAGTTCTCCTTTATAAAGGCAAAGCCCATTCTAATTTAGGACATTTTAAAAAATCACAGTGGCTACTCAAGCAACTTGCAGAACAAAAAGAAGATGATGAGAATCGTCGGTTAGCAATACCCCTATTGGCTGAACTTTATTCTCTGGAACAGCGCTTTGATCAGGCTCTTGTTTGGTATGAAGTATATTTTTCTGAAGGCGGAAAAGACACAGAGGCAAGACTGCATTTTGCTAAAGCATATGCGGGGATGATGGACTGGCAGTCTGCAGTGAAGCAATATCAAAAGGTCATGGAATCTGGAGATCTTTCTCACGCAGAAGAACTTGTCTATATCAACAGTCTCTTCAATTCGGGAGATGTCCAAACGGCTTCTGAATTAATAAAAAAAATATCTCTTGAGGGCGAGTCTTTACTGACTTTGACACGTATTAAACTTTTGCGATTAGCTCTTAAAGTGAACGCTCATGAAGTATTTAAAGAGGTTTTGGATACGGTTGGAGATGCAAAAGATTTGACTGTCTTAGAGAAGCAGGAATTGATTTCCCTATATGTTGATCTAGGTAAATACAATCGGGCAAGGGAGTTGGCTGTAGCTATTTCTGATAAGTTGCAGCAAGGCATTGGGGGCTTGATGGTTTTAGCAACTCTTAATGAAAGATTGTCAAACTATGATGAAGCTTTGTCTTTTGCGAGAAAGGCTTTTTCGATAAATCCCTATGATCGGAATACCATTGAATTCATCAATAACCATGATATGGATTTGCGTGCTATCCAAGGGTATTTGGGGGTTTATCGTAAGGAAATTGAAGAAAGTGGGGAAAACTTACCTGCAAAGATTGGCTACGGCCGGACGTTGTTAACGCAGGTCTTATCGGCCAAGAAACAAAAGACAATTTCGAAAGAAAAGTTCTCTGATCGTTTGCAAAAGGTACGCGAAAAGTTACAGGCGCTTTCAGAAGCCCATACAAATTATCCAGAGATTTTCTATCTTTTGGGCAAGACGTTATACTACCTAGGCGATGATATGGGAGCGCAACACTCTCTTCAAATAGCACTTAATCTAAATCCTTCTTATGTTGAGGCGCATAAACTTTTGTCTGTGTCTTTTATGAAGGCTGGAGAAGAGCATAAGGCGATGAAGAGTTTGGAAAAGGCTCTGGGATATGCTCGCGATGATGTAGAATCATGGGTTATGCTTGCAAATCTACACATTAAAATGAATGATGTGACAAAAGTACGGGGAAGTTTGGAACAAGCCAGGCGATTTTCACATACGGGTAGTCAAACGTATCGAATTTTGAATAACATTTTGTTGGATATACCCTCTCCTTCTGAAATTCATGACAAGGAGACGGTACAGCTTTTGTCTGAAAATATGGAAGCCTTAAAAGAGCTGTTGAGAAACTTGTAAGCAAATAATTCTAAGTTAAGATAGTTGAGTGTGGTGAAGAGGCTAATAGATTTAATTTCAGTTCGGTAAATAGCTCTTTTTATCCAAAACGTTAATCTTATTTTACTTGAGTTTATGCTTGTGAGTTTGTATAAGAAATGCTGGAAATTTGTTGCTTATTGACAGAGGGTGTGGAAACCATGGCGACATCACAAGTTGAAGGAGAAGGCCTGTTCAATTTTGATAAGGGCCTTTTTAATGAAGAAGTCAACAAGCTTTGTCAGCAGGCTCTTTCGAAGTTTGACAACATTATTAAAGCCTATGTGATGTTTAATATGGTCTTCCTTGGGATAGCCTTATTGGAATTCCTATTTCTTATTATTTTCATCACTCTTCTATCAAAATCTTCAGGTTTGGCGATCTGTCTCGCTCTTCTTTTTCTGACAAGTTTTACGTATTTTGTTCTTCGTCTTTATTTTCAAGCGCAAAAACCTGAAAAGTTTTTAGAGCTGAGAGATCAATATCTCGAGGCTTGCAAATCGCTGTTGAATTATCAGGAAGACATCCCTGAGCATCATATGGCGCTTGCTAGTGCAGCATGTAGATTTGTAGCAAGTCTTCATGAAAAGGAATACAGCTTTTACAAGCCTGCGGAATGGTTAGAGGTATTTTCTCCGACAATGGAGAAATTTAGTTGTTGGTGGCACTGGAAAGATTTGCATAAGATGAAAGAGCTGATGCTCCACGCATCCGTTGATGAACATATTAAGTTAGTAAAGTGTGAGCCCACAAATTTGGAAGTGCATGCGACTCTTGCGAATGCCTATGTGATCTTGTCCAGTCTATACGTAGACCCTAGAAAAGTAGAGGGTTTTGATGAAGATCGCTGGATTCCTCAGGAGCAGTTTTCAGAGGAAATGCAGGAAAAATTTCGTGCTACTGCTGAGCGAGCAATTGAAGAGTTTAAGATTTTGAATGATTATGCACCTCAAGATCCATGGGTACACGTGCAGCTAGCTTATAGTTACCATGATTTACAGATGCCCGAAGAAGAAATTCGGGAATATGAAATGATCCTTAAGCTTCGTCCCAATGATAAGGAGACTTTATTTAAGTTGGGAATGCTATATTTCCAACAGGGATTGAATTCCAAAGGTTTACGCGTTTACGAGGAACTAAAACATTCTCACTATAAAAAGGCGGAAAGCCTCATTAAATTTTATGGGGCATATCCCTATTATCTCTTGGTGGTTGATGAGTAGGCGACGTCCTGTTTTTATGCTGTCTAGGCCGTGCTTTCAAATTATAGCTTGTAGCTTAAGATATTTCAACCTATCGTTTCACGTTTATACGTAGCCCTAAATTGGAGATAAGAAGGCCATGTCCCCCTCTTACAATATTACAATGGATATTGATTTAGAAGTGGGCAGTACAGGGTGGGTGCAACTTTAAGTGGTGGTGAATTATTTTTTGGGAAGTTCTAACTTCAGATCGTACTGCAATTTCAATTTGTAATAAGTGAAACGAAAAATTTTTCTGAAGCGCCAGAGGCGTGGCATTATGTAGGCAGGGTCGAATCCGAGCGTAGCGAGAGACAGGGCCGGTATTTCTGGTTTGTATAAATTATATTGAGCTGCGGCAGGTGCGACACTTACAGAATTGCCGCACCTGACCGGTGCTCCATTAGTATCGAGATCCATTTTACAGGGCCTGTCTCTCGCTCCGCTCGGATCCGACCCTGCCTACATAATGCCACGCCTCTGGCGTTTATGAAGATTTAACCTATTCCTCGTGAACGGTTTCCTGGATTCCTTTGGGGAATAATCTCGTTATGCGTTTTTACTTAAAAAAATAATTCACCGCCACTTAAAGTTGCACCCGTACAGGGCCCCCCTTTGATTCTGTAATAACAGGCCGACGAGATTTTGGATCTATGACTCCTTGGGATGATCGAGAGGTCTCTGTTCTGCAAAGTCGTTTTGTTTCCAAGCCTACTGGAAGCAGAGTTTTTGCTCAGTCCTCTAGCTGGAGAGTTATAGCTACCCTTACATCTGGAGTTATTGGTTATGCTTCTACAGGAACAGTAGAAGGAGCTTTGACAGTTGCAGGAATTGATCTTCCGGTGAAATGGGTAGGGCAGGTAGTGCACGATTGTTTTTGGGCAAAACGCATCCAGTGGGGCTATACAAAACCACAGGAAGTGGTAATGAAGTCCGGGGCTATAGGTTATCGGCATGTAAGCAGCCAAACTTTTTGGGATGGTTATGAGGCTACCGTGCTGCGAAGTAGTTTTGTTTCGAAGCCTAGTGGGAAGAGAATCTTTGCTCAATCCACCAGTTGGAGGGTTATCGCAACCGTTGCATCCGGAATTATTGGATATGTAGCTACTGGAACCGCAGAAGGAGCCTTGTCTGTTGCTGGGGCAGATCTTGCGCTCAAATGGGCGGGTCATTTGGTGCATGAAGCTTTTTGGATGAAATGTGTCAAGTGGGGGTATTCGAAATCCCCTGAGAGATATCATCTTGATGAGGGGATAGAATCTTCGCAAAATCAAGAGTTATCTATAGTTCCAGTTTAAACCCGGTAGGCGTCCTATCTTCCGTATAGGCAAGTTGTCAGGCGATCCGCAAACCTTTAATACACGACTTAGACTTCGTTTGTATCACTCGCCATAATGTTCATATCCCCCCTGAGCCGCTGAGCTTATACGGAATATAGGGCATCCACCGGATTTTAATAGTCATTTTGGGGAAATTATTTAAATCGTATTGGCATAATTAACCTATGTAGTTACTGGAAATTACGATTTAATATCTTAATACTTCCTTAATATTTTAGAATATAAGACTATATTTACTACTTTATTGGGGGTATTTCATATTCATTAAGGAATTGTAAATAAAAATATTGAATTTTAGTGCTTATTTTGGTATTATTGAAGCTAAATTGTATTAAAAAAACCAGATATTGATAAAATACATACTATAAGGTAGTCGGATTGTTAATTAGTAATAGAAACTTATCAGGGGGAACTATGGGATCTGAGGGGATAGCCGGTTTTGGTTCGGCTCAAACACCTCAAGCTGAGCCTATTGGCAGTAGGCATTCTAAAGGGTTTATGCCAGGTCCTGGACCTGTGGTCAAAATCTCGGCTGTTTCGAGGCCAATTATTGCTCAGATGAAAGTGCCCTTTGAAGCTGATAGAACTCTTACTGATTTGCAAAAAAGTGCTGTACACTTTAACACGATCCCTCATACGCATTTGGAAGGAGCTATTTATTCCGCATCAATTAATAACATGAGTAGTTTTTTACGGGGATACGGAAATATGCCCGTTGATGGTGAAGGAGGGGGAGACAGAGTTGCTTTAAAGGTTGCTTCACAATTTGAAAAAATGAACCAGAAAACGAAAACGATTGAAGCAATTGAGATTGGTAGCTCTAACATATCTTTAAAAGATTTTTCTTCCGAACTAATGCACGAAGTTCTGTCACTTAAGCCTGGTGGAAAGACACTCATTCCTGGTGGAACGATGAAACATGCGATGCTTTATGAAATAGAAAAGCAGATAAATGGTGGCTATAAGTTCAGTGTGGTAAATACTGGTGATAGTATTGAGCATCATCATAAGGCCATTATTGGAGGCAAAGAAAAGTACAGTCCAGCATATACAATTACGAATATCAGGGGTGATAAGTTAAATGAGCAATTCTTTAAAAAGCTTATGGGCTACCAGATCAAGAACACAGCTGTTGATCGAATATATGGTCTAGTAGATGGATTAGGTGGGCGGAAGATGGCTCCTGCGGAATATGAACAGCATCCAGAGATGTTTATTAATCCTCAGAAATTAGGTACATGTACTCATAAGGCTCTAAGTGCTTATCTTAAGATGCAGTACTATCATGCACCTGAAGGAAAACATTTGACTTCGAAAGAGCGTATGAAGCCTTTTAAGCGCATGAAACTGATGTCAAAAGTTAGCACTCTAAACAACCTTGCTGGTTCAATGGGAGTTTTGAAAACTAAAGGTGTTGTCGGCGGGAACAGCGCATATCGAAATCACGAAAAATTTGTACAACTAGCCACTGCAAGTTTTGAGAACTCTTTTGATCGGAAAAGAGAAAGTTATAGTAAGTTTATGAGCCAATCTGAAATAGACCAAATTTCTTCACTTTTAGCTAGAGTCAAAGATAGCTGCTCTTATGAAGGAACTAAAATTTGTTACAATTTTAGCCCTTCAATAGGATATGGATCAGATGTTGTTTACAATGAAGCTCGTGTTCATTATTTCCCAGGCAACCCCTCCGTTGTGGCAGTTGTTAATGCAAGCACCGGGGAGATTCATAGTCATGGTGGAGAAAAAGTTATTTATTCTGTTGGCCTGGTATTTAGTAGTGTAGTGTCATCTTCCCCGAAATATAGCGATAAAAAACAGCGACCAGTTGAAAGTTTTTCTAAAGCATTAAAAAATACAGATATTCACCTTCAAAATAGTGCCAATAAGCAGATAAAGACTGGTCTCGTCTCTTCTGGAAATGGAGAGAAAGAGGAAGCGATGCTTGAAGCTGGAAAGGCCAAAGCTAAGAAGGCTAAAGATCAGAGGGCATTTGATCATAGGCAGGAAATGGATCTTCGTTTAAAAGAGCGTCTTCAAAGAGATGGTCCTAAGTCCTAAGACTCAAACATTCTTCCAGTTAATCCTTGATTCAACCATACGATCCCGATATAGTGGATATTTTAAATTTGATCGGGGCAGTGTTGCATGGAGCTTTTCCGTAAGTTTCTAATAATAATATGTTTATGTGTAACGGTCATTCCAGCGTATAGTAAGGAGCCTGTGCCGGAGTCACAAGAAGAAGCTCTTTTCGTTCGTAGAATTATCGAATTTTGGCGTGATGAAGAGTATACATTGGTAAAAGCGCAAGCAAGAGATTTTCTTAAGCAGTACCCGAATAGTGAGTTTAAAGATAGTTTTTGGGCAATGCTTGGAGATATTCAGTTTAATGAGAGAAAATACGCCTCGACTCTAGAAATGTATGCAAAAATTCAATCGCCAGATGTCTTGAAACAGGTTAGGCTCAACCGGGCTCAGTCTTATTATCAGTTACAGAAACATTCAGAATTAATAGACCTCTTGCACTCCGCTGTCGAAGGTAGTGAAAAAGATCCAAATTCAGAATATCAGAATTTATTTGTTTTCTATTATGCAGAGGCTCATTACAGGCAACTTTCAGGGAAATCTATCACCGCACAGGGGAGGTTTTTGTGTAGGAAGGCTCAACCCTTTTATACGAGTCTTCTAGAAAGTAAATACTCAGACCGAGCTGTAACAGCACTTGCTGAAATCAGCAGAATACTTGGAGATCATGAGAGTGCAGCTCAGTTTTATGAGCAGTCTGCAAATAATGACGAAGAAATGAGCGAAGATCTTCTATATCAGGCTGCAAGTATGCAGGTTCACTTTGACAAGCGAAAAGCTACCGAAACGTTTGCTAAAGTATTCCATATGAAGGGAGAAAAGGCTGCTGACGCTTCTTACAATTGGATGCTTCTTATGTTTGGGATGAGGCATTTTGACCCAATAATTCAGAGTAAGAGCAAACTTCTAAAATGGATTCCCGAGGATAAGCATGGTTTTCTACACTTTGTTTTGGGAAGTAGCCACTTTGCTTTAAAGCAGTACGATGGAGCTGTAGAAGAGCTAGGAGCATATATTAACAAAGAACGTAAGCCAACTGATGACGTAAAAGAAGCTCTTTTGATGACTGTGGCTGCATCTTATCATTTAGAAAAAGGGAAGTTGCTTACACTTGCTACGGATTTATTTTCCAAACTGTTTCCCGAAGATCCTAATCTTGCAAAAACTTTGTTCTTTCGAGTACTTATTAGTAAGAAAGAGGGCAATGAGGTCTTAGTTAAGAAAGATCTCCAGAAAATTTTGAAACAGTTTCCCGACTTTGAAGATATTGAGGCCGTTCGTTTTGAATGGTGCGCATATTTGTATCGAAAGGAAAGGTGGCAGGAGTGCTACAATACCTTCGAAAAGTTTATTGATGATTTTCCTGAGAGCTCCTATGCCGCGGCAGCCCAAAGATATCGTTTGAATGCTTCCATTTATCTCGTAGATAATACAATGCCAGAAAAGGGGCAAGGGGAGGGGGCGAGGCCTAAAAATTCTCGTGTGCAGATGATTGCAACAATTCAAGATGCCTTGAATACGGGGGGGATTATTGAGCCTGAGCAAATGCCTGCATACCGATTAAAGCTGGCAAAAACTCTTTTTGAGCTTGGAGAGCATAAAAACGCTATAGGGGTTCTTGAACGATATCTCGAAGATTTTCCAGAGAGTGAGAACCTCTATCAGGTACATTTGCTAATGGCCTTGTGCTACCGAGAAGGAGAAAATGGTTTGGAGGGTTTCACCTTCCACGCAGAGCAAGCGTTGTTAATACAGCCCAATGTTGAGGAGCAGGCACGACTTCATTTGAATTTGTTTACAGGTTACCTAAAGCTGGCAAAGTCGTTAGAGTCCGAGGAAGAGAAGAGACGCTTAGTGGATAAAGCCGCAGGACATTTGTACTCAGTAATTGTTGGGGGAGAAGAGCCGGTAAAACTTGAAAATCGTTTGTGGCTTGCGAATTACTACCACAGCCTTATCGGAACTTATATGAATGAGAGCTGGCAGCATAAGCTTGGTAGTAGTGGGTACATTATAGAAGCTGAGAGAGCCAAGGATATTTTTGAAGAAGTTTTGGGCTTATCAGAAAAAGATTTTACTCTGACATTGAAGGAAGAGTCTTTATACCTTGAACCTGAAATTTATAAGCTAGCCACTCTTTATGAGTGGTTAGGTCTAGTGGATAAGAGGCATTTACTCTTATATCAATTGAATAAGGAGCAGCAAGCACATTTGGATTGGCCATGGACACTTTTGGGTCGAACTCTTTTAGCTCTAGGTGATGCTTATGAAAAGGCTGGAGAGTCCCAAAAGGCTTTGGAAAAATATCTGGAGTTGGTGAACTCTAAGAAAAAGGTCGATCCGTATGCCAGAACAAAGGGACAGCTGCAAGTTGCGAGACTAAGTTATGCGGCGCTGAAAGAGGAAGGTCTGGCGAGTAATAATGAGAAATTAATGCCTGTGTTGAAAGAATTAAAAAACTTGCAGATCCGCAAAAGGTTGGAACACGAACCCATTCATTTAGAAGCTGCTATAGATTACGCGGAGATTTCAGCCCTGACGTCGAGCGAAGGAAAAGGGGAAGAACGCTTTCTCTTTCACTTAAATCGAGTAAAGGAAGCTTTTACTTTACATGAGGACATCTGGTCAAAAGATTATGATGCTAGTAGGGAACTTCACCCAGAAAAGGATGTCGTTTATCAGGCATACATGATGTTGGTGGATGCGTTGATAGCTCAACTCCAGGCCAAGGTTGCGCGAGAGGAAGGAGCCTTGCATGAGGCTACAATAAAGGAAGAGGCAGCTCGTTCAATTTTTGGAACTCTCGTTAAAGGAAAGTTTGCCATTTCACAGTATCTTGTAGAGAAGGCCACTGCCGGATTGGCTGGTGGAGATCTAAAATTTTTATCCCAAGATGAAGAAGCTTATGAAAGAGCTAATTAGTCAGTTGAGAATAAATAAATTATTATTACCGTTGGTAACGGTAATTGCTTTTGTTGTTCATATCAGTGGAATCTTCTATCTACACGGAATGAAGGTACAGTATGACTCTCCTCGGATGGCATTGATTGAAAATCAAAAGGACCGGAAAGAACTCGACAAGGATTTCTTGAAGAAAAGAGATTTGCAAAGACAAGAGGAGCTTGAGGTAGTATTTAACCGATTAGTAGAAAAGCCCCTTTCCCCATCTGATCTAAATTTTGATTCGATGTCAGATTATGCTAACGCTGATACGGATAGTCCTAGCTTTGATGAGATTGTTGATTCATCTTCCGATGGAACGGTACCGGAGCCTGTGGAATTAGCTGACGTAACTCATGAACTCCCTTCTATAACGATCGATACTACGGTTAATGAAGAAATTGTTCAGGATCCGATTGATATCAAGGAGGCGATTTCAATTCTTGTCATTCCATCTGATAATCTTGAGACAACCAGTGAATTGGTACAGGCTACGAGCACTTTACAGGGAGAAATCCTTCTTGAAGATATGGAGTCGTTGAAAACCGCAGAGGGTATAAAAATTGGTGTTGATGAAAATGCCTCTTTGGCGGGAACGGCATTACAAAACAAAAGTGGACTTCTCGATAAGGGTGATGATAGTAGTCTTGTGAATGCAGTTCCGAAAGTTTTACCTTCAGTGGATGTGAATCCTGATGATAAGAAAAAGCCCATCGCCTCCAGCCAATATAGAGAGATACCAGAAGGGACTCTTCTTTCACCTCAGGTGCTTTTGGAAACAAGTGAAGTTGTACATTATGATGTGACGGTTCCGCAGGATGAGAGTATTCCTGACGAAGCTGGTGAGCCGAATATGGCAGATGAGATGGCAAGCATCGCTAGTAGTGACGATTTCAATTTGGACGTGGTGTATGCTCCCCTTCAGAACGGTAAGGGCTATGTTTTTAAGGCAACTTTTATTCCTAAAATGGCAGCAAATTTCAAGAGAATTAGGCAAAATCTGTTTTTTCTTATAGATCGCTCTCATTCTATTTCTAGCGAACGATATGAGTATACAAAACAGGCTGTAGGGAATGCTCTGTCTTTAATGAATGCTGGTGATACTTTTAATATTTTGGTTTTTGATGATAAGGTAGTGAGGTTATCTGAGAAAAATTTACCTTGGACTAGATCCAATGTGGATCGTGCAAGACAGTTTCTTTCTAAGCAGGAACATGGTGGATTTTTCGCAACGACAGATATTTATTCTTCACTTGGTAAGATTGTTCCAGGAGTTGTAGCAAGTAATGAAGTGAATATCGCAATTTTATTGTCTGATGGGGATACTTATTTGCGTCGCGATCTTCAGCGTAAGACTATCGGATCCTGGACGAGAAAGAACCATGGAAAGATTTCATTATTTTGTGTGGCTTCTGGGAGAGGAAATAATTTAGCCTTGTTAGAGCTTTTGAGCTCCTTTAATAAGGGAAAACTTGTATATGCTCCTACACATGAGTCTCTAGAAAAATCTTTGTTAAGGTTAATAAGCGGAATTAGCACTCCAATAGGCAAAGATATTGTGGCTACAGCGATTCCTTCAAATGAAGATATGCGCATAACAGTGTATCCCAGAAGGGGGCAGTTACCTGACCTTTATGAAAATCAGCCTTATGTTCTTTACGGTGTTGTTGATCAACTTGAGGATTTTTACATTTTTATTCAGGGTCGATATTATGGTAAGTGGTTGGACATTAAGCATAAATTAAGCTTTAAGTCAGCGCAACGAGGTGGAGATATCTTGGAAAGGGGCCTGGTGGTTTACCGTGCTTACGATCACTATTATCGTTTTTTATCTGATGGTGATTTTAAGCAGTTAGCCGCGGCTAAAAAACTTCTCAAACCTTTAAATATCCAAATGGCTTTTCAGTAGAATGCAAATTATAGGAGGCAAGTTTAGGAGCCGTCGCTTACAGGCTCCTAAGGGAAGTACTACCCGACCAACGTCTGGTAGGCTAAGAGCTACTCTTTTTGATATTTGCCAAAGCTATATTGAAGGAAGTAGTTTTCTTGATGTTTTTGCTGGGGGAGGAGCTATGGGCTTGGAAGCCATCAGTAGAGGTGCTGACAAAGCTGTGTTTGTAGAGAAAGCTAAGGGAGCGATATCTTGCATACGTAAAAATGTTCAGCTTTTGGAAGCTGAGAAACAAGTGGAAATCCTCAGTGGGGATGTATTAGATGTGCTTCCGCGTTTGGAAAAACAGGGGCGTAAATTTTCCATAATATACGTAGACCCTCCCTATGAGCAAATGTGTCGATGGAAGGGGAATACTCTTTTATATAGTGAGGCGGTCCTTAAGATTATTGATGAATATGACTTGCTTTCACCCTCTGGTGTATTGTTTCTTGAGGAGGCTAAAGGGCAGGTATTCGATGAGGAATCTTTGTCATCTCTTGTATTGCTCAGTAGTCGAAATTACGGTGTGTCCATGCTCAGGCAATACCAGCATCACGAGGAAGAAAAATTATGAAAACAGCGTTGTTTCCCGGAACCTTTGACCCCCCGACTCTTGGTCACTTTGATATTATTCAGCGTGCGGCAACATTGTGTGATAAATTGTATGTCGGGGTAGCTGTTAACTTGCGAAAAGCACCAGTTTTTTCTATTGAAGAGAGAGAGGATATGCTGAAGCTAATTACCAAGGGTATGCCTCATGTCGAAGTACTTTCTTTCGAGGGACTAGTTGTGGACTTCGTGGTTGAATTGGGTGTGGAAAGCCTAATAAGAAGTTTTAGAACTTCATCAGATCTCGATTACGAATTTGCAATGGCGCTAACTAATCGACAGATTGGTGGTGTCGAAACATCCTTTCTTATGGCGGGTGAGGGTCTTGGACATATTAGCTCTACTCTAATAAAAGAGGTTGCGTGGTTTGGTAAGCGCCTTAGCTCTTTTGTTCCGGGAGAAATCGAGGAACGAGTCTTCCAGCGCCTAAAACAAACTGAAAAGCAGCCAATCTAGGTCGTGTTTTCAAATTACAGAATGCTCTTAAAAATCGACGATTCCTTAATTCGAATACACGACCTAGAAATCCTTAAGCGCTCTTTTTTTCTTCTTCATCTTTTTGATAGATAAACCCAGGTTGAACTTCTTCTTTGTGAAAGATGTACAGACTGATGAATACTATGGCGAGGCTCAACCAGAACTCCCACGGTGTGGTTTCACCTAGGAAAACCCAGCCAAAAAGAACGGCAAATATGGGGGTGGTAAATCCAGCAAAAGACATGAAGGTCGCGGTGTATTGCTTTAAAAGATGACCATAGAGGTTATAGCAGATGATATTTGAAATCACGAGCATGGCTAGGGCTGTTTCGAGAAAACCTAGGAGGTGACCTTCGTAGATGGGTACTGGATTCCAGGTTTCAGTTGAGTAGGAATATGCTAGAGCGAGAAGTCCTCCAAGAAACATACTGCAGCCGTTAATCATCAAGGGGCTGATATCTTTTTCAGTTACGAGCTGTCGGATAAGGATCCAACCATAAACAGAGAAAGTAGCAGCGCTGAGTAGAGCAATCTCTGGTAGGTAGGGTAGATAGAAGGTCGTGAGAGAGCTAGCTTGTTCATTACCAGAAGAAGTCATAATAATAGGAAGAAATCCAAGGAATCCTGTTACAAGAGCTATCCATTTGCGTGTGTTCATGACCTCTGAAAGGACGATGTAGGAAAGGAGGGCAGAAATGAAGGGGGAGATACTGTAAAGGAGGCAGGTTTTTCCGGATGTTAGGTATTGGAGACCCCAAAATTCACAGACATTAGTAAGGAAAATGTTGAAAACGGCTAAGAGGAAAAGCCTTTTGAGGCAATAGCTGTCTAGTTTGAATGCGCTACGGTCTTTGTAAAACATGTAGGAAAGGAGAATAATCCCGGCCAGAGTCATGCGCGAGCCTACGATAAAGAAGGGCTGTGCGCATTCGAGGGAGAATTTTCCAATGGTAAAGATACTGGCAAAAAGAGCGTATAGTAAAAAGACGAAGTGCATGATTTTCCTGGAGCTTATCTAGATTTTGTTTTGTAAGTTGATATAAAGGAATACATTATATCGTATGGTAGGATATTTGTTAAGAGCGAATTATTGCATAGTTATAAATTTAAATAGACTGTTTCAGTCGCCGAATAGAGAGTTGAACCTGTCGTTTCCCAATTTTTTATCTTGATTTTCTTCACTATCGTCACCGAAAAGTTTTCTTGCTGCATCAGAGATGTCATCTTTTTTTTCAAAGATCGCAGTCTTTAAGGAGAAGTCTTCGCAGAAATTATATTTTTCTCTGTCACTGACCATTGGAGTATCGGGAACGGTGCAATCATTTGGCAGGCCTGGTTTATAATGTTTACAATTGACGCAAACATGTAAGCAGGAAGCGCAGTAGTCACAACTTGAGCGAAAAGGGACTCTTCCTTCAAAATCTTCCAAAGTTTTTTGGCATTTCCAACAGATCATAGACTATTTTTTTATGTGAGGTGGTTTTGACTCTTTAGAGGATAAAGGAAAGAGTTCTTTTCTACAATATGCGGATGGAGTGGGTGTAACTTTAAAGTAGAGCTAAACTATTTTTTGCTTAGGCAAATAGTTATGGATTTCGAGATTCTCAAACCCGGAAATCCGAACTCTGACCCGGTTTTGACCCGGTTTCTGACCCGGTTTCTATAGTATCGCAAACCAAAGAATACAAGTCCCGTTTCTTCGTCTATTCGCTTACTGGAGTAGCGCCAAGGATTGCCGATTTGGGATTCTTCTACAGCATCGCCATCGGCATTAAAGATTTGCTCTTAAATACCACTTTCATCAACCTGCGCTGACACCTGTTAGAAATAACTTAAAGAATCATGCCTGGCGGAAAGAACTCAACTTCAATATATCTGAAGTATTCCTCATCATCCTCTATCTCCTCCATATTTCGAAAACACACATAGCGTATATGGATGCCATTCATAAACTCTTCAAAAGCTTTTACAAGAGAAGGGTGTTCAATAGTTACATCGTATCTTTCTCCACGGACCAATCTTTTTCTATTATCACGATTCGTCAAATAAATTCCGGGAGGTCGTTTAACAAGTTCTTCTTCTAAGCTAAGGGATGGATCCCAAGTTTTTAAACTATCCAAATAACGCATTGGAATCGTCATTTTTGGAGAAAATTCCTCTATAATTCCCTCTGACAAACAAAGATTAAGCAAACGTTTGAATATCGTAGTCGCAATAAATATCCAGTCTTGCTTTGCAATTTTATCTTTGAAAAATTCATCAATATCTTTTTGCATCAGCTCACCTGAATGTCTCGTCTCAAAAACCTGATAGAACCATTCATCAACTTTTGAGTGAATTTCTTTTTTACTTGGGCAAAGACCATCCATTTTCCACCAACCATTGTTGTGATTTTTTTGATAATTCGGAAAAGCCATGTTTCCAGGTACCGTCTCTATTTAAAGCAGAACCATCCGTGAAGTGTATATGATCTTTTTCATCGTTATCACCATTACCTTTATCGACTCTATCGACTTCTTTTGGGGCTTGTCCTCTTTCTACCTGCTTACCTAATTGATTAGGAGTGGTTGCTTTTTTATCAACCTTAGAATCTGTATTTGAATTCGAAGAGGAAAAACGATCAACACTCGGTTCTGATACATCAATATTCGACTCAGAAACCTTAATATTGGATCCGGAGGTACCAGCCCCACCCTTGCTAAATCGATCACCGCTAACACAGTCATACAGAGCTTTCCCTGTATAAGCGGCTGCTACACCTATCTCAAATACAGCAAATGCAGTCGCAGCAACAGCTCCGCCTTCAAAAAGAAAAGGTGCTGCAACGACACAAGCACCCGACATTGCTATATCACCACCTGACATGGAGCCATCATCATTGCTGCCTGAACAAAACCCACTAAAGAAATCGCTAACAGACTCCATAGCACCTTCAATAGACCACAACCCATAAGGATCATAGTACCTCATGGGATTTCCATGAACATAAGCATAAAGGTTAGGCCCATCAGCAAATCCAGCCGGATCCCGTGTAATCCATCTACCCGTTTCTGGCATATAATATCGCAAGCCAAAGAATATAAGTCCCGTTTCTTCATCCACTCGCTTACTAGAGTAGCGCCAAGGATTCCCAGCCTGTGACCCTTCTACAGCATCACCATCGGCATTAAAGATTTGCTCTTCTCCAAAGGTGCTGTGGCGATAGCTTTCTATGACAGAGTTTGTATCTGCATCCACAAGGGCTGTAATGGAGCCTCTGTGGTTGTGGACCGGCACATAAGTCTTTGCGTCTAACTCCATAGCTACGGAGGTGCCAATGTCTGTTGCCTCGCTTCTTCCTAAAACACGCAGCTCAACAATTTTACCTGTCACATCTGTTGCTGCAATTTCTCTGTCTTTTTGATAGAGAAATAATAATTCTGAAATGTTCTTCCAG
>JBLFWS010000054.1:0-19937 GCA_047611865.1 Chlamydiales bacterium
CAATATAAGCAAAGAACAAAACGTTTATCAATTTTGATACCCTGCATTTTTAGAAGATCGGGCATGACTCAGTTACATAATCACAAATCCCTTCGCTTCTCTTAAGTCATCCGAGATTTTGGTCAGAAAGCCTATAGGCTTAGGAAAAAGTGTTACCTTGTATTGAGCCATGCCGAATTTTTCATATAAGGATTTGATAAGAGAAGATGCTGTCAAAGATTTTTGAGGACATTTTGCCATGATATAAACTTCGTTGAGGATTTATTAAGCCTCAAAGTTTACGAAATAAAATTTTAAATCTCCTCCTAAAATTTTCCAGCGGGAATTGCTGCGTAATGCCTCGGAAATTTCCTGCTTCAGCAATCTCAATGGCTTTTTCTATCACATCATTAATATCCTCGGATAAAAGAAATAGTTCCACCATTCTGATTTGACCTCTTTCTATAGATTTTAGAAAGGCTTCGTTAACCATATCTCCATCTACGTCTCCACTATCAAGAAAGTATTTGACATCTGAAAGCTTACCTTTTTTCACGACCTCAAGAAAAGTGTTGTTAATATGCATGATGTCAATATTCTGGCTGTGTAGAAATCGTGTTACGAGATTTGAGCCGGGTTCTACAGCTTCAAAACTTGACGGAAGGCCTTTCAGATATTCTGTAACGTGCTGCTTTCCTGATAGGGAGGCAGCATAAAAGGCTCCAAGCATGTCCTCTTCGGGAAACTGATGGTGCTGTATTAAAGCTTTGGCAGCTTCGAGATTACCACATCCGGTAGCGTGCGCCAAGGCATGAGCAAGGCTCTCATCGTCGATGGAAATTTTTTCTAGAAAGAAATGAAAGGTTTCATATCTGCACAATAAGCAGGACAAGTAAAAGCAATAGACTAAAAAATCATTGTGAATGATCTCGGAATCGGAGTAGAGCGCTAAAATGTCTGTTCGGTTTTGCAGGGTAGCCTTAAGGGCTAAATTCTGAATTACATCGGTGGGGATGGTGATTCTTTCGAAAAGGAACTTGATGAAATTTATGTGATGGTTTTCAGGTTTAGTAGTAAAGCAGGTTCTGATGCACTCCTCGTCTGGTGTGATGTGTTGAAGGATAAATTCACAGCACTCTACACTGCCAGAGTTACAGGCGTGGATAAAAGCATCATGAAAAACTTGTCGGTCAATAGTGGGGTTCTGGATAAAATCAACACAGGCGGCGTATCTTTCGAAGTGAAACCTGGAGGGGATTGATGGTTGGGAAAAGGGGTTCTCTGGAAAAGAGACATATGGCCAGAAATATTGGTTTACAGCCTTAGCTGTTCTAAAAGCCTTATTCTTTAATGTTTCTCCATCCTTGTCACTAAAAATTTTCGTTAGATCTTTCCATCTCTTGTCACAGATAAGCTTTTCCTGATTATGTAGATATCTGGAAACTCAAGACATACTGATACAATCGCTTAAAGGTAAAAAGGGTAGTACTACAAAAGGAAAAGGCGAGCCGTCGTAAAAAAGAATATTTTGATCAGTGGTGATTTCGCCAATTTCGTCCATTGAGTGTATCCTGAAGAAATTATAGGGTTTTGCTGATTTCTACCTGACCTTGATAGACAAGCTGGGCATCACCGGTCATGCTTACATCGCGAATATTGTCGCCGTCAAGTTTGAAGTCGATTTTTAACTCAGAGCCTGATCGGGTTCTGACAAGTATAGGTGGTTGGAGTTTTTTTACCTTTGCAGCAGCAATAGCTACAGCTGTAGCACCTGTACCACACGCTAAGGTTTCTCCCTCTACACCACGTTCATAGGTTCTTTGGAAAACCTTTCCAGAGGGGCGCACACAAGCAAAGCTGGCATTTACACCCTTAGGCCGAAAGTGCTCATGATAGCGAATCATAGCACCCGTTTTATCAATAGAGATTTCTTCTTCATCCTCTACAAAAATCACCGCATGTGGGACCCCTGTATTGAGAACGTGTACGGTATTCAACTGTCCGTCGATAGATAAGGGGAGATTGAAAGAAAAATCTGTAGGCTCACCCATATTGATAGAAACTTGGTCTCCAGCGAGCTTGCAAAATAGCTTGCGTTCCATTGTTTCAATATACCAAGGGCCTTCTTTGAAACCTAACTCCAGAAGGAATTTTATTAAACACCGTATGCCATTACCACACATCTCGGCCTCACTGCCGTCGGCATTGAAAATGCGCATGCGGAAATCTGCAGAAACAGAATTCTGCAAAAGAATAATACCGTCCGCACCTATACCGTTACGACGTTGACACAAATCTTGAATGATTTTGATTTTGTCGACCGGGAAAAAACTCTTCCGATTATCAATCAGAATAAAGTCATTTCCCGACCCACTGTATTTTGAAAAAGAAATTCCCAAAAACTTAAAGGAGTTCTTTGTAGTCAGATATAATTCCATCGAGAAGTCCGAAGTTAAGGGCTTCCTGAGCAGTCATCCAGGTATCCCTGTCCAACGCTTTCTCGATTGTTTTGAAATCTTTTCCCGTAGCATTCATGTAAAGTTTGATCAGCTCATCACGAGTCTTCAAAATCTCTGTTGCATGGATGTCGAGGTCTGTAGCCTGTCCTCGAATACAACCACCAAGAGAAGGCTGGTGAATCATTATACGAGAATGAGGGGTCGCAAAACGTCTGCCTGGATCTGCACAAAGGCTGAGAATAGAACCCATTGATGCAGCTAAACCCGTAACAAGGGTCGTTATTGGTGAGGATATCATCTTAATTTGATCCCATACGGCAAAACCTGCATCTATAGCACCACCAGGGCTACTGATGACAAAAAGAATAGGCTTTCCAGGATCAGTTATCTCAAGATACCAAAGTTTGCGGATCGCATTCTTCGCGCTTTCCATTGTCACAGATTCGCAAAAATAAATGCGACGTGCATTAAGTACTGCATCGTCGATCTTGTCATCAAGAGATTTGAAGTCATTGTTAAGAACATTTGATTTAGGCATGGAACTCTCCGTCAAATTACATAAGACTGTATTTTTCCTTGTGAGGACCTTTTTTTCAAGAGGTTTCACAGTAAAGCGGGATTTTCGGGCTTATTCCGTCCGAATATTAAGCTTAAACTCAAAACTAACCCATTATTGAGTATACTATTAGCAAGTAGGTGCTAAATTTGACACCTGCTTGTTGTGTTTTAACTATTGTACCTTTGCCGAGGAGTACACTTGATTTTCAAGCTCCAGTTCAGGATATAGGGGGAAACGTCCCAAAAGATCGCTAACACGGGCTTTTGCATGGCTTAATACTTCTTCGTTCGTCTCAAATTTTGCCTTACTGGGGGCACCTGTTTTGGCTACAATAGTTGGCTTAGTATTTTTTAAGACGTCTACAATCACACTAGCGACTTCAGCCATTTCTTCTTTGCCCATACCCAAAGTACTGATAGCGGGAGTTCCCAAGCGAACACCTGATGTATACCAAGGACCGTTTGGATCAAAGGGAACGGTATTGCGATTTGAAGTGCACCCGGCTTCTCGCAAAGCAGCTTCTGCCTGACGCCCAGTTAACCCAAAGCTTCTAACATCCAATACAATAAGGTGATTGTCTGTTCCGCCAGTAAGAATTTTTCCGCCTTCCTTCTGCACATGTTCTGCCAAAGCCTGAGCGTTGTTTACAATGCGGCCGGCGTATTCTTGAAACTCAGGGCGGCTAGCTTCATCTAAAGCAATAGCTTTTGCTGCCATCACATGAGGAAGGGGACCTCCTAATACCAAAGGACATCCTTTGTCTATAGTATCGCCGTACTCTTTTTTACATAAAATCAAGCCGCCTCTAGGGCCACGCAGGGTTTTGTGGGTTGTACTCGTTACAATATCAGCAAAAGGCACTGGGTCGTAATCACCTTGGAAAACCTTACCAGCAACCAAGCCTGCAAAGTGTGCCATGTCTACCATGAATACGGCTCCCACGCTATCGGCAATTTCTTTCATCGTAGCAAAGTTAATGCGGCGAGGATAAGCGGAATAACCCCCTATGAGAATATCAGGCTTTTCTCGTTTCACCTGTTCGGCAAGAGCGGTATAATCAATAAGGCCTGACTTACGATCCACATCATAGCAGACAGCTTGCATCATCTTAGAGGAAACGTTGTGACGATAACCATGAGTTAGGTGTCCACCTGAACTCAAAGATAAGCCCATAACTTTCTGACTCATCATTAGCTGACGGACTTTTTCATATTCTTCATCGCTAAGCTCATCAAGCTTCAGCTTACCCAAGGACTCCACTTCCCGATTCTGCACGCGTTGGACAAGGATACTCCAAAAAGCTACCAGGTTAGCGTCGGCACCAGAATGTGGCTGAACATACGCATGGTCTGCTCCAAAAACTTTTTTTGCTAGATTCGTAGCTTCTCCTTCCACAACATCCACGTTGCCACAGCCAGAATAAAAACGATGGTTGACGTATCCTTCAGAATACTTGTCAGTCAAAAGATTTCCCATAGCGAGCTGTACTGCGAGGGATGAAAAGTTTTCTGAAGCTATTAACTTGAGGTTGTTGCGCTGGTCCCGCAATTCATTGAGGATACTTTCTGCCACTAAGGGCTTGGACCGTGAAATGACTTCGAGGGATGCAAGGTAGGCAATGGTAGCTGCTTCCTGTTTGTCCTCAGGTGTTTGTGATAGATATTGGCGGAGCCGGGACATAGTGTAGACCTCTTTGGGGGGTTTAGACTTTTTCAGTACAGAATAATCCCTTCAGTAATAAAAAAAAAGAAACCGTCTTCTTTTTCTTCTTATTGACCCTTTGGGATTGTCACCCCAAATTCCTCGTGCAAAACCTCAAGCATCAAAGGATATAGCACTATGGAGTTGGCTGACTTTAATTCTTCTTCCACTCGGGCTTTGAACATTTCGAGGTTTTCACCATTTTCTTCCATCTCTTTCCGGTAGGTAAGAACGAGAGAATGCTTTTGGATTTGATCGTAATCTTCAGGGAGCATCTCTGATTGCTGACCAAAAAATATCTGGACTTCAGATCTGTCGCTTTCATGCAGGGCATTTAATATAGACTTGGCACCAGACAAGCTTAAGGCATTTTGATCCAGATCCAAAGCCGGACTTTTCAGTACTTCATTGACAGCTAAGAAGGATCTGACTTTCAGCGCTGACGCTAAAGTGTTAGCACCCTCATCACTAAGTTCATTACATGATAGATCTACCGAGGCGACTTTGGGGCTTTCCTTTAAAGCATTTGAGAGATCTGTTATGTTTGCGTTACTTAAACTCTTGCCTTTCAAATCAAGATGCGCTCCACGCCAACGATCAAACAGGGCGGGTCGATTGCTCAGTTCTTCCTTGGAGTCTTTAAAATTGGGGTGATTGATAATTCTTTCAAAAAAAGATTGGAAGTCAGCGTCCATTTTTGAGTTAATATACTCTAACCACTGATCTTTACCTCTAAATTCACAAGGCTCTGGTATAATCAACAAACTCTGTAGGCTAGTTAAGGCAGAGGCCATAAGTCAATCCTGATGTCGTAGTTAAATCCGAGGTTGTCCAAGACAAAATAATTTTGGAAAGGGCTTATAGTTTAAAACGGTGTTGTTGCACAATTTAATACGTTTACAATCATTTATTTAACCACAGAGAGCACCGAGAACACAGAGAGATAGAAAAATGCATAAGGTCTCTCAGAATATGCTATCAAGTGATCTGTGATTTTTTATTTTCTCTGTGCCCTCTGTGATCTCGGTGGTTAAATTTTAATCATAAGCCTCTTGTAGACGCATGTTTTATGCAACAACGCCGTTTAAAATCCAAATGGGCGAAAGGACGGGTTGTTCACCGAGCTTAAAATCTACAAAAGACTTTAAAAGCAAGCAAGCACTATGTGGTAAATACGTAGAAAACAGTGGATTTGGCTAGAAGAAATTTTAAAACAATGGTTTTTGTTCTACTGAGGGGAATGACGGTGATTTCTCTTGAGAAATATTACTCTTGAGGCTATTCTAATATAGATGTAAAGGAAAAAGTATTTTCTAAACTAACTGTTTGGAATTTAGAAATTGATTTACCCCTGGGAAAAAAGCGATGTTAGATTCTCTAAAAGATATCCTTGATGTTCAAGAACTGGACATTAAGATGATCCGTCTCATGCGCCTCAAAAGAGAACGTCAAAAAGAATTGGATAATATCCATAATTTGAGAACCGATCTACAGACTCAGCTCGAAGCCAAAGGTCTGGAGATTCTTGAACTCAAAAAAGATGTTCGTGTCAGTGAAGGCAAAATCGCAGAAGTAAAAGAAAAAATTCTAAAGCTTGAAGGTCAACAGAATAAAGTTAAAAAAGTTGAAGAATTTAACGCTTTGAGCCAGGAACTTTCTAGAGCAGAACGCGAGCGTACAAATGCCGAACAAGTCTTCTCAGATGTCGTCGAGAAACTTACCATGGAAGAAGAAGGCATGGAAAGCATTAAAGAAAGTATCTCCTCTACTGATGAAAGCAGTCAGGTTTTTGAACAAGAACTCCTCGAAAGCATCGTCCGCATTAATGAAGAAGGGAAAGAGCTACTCCTACAACGCCGAGAGCTCGAAAAGCTTCCTGAACAGGAACTTATGGGTATATACGACAAGCTTCTTCACAATAAAAAAGACCGCGTTATCGTTCCTATCGAAAATCGTACATGCAGTGGGTGCCACATTGTGCTTACGGCGCAACATGAAAACCTCGTACGTAAATGGGAAAGATTAGTCTATTGTGAGCATTGCTCTCGCATCCTATATTGGCCGGAAGGTGCTTCAGCTGACGGAAGTGAAACAGTTCCAAAACGCCGCCGCAGACGTTCTACTACGGCAGTGTAAACAAGTTTTTCTGGGAAGATGGGCAATCGCTGCCGCCATTCCACTTGTGGGTGGCGGGAGAGGAAAGTCCGGGCTTCATAGAAGGGGATACCAGTGAAATACTGGGGGCCGTAAGGCTACGGAAAGTGTAACAGAAAATAGACCGCAGGTGAGCTTGCTTACCAGACAGGATGAAAATGCCAGGTTTAAGACCCGGCCAGACTTGGGGGAACTCAAGCTGCTACAAACCCTATCCGAAGCAAGACCTAAACAAGACATATAGCCATTCTTCGTGGTGTTTTGGGCTGGTCGCTCGAGAATGTCGGTGACGGCATTCCTAGATGAATGATTGCTCACTGTAAGCAATTGCGTACAGTTGACAAGACCCGGCTTATAGTCTTCCCAGACTTTTTTTTATTTTCCAATGATAGTTTTCATAGAGATCACGCAGAGAGGAGTTACTCCTTTCTGTACTCTCTTGTCTAAATTAAGATTTAGATATTGGAAGAAACGATGAGTTTCCGTCTCTTCCTTCGCGTTTAAAAAGGGTAGGACGACTTCAAAGAATAGCAAGGCTTTACCTCTCTTATCCTCCCCCTTCCTCTTCTTCTCTTCCCTCCTCTTATCTTCCTTCGCGGCCTTCGCGTTTCTTCGCTGCCTTCGCGTTAAAAAAAAGTGAAAGATGACTCAAATGAAAGAGATACAAAGTTACAAAAAAAGATACAAAGATACAAACTACTCGAAAGAAAAACTATACGTAGAAGAGTTTGTGTTGAGATTATGGATGACTTCACTTTTTATTAATCGATTTTCTCTTACATCATCGTTGATAGCATCATAGGCATCCCAAGTGATATGGGAGTAGACGTATGATTCATTTGGAGTGATTCGGAGGTGGACAAAGGGGTCTTTGTCGTGATTTTCAAAAACAACATTTTCTATAGGGACATTTTTTAGAAGGCTCTTATTCTTCATAAAAAAGGTGGCAACTTTGTGGTTTAGGTCTACACAGGTACGGGAATTAAAAAGTCGTGAGATTCGAGTAAGTTGATTATGTGCGTATTTATCATCAGGAAGAAGCTTTATGATTTTTCTCACGCAGGAGTCAAAATCTTCGCAGCGAATATCGTTTATATAGTATTCCATCCTGCCAAAATCGTCTTTCATGGAGGATTCGACACCCAGAAGATTGTTTTGTAGTTCATAGTTAGTTAATTGAGAGTCAAAAGGGTAGCCACAGATTGCAACCATTGGCTGTCCTCTTTCGCCGGGGAAATCATGGAGTGTTTCTTTGAAGTTTAATTTGTAAGATTTAGAGGCTATCCGATGAATGCCAAGTCCAGCAAGGGCAATGGTACTGATGGCAAAGATAGCGGGGCAGGCAAAGCCTACGACAACTTTAAATAGTATAAGGCCACCTGTGGTGGTGGATGTCGCTGCAAGGGACGAAAGAGCGGTATTGGAAATTAAATTGGACGATGGGGTGATCTTCTTTAAAAGATCTTTGGAGATTTCATCAGCTTCATGGGTAAGGACTAAGGGTACTATTTCCATTGATGAGATACCTGTCATCGTATTCCTTCAAAGAATTCCTTGCGGAGGTGTTCGGCATTCTTGAAGTGGCCCCGTAAGAAATTCGTGGTTGTCATGCTGCTCTGGTCCTGAATCCCACGAGATGAGACGCAGGCATGCTTGGCAGTTAGAGAAACAGCGACATTCTCAGTTTGCAAAATTGTGGCAAGGCTGTCAGCAATTTGCGCTGTAAGCCTTTCCTGTATCTGAGGTCTTTTGGCAAAGTAGTTGACGATTCTGTTAATTTTCGAAAGGCCAATTACGTGACCATTAGGAATATAAGCCACGTGGGCTTTTCCTTGAAAGGGAACAAAATGGTGTTCGCAGAAACTATTGAATTCAATGTTGCTGACCAAGACCATATTGGGGTCATCGTCATGGAACTGGTCTTTCACCAAAGAAATTTCAGGGAAGTTGTTTACGTTAAGCCCATTGAAAATTTCCTTAACATACATTTTAGCTATACGGTAAGGGGTCCTTTGTAAAGACTCGTTGGTGATATCCAATCCTAAAATTACCATAATATCGCGAAACTTCTCCTCGATAAGAGCTATCTTTTCGTCCTCGGGAATCTCATGAAAGCTAGTCGTTACAGGATTGGGATAGTTCGTGATAGCTGCGAAAGAACTAAGGTTTTCATCGTCTTCTTTTAAGGATGTAATCACATCAGATTGATTGGGCATTAAGGCTTACCTCTCATTTACGTGTAGATGTTGCTGACGTTGAATGGCTCCAGCGGTAATGGAAAATGCGTTGGCGACATTTAAGGAGTTCTTCCTTCCCATAAGAGGGATTCTTAGTAGGTAATCAGCCTCTTGTAAGGATTCGTCTGAGCAACCATATTCTTCGTTTCCCACAACCAATGTAAATGATTCAGGAAAAACAAATTCATGTAGATTAAAAGCGTCAGGGCTAGTTTCAAGAACTATAACAGGCTTGGGGAGGTGCTTGAGAGCGACTCCCTTAAAACAACTTACCCACTCCCAGGTACCCATAGAGGTCTTTCGGACTTTGGCATTATCCGTGAATGGAGTGTCCTTGGAAAAATATACCGATCCCAATGACAGAGCCTCTGTTGTACGCAAAATACTCCCGACATTATGAGCTGAACGCAAATTATCCAAGTAAATAGATATAGGAAGGGGTGGATGACTGTCCCGATTATCTCCTTTATCCACATGTGGTAAGAGGTTGTGCTCTTGAAAATGAACCCTGGCAAGTCCTAAATGCCAATGATACCGGTCTGCAATATGTTTGCGGTCCTGGCAATTATACAGAGGCGAATGCTCCATCCAAGCGATGATCTCGTTGTAATGGAGCAAAAGCTCTTCTATGGGGTGATTGTCAATAAGGCCCTCATAGGCCTGACGGAGAATCTCCGCAAGGTTCTTGTGCTGTCGATCCAAAGGTAAACTAAGGAATTTCTTTTGCGTAAAACCTAGCATAATTTTGCCAATTACTGAGTTGCTGCTGCCTGCTTTTTAGAAAGGTATTCCTCAAGGTTACCCTCGTGAATATGGATACCATCATCTTCAAAAGCAATAATTTTTGTTGCCACACTTTCAATCAGACCGCGGTCATGGCTAGCAATAACAAGTGTTCCTTTGTAATCTTCTAGGCCCCAGGCTAGTGCAGAAACAGCTTCCAGGTCAAGGTGGTTGTTAGGCTCGTCCATAATCAGAAGATTGTGATCTTCCAGCATCAGTCCCGCAAGAATTAAACGTGCGGTTTCCCCACCGGAGAGCTTCGTAACTTCCTTGAAGGCATCATCACCAGCGAAAAGCATTTTGCCCATAGCGGCGCGAAGTTCTTGGTCGTACAAACCTTGTTTTCTCTGGCGCAACCAGTCGAAAGATTCGACCTTTTCATTTTTGTCGATGACTTCGGCGTGGTTTTGAGGGAAATAGCAAGTCTTAACCAAGTGGCCAACTTCAATACTTCCATTAGTGGGTTCAAGAACTTTGGCAAGCATCTTGAGAAGAGTTGTTTTACCTCTACCGTTGTTTCCAATTACCGCGACCTTGTCTCCACGCTGAATCTCAACGGAGAAACCATCGAAAACTTTATCCTCGTCATCGTAGCTTTTGCCAAGTTTTTCAACTTTCAGAGCAATCTTTCCCGAAACTTTTTCGGGCGTAGCAAAGCGAATGTACGGGCGTTGGATGTTGGACTGCTTTAAATCTTGAGGCTGCAAGCGCTCAATCTCGCGTTTACGGGATTGTACCTGACTCGCACGGGTTCCCGCACCGAACTTTGAAACAAACTCTTTTAGCTGAGCAATCTTCTTTTCTTTAGATTTAGCTTCGCCTTCTTGCCTTGAACGAACTGATGTTTTGGCGAAGACCATGGCGTCGTAGTTGCCAGGGTATAAGATGATGGTCTCGTAATCTACATCAGCAATGTGTGTCGTAACAGAGTTAAGGAAATGGCGGTCGTGACTTACTACAACCATAGCCCCCTTGTAGCCAGCCAGAAATCCTTCTAGCCAGGAAATAGCTTCCATGTCCAAGTGGTTCGTTGGCTCGTCAAGAAGAAGGGCTTGAGGGTCTCCAAACAAAGCCTGACAGAGAAGTACACGAAATTGTAGGTCTGTAGGGATTGAGCCCATTTTTTCTTCGTGGAATTCAGTTGGAATGCCCATCCCATTAAGGAGTATTTCAGCATCATTGTCAGCGGAATAGCCATTTTCTTCAGCAATGATTCCTTCGATGTCTCCAAGGCGCATGCCGACTTCGTCGGTCATTTCCAGTTCGTATAGGCGGTCGCGCTCTTCTAAAACTTCCCAAAGTCTCGCATTTCCCATGATGACAGAGTTAATAACTGTGAGTTCACGGAAGTCTTCGATGTTCTGACGTAACATTCCCACCCGTTCCGGGAGAGTGATGTTACCAGTAGTGGCTGTTTCCAATCCCATAACGATTTTTAATAGGGTGGATTTGCCGGCACCATTTGGGCCGGTTAAGCCATAGCGGTTCCCATCTCCAAATGTAATGTTTACATTTTCAAAGAGGATGCGGCTGCCGAAAGCTTTGGATATTGACTCTAAGGTAATCATAAGTAAGCAAAAATAAGGTAAGTAAATAAATAAGTTGTTGACTTGAATGGGAACATGATAGCAAAAATGATGATCTCATACAAGGTTAAAAACCCGCACAATAACGGGGCGACGATGTTTATTCACGCGTCATATAAATTTCTTGAGCATCTTAGATCAGTAAAGAACGCTTCAGAGCACACCATACGCAATTATACTATCGATTTAAATGGGTTAAAAAAATATCTTGAAGCCGAAGTTCTTAAGCTTAAAGAAGAAAAATTCCCAGAAAAAATTAACTATAATCTCAACTATAACCTTCGTAGTACGGAAAATGATGATAGCATCGGTCTTGGACTCGTTACTCGGAAAGTTATTAGAGATTATCTGGCCTTTCAGAGTCTTCAAAGCGTCAGTAGAAGGACGATTGTTCGCCGGATGTCATCCCTGCGATCCTTTTTTAAGTACGTAATGAGGCAAGGGTTTGTTGAGCATAACCCTATGGAGGATATCGAAAGTCCTAAAGTAGAAAAAGTACTGCCCGTTTCTCTCAGTTATGAACAGGTACAAACACTTTTTGACCAACCCGATACCCATGAATACCTTGGTTTTCGCGATCGCTGTATTATGGAATTGTTTTATAGCTCGGGGCTTCGGGTTAGCGAGCTTGTCGGACTGAATCGTAATGAATTTGACCCTCAAAATCTTGTCGTTCGACTGTGGGGGAAAGGGAGAAAACAACGTGTCATTCCCATTACAAAAAATGCGGCTGAATGGATTTCGGCATATCTAGAGCACCCTGAAAGAAAACGTGATATCGATGGGCACCTGGCTCAAGTTGATGATGATGCTGTTTTCCTCAACAAACTAGGTACTCGTCTCTCACCACGTTCTGTCGACCGAAAATTCGATAAATACCTCACCACCAGTGGGCTTGCAGGAAAAGTCACTCCTCATACTATTCGGCACACGATAGCCACGCACTGGTTAGAAAATGGTATGGATCTTAAAACCATTCAGGTGCTATTGGGTCACAGTTCCCTCGCCACCACTACCATCTATACTCATGTCTCATCAGGCTTGAAAAAAAATGTATATGATGCGACTCACCCGCGAGCTTAGCTGAAAAATCGAAGCCCCTGATGTGGGGCTTCGATTTATTTTATAGCTTGTTGTCGAGCTGTGCTTCAAAGATGTCTCTGGCATGATGCTCTCCGTCTACAAAAAAGGCGTAACAGGTATTGTCTCCATGGTTCATATTTACTGATTTGTAAAGAATTCCATCGCCTCCAAAATTTCTTATATAGTGAGCAAGACGTTGACTAATCTTAGGGATTTTCTGGAGACCCCAAGCTGCGCCAGTGGGAAATTCATTGATTAGTTGAATTAGGTTAGGGTAGTGAAAGTTTTTTTCTATGAGTTCTTCAATGCTCCACAATTCAATATTTTTTCGTTTTGGAATAAGTTCATATTCTTTTCCATCTCTTTTGATGGAGTCGCCATAGAATTCAGTTCTGGCACATTCAATAGTTTGAGAAGCGTAGAGGCATACCCCGACTTCAATGTTTGGAAGGAAGGTGAGCTGAGAGGCCCCAATGCAAAATCGGGAACCAAATGCAAAGTTACCGGTGAGTTCGAAAGGTTCTCTGTTTTTGCCAACAATTCGAAATATTGGAATATTGGATATATTTTTTAGGGAGTTGCGATTAGGTATTGGCTTCTCGTCTTTGAGCCACTGGTTAAATTGACTTAGATCATCTAAATCGGAGATCCAGGAGGAGATAGTTTCCAAGGCTTTTTCATTAGCATTATCAAAGTCTGTTTGAAAGAGGTGAAGGTCGCTAGGGTCAAATGTCATTTGCAGCTCAGTGTAAAGTTAAACTCGTTCTTCTAGCCAGTTAAGTATGATATCTCCTTTACCCTGAACTATCCAGTCGATTGGAGCTCTATTGAAGAAAAATTGATTGGGCATTCTAAGCCAGTTAATGGCTTTTTCCTTATCATTTTGGACAAATTTAAAGGCTAGATCAGCGATTTTAACTAAGTTGAATAAATTCTCTCTTGAGGATTCTTTGATTTTAGCTGTATTTTGCCTATAAAGTGTTTGACGTGAGATCTTTAGGAATTCTTTTAATTCAACAATACTAGGCACAAGGGCTTTAAGAGTGACTAGATCCGATTTTTTCTGATCGCTAGTCAAAATGCTTAAGCTGTCGGGGTAATGACCCGTTGTTGGTGAACCCATATGTTTACCTCCTGTCATGCTGTGTAAACTAAGTGTAACATAACTGTAATTTAACTGTAAAGTTATTTGTATAGGATTGCCAGGTGATCTATGCTGTTCTTTGAGAAGAAAAGACTGATATTTGATTTTTTCACCAGGGGAGGATGAGTCTTTTCAGTCCTTAAAATTTAGGGAAGGGAAAGCGACGTAAATCTTCTGCGACGTCAGTGTTGGGGAAGATTGCGCGGCTCTCTTCGAGGAATTCGTCCATGTCGCTGTAACGAGCAGAGAAGTGTGTGAGGACGAGCTTGTGTGCCCCGGCTTCTTTGGCGATGATGGCGGCCTCTTTAGCTGTCATGTGGCTGTGTTTCGCGGCCAGGTGCTTGTCTCTGTCGAGATATGTACTTTCGCTGAGAAGTAGCTTGGCTCCCTTGGCAATATCGATAGCGTTTTGGCAAAAGCGGGTGTCACTGACGAAGACAAAGCTGTCACCAGGGCGTATTTCGCTGACATCGTCTAAAGTGACTGTTTCGTCGTTGATTTGTAGGCTTTCTTTTTCTTGAATCTCGCGGACCATGGGTCCGTGGATGCCGGCACTTTTAAGTTTATCTTTGAAAAATTTTCGTGTGTCAGGCTCCGTGATTCTCCATGCGATGCAGTCTACTCCGTGGTCCAGAAAAGCAGCTTCGATGCGGAACTTACCATAGTCTTCAACTAGGCCAGCTTCACTGACGGGGTGTTCGACGACCTGGATACGTTCGTGATACATTGTGCCGTAGCGGAGGCGGTCAAAATATATTTTGCCACTGGCAGGGTAGTAGCAATGAATTGTGTGCTTAACGCTGTCCAGGTTAAGGCGCATAAGCATAGATCCGAGGCCAAGACAGTGGTCTCCATGGAAGTGGGAAATGAAGATTCTACTTACGACGGGGGGGGCAATGTTAGCGAAGATAAATTGTCTTTGTGTTCCTTCGCCGGGATCAAAGAGGAGTCCCTCATTGTTCCAGCGCAGAAGATAGCCACTGTGGTTTCGGTAGCGGGTGGGCTGCTGGCTTGAGCTGCCTAGTATGGTAAGATCGCGGACACTCATGAATGATTACTAACTTGTTATTTTAAGGAGTCAAATAATTTACAAAGGGGAAAAAAACTCCCAGCTGAGCCGAATTATAGTAGCAGGCTGGAGTGTTATATTCAAGTTTTACGAAGCATATTCCAACGTTTCCTAGTTTAAGGTAGCACGGGCTGTATCAAAGGTAATGGCTCTACTTATCTTGTCCTGAAAGGCGATGGAAAATTCTATGCTATCGGCCTTATCACCAAGGGCTTCTTTAACAGTTTCCAGGGCGAGGGCGGGTTCGTTGCATTCACCGGAAAGGTGGGCCAGGTGAACGTGCTTGAGCTTTGGAGACCATACCTCTTTGAGAAGTTTTCCGCAGTCTTCGTTGGATAGGTGGCCACTTCTGCTTAGGACACGCTGTTTGTATACATTGGGACGGGGGCAGGAGTAAACAAGAGCGGGGTCATGATTTGCTTCTACATACAGATAGTCACAGTCCTGTAACTGCTTTTGTACTAAAGAGGTAGCAAAGCCGAGGTCAGTGCAGATTCCGACCTTAATTTCTTCGTACTTAACCGTAAAGGCTACTGGATCTGAGGTGTCGTGAGGGATGCTAAATGGGTGAATCAGTAAGTCGTTGAATTCAAAATTTTCACCGGTAGAAAAGATTTTAAATTTTGGGCAATCTCTAAGTTGATTGGTAATGCCCTTTGCTGTTTCACAATTAGCTAATACGGGTATGCCTTTTTTACATGCAAGAACCTTAAGGCCTTGTATGTGGTCGCCATGCTCGTGGCTTACAATTATGGCGTCAATATCGTCGATATCAACACCTATTTCTTCAAGTTTCTTAACAGTCGCACGACCACTGATGCCGCAGTCAAAAAGTACTTTCGTCTTTTGAGTGCCAAAAAATATGCTGTTTCCTCGAGAACCAGAGGCGAGTGGACAAAAACCAATCATTTTACCATCCGTAAATCATTAAACGCAGACTATATGACCTCATGGAGCTTTTTTCCGCAAGAAAATACCCTTAGATCAAAGAGGTATTAGCTACTTCATTAGTTTTTGGTCAATTCACTGAAGTGGCATTCAATTTGCATAATCAAAAACGGTAAACACTACGAATAATTTAAGAAGCGTCATTGCGTTGTGTATAACTTTTATAAATGGAGCGATGTGGAGCTATGCAAATCATTATAGAAGAACACAACCTTGAATGGGATCTCGATAAGAGAGAGGTCACTATACAGCAGGTTGTGGATGAGGTGGAAATATTCCTATTTTCCGTCGGTAAAGTTCCTGTGGGACTATCTATTGATGGGCACGTTCTTACGCAGGAAGAATTAGAATCCTGGCAGGAAAGAACTGTAGGAAAAGATCAGGTGCTGGAGTTTGAAGTCTCAGAGCTGTCAGTCTTTTTGATAGATAACCTTAGCGGGGCAAATGAAGCCAATGCAGAACTCATTAATAGCATTAATGTTTTTGCTGATGAGCTGTATGCTTCTACTAAGTCTGTAAATCCTAAAGAGGTTGTTGAAAATATTCGGAATTTTTTCTTCTTTTGGACGCGGTTGCATAGGTTGGTTCCAAAGGTTTTTGAAACCGTGGAATTTGACGGAAAAAAATTCCAGCAGTGGTCGGATGATTTGCAGGATATCTTCAAAGAAATCGTCGGTGCTATGGAAGATGAAGATAGTGTTTTGGCTGCTGACCTTCTTCAGTATGAGATTGTCCCAGCCATTGAAGCTATAGATACTTCGGTAGGGCTGTTGAAAGAAAGTGTTGAACGGATTTCGAGTTCAGATGAAGAAGAAAAGGTAGAGGGTAGTGGAAAAATTAAAGAAAAAAAATAAAGGCTGCAAGCCGAGATTTAAACACTCTGAAAATAGAGAGGGTGAAACATGAGCGATAATAAGGATAAGGATGTCGCCAGGATGTATAAGCGTAAGCAAATTGAATCTGCTTCGCCTGGTAGGCTCATTGTGATGCTATATGATGCAGTCTTAGACAATCTTAAGAAAGCTGAAGAAGTCATAACTGGAGATGAAGCGGATCGCTTCGAAAAGTTTCATAATCATATGATGACGAGTCAGAATATTATTACGGAACTCACTGTTGCTTTGGATATGGAGAAAGGTGGAGAAATCGCCAAAAACCTGTTCCGATTATATGACTTTTGCAACTGGAGACTGGTAGATGGTAATGTCAAGAAGGACACAAAAGCTATCCAGGAAGTAAGAAAAGTATTGGAGGTTCTTAAATCAGGATGGGAAGAAATACAAGATACTCCAATTCCTGATGGTGACATCAAAAAACTTAATCAAGGTCTTAATTTACAAGGGTAAGTATGGATTGGGCATCGGAACTCGTCACAAATTTGCAGGAAAAGTTGGATCAAGCTCTGGAAAATGTCAATGCCTTGCATAAGGCATCTTCCGGAAATATTGACGGCGAAGACTTTAAGTGCTTGCAAAGTCAGCAAGATGAAATCTTATCACAGCTCTTAGAAGCGGACCAAAAACTATGCAAAGAATATGGATCAAAATGGTATGCCCAAAAACCCCTTAGTCATCTGCAGATTAAGGACAAAATTAAAGCTATTGAAGAGCTTAATAGCTGTTTTATTGAAAATATGAAGGTCAGGAAAGGACTCCTGGAAATAGAACTTCAGGGATTAAGCAAAACTAAGAGAACGTTCTCTAAAATGAAAACTTATTATGGGAAGGTAAAAAAAAGGCTCCGCATCAATGTCTTCTCATAAATAGAGTCAAAAATATTGAAAAGCGGCAAAAAAATGCCGCTTTTCTTGATCCGGGATTACCGTTTACGAATGGGTACTGGAACTTAAGAAGTCAATACCCTAAGAGTTCGAAAAAAAAGATTTAATTTTCTCTAAAAAGCTCTCTTTCGTCGGTAAATTGTGTGCTAACTCCGTCTCCCCAAAGGCTCCTAGAAGTTTTTTCTGATCGTCGCTCAAAGCTGTAGGGGTCTCAACCAGAACTCGTACAAGAAGGTCTCCCTTGCCTTGACCGTGCAGATTTGGAAAGCCTTCACCGCGAATACGGAAGATTTTCCCTGTCTGGGTTCCTTCTGGGATTGTTATGCGTGCTGCCCTGGATAGAAGTGCGGGAATGTCTTTCTTGCACCCAAGACCAGCTTCTGCAAAACCAATAGGAAGATCTAGGATGATATCGTCGCCGTGGCGGTCAAAGACGTTATGAGGCTGCACCTTGATGAAAACGTATAAGTCCCCGGGAGGACCGCCACCTTCACCAGCGTCACCGTAACCAGCCATCTTCAGGCGGGTTCCAGTATCAACACCTGCAGGTACGGGAATTTTTATCGTCTGCTTCGATTTCACACGACCGACTCCATGGCAGGAAGAGCAGGGGTCAGTAATAATTTCACCTTCACCATGACATTGCGGACACGTTGTGGCCATAGTAAAAAAACCACGACTTTGCATTAGTTGACCAGAGCCACCGCAACGGCTACAGGTTTGAATGCCGTTCTTGGAGGTAGTTCCTTGTCCACGGCAGGGGTCGCAGTTGACGTAATTTGTAATGATTGCTTCCTTCTCCACCCCGGTAGCGGCTTCCTTGAAGGTTAGGGTAACAGTAATTTTTTTGCTTGCACCCTGACGGGCATGACCTCCACCACCAGAGCCTCCTCCAAAGAAAGAGTCGAAGACAGAATCTCCGCCACCCATTCCTCCACCAAAGGCTCCCATGAACGTCCTAAGAGCGTCTTCCATTGAGTCAAAGCCCTGATGGCCTCCACCGCCGCCAGCTCCTTGAAGTCCGGCCTTGCCATAGCGGTCGTAAACTTCACGTTTCTGCTTGTCGGAAAGAACCTCGTAGGCTTCAGAGATCTCTTTAAAATGGGCCTCCGCATCGGGGTTGCCCTGATTCTTGTCGGGGTGATATTTTATTGCCATTTTTCGGTATGCCTTTTTGATCTCCTCGGGAGTCGCATCTCGGGAAATCTCTAGACATTCGTAGTACTCAGTCATTGTATCCATAGCCACTTTGGTAAATGGTTGCTTAGTTTACTCAATTGTTATGACACAGAAAGCGTTTTTTAAAACAGCTTTTAGCAGAAATGAACTCAGAGTGTCAAAAAAGAAAAGGGGAGTCACAGGGGGGGGGGAAGGTCTTAAAATAAGAAAAAAGATAAAAAGACCCTCAAAAAAAAATCAATCCCGGAGCAAGACAGTCAGTTTAATGACTTGTATGACAACGGGACTGTTACCTGAGAGTTTACCTTCTCTTGGAGATCGCTTTGAGTTTGTACTTCAATGCAGCCTTGGACTTTGCCTTGGCACGAACAGAAGGTTTCTCGTAATAACGATGAGCTTTCGCTGCTTTCATGATTCCTTCTTTGTCCAGCTTCTTCTTAAGAGCGCGAAGAGCTTTGTCAATGGAATCGCCAATCCGAACTTTTACGCTAGGCATGGGCCTCCTCAATACGTCGCAACTTTGTAGTTAAAAAATAGTTATTTTTGCAATTAAGCATTGCAGTTATTTTACAAGGGTACAATAGGATATCCCCAGATATAAATCAAGTCTCAATTTAGCCATGGGTTTAACTATTATAGGGTGGTAGAAACTTATTTTAAGCCCCCTCCTATTGAAAGTCTACTGTTTGCTTTCCCAAAATCGTCGATAAATCAGTCTAGGTCGTGTATTAAAATTAAGGAATGTCTGATTTTGAGGGCATTTTTTTGTGATTTTGGATTGCATGAGGCACTCCATGCTTAGGTAAGCCGAGTGCAATTCAAAAGTTCGGAAAAAGGCTCCAAAAGCAGCGTTTCGTAATTTTAATACACGGCATAAGCAAAAGAAATCGCTGGATTTTCACTTTATTGCCTGCTTTTTCCCCTTCTTTTTAGAGAATCTTAATCAATTCCTTATCTCACCTTAAAATAAACACTTTAAAATAAGGGGATTGAAAATATACTCAGGAGAGTTATCATGGCTTACTTTAATCCAATCCACTCCTTGGCTCAGAACGTCTACCGTGCAAGGCCTGTGGCAGCACCTCTTGTCCGTCCCATCATCAACGCTCCCGTATTCTTTCATGAAATATATGTTCCTGTCTCACAAAATCCTCCCAGACTGCAGCCCCAACGTTTTCAGGCCCCCTACTATCCAGACAGGAACTATATCCAACAAGCTCATGTACGCTATGCCCAACAAGCTCCTGTACGCTATATCCAACAAGCTCCTGTACGC
>JBLFWS010000055.1:0-19872 GCA_047611865.1 Chlamydiales bacterium
CGACTTCTAAATTTACTCTTCACAAACAAAGCTTTCACAAGTCTTTAGGATTTCTTGCGTCAAAATCCTTTTAAAATTAGCTATTGCCTTAAGGTTTAATGAAACTCCTTTTCAGTGGGAATTGCTGACATATCATAAAGGCTTGAGAGCCTTTTCGACTTGATGTTTTGTAATGATAGCATCAATGACTTTCATGACCGTTTGTTTGTCCTCTTCACTGGGTTAGTCAAGAGCTTTGAATCTTTTAAACAAAACAGCAAAAACGGGTCAGAAAAAGGTGTCGGATAAGCGCGCGGTGGTAACACCGCGCGCTTATCCGACACCTTTTTTATCCTCATCAAAGCCCTCACATGTATATCGAAACATTGTATGAAAAAAAGTGGAAAGGAAGCGGTCAGATTTATCCAAATGATGTACCACATCAATAATTTAGGTTTGTAGTTATGAGAATTTTAGACGAAGATAATGATAAGAAAATTGATAATGTAAGTATTTTTCTTACGCGAGATGAAGCTTTGCAAATGATTGGTTATTTAGAGGACCTGGTAGGTAATCCTGGAAATCATCACGCTCATCTATCTTCGGAGGATTACCAAAAAGAGATTACTCTTTGTGTGTATGGTCAACAAAACATAGAGTCGTTTCACCCCAGAGCAAAGAAATTAATTATTGAAGATAAATAAATGGAGATTACTTTTTAGTCATTTGCTGGACTTCATACTTGAATAGAAATGCATCCAAAAGCTTTTTGATGACCCTTTTACCTTCTTCAGAGCGGGTTCCGGGTCAGGGTTCCGGGTCAGACGTCGGTTTGTCGGTTTTGAGATTTGAATAACCGATAAACCGACGTCTGACCTGGGGTGACACAAACTTGATAAAACGATCTAAATTTAGCCTCCAAATTTCCTTCGGTTTTTGTACCCAAATGTAAGCAATCACGGCGTTGTTTATTAGCCACCGTCTTTTCAATTGTATTATTTTTTTCAACCGGTAATCTACTTACCAACCTATCCAGAAACTGCTATTGACACTGATAACGATGCGACATGCAAACTGAAATAACATTGAAAGACCAACTATAGCAGGCAAGGAAGTCTGTCAGAGAACAGAAGAAGGAACTTAATCGATTGAAGGACAGTCGAAACGCTACTAAAGATAAATGCAAGGGCCTTACGAAGGCTCTTAAACTTCAAAAACTTCGATTGAGGGAAACTCAAGAGAGTCGCGATAGATGGAAACAAGACTATAAAAAGGGTCGAAAAGAAACAGAAGAACTAACACAGATTAATAATGAGCAAGAAGCCTTGCTTGGGCTTAAAGGAGAAGAACTGAGGGATCTGCGTACGCGGATCGCCGCCGAAAAAAAATCACCTTAAAAAAAGAGCAAGTGAGGAAAAACCGTCGAGGTCCTGGTATCCCGTTTGCGTTGTTTTACTTTGTATTAGATTTGTTATCTTCGGAGCCTCAGCCTTCCGATGTACCTCAAAATGTATTGCTCTTACTTTTGATCAGTTCCCAGAGTTGTCCCACTATAATGCCCCTTCTTATGAAACCGTGAAGCGTTGGGTAAAACGAGTGGGATATTATAAGCTCCATTGTCCCAAAGAACGGGCTGATGACTGGACAGTGATAATCGATGCCTCAATACAATTAGGCAGTCAAAAAGCTCTAGTAATTATTGGTTGTCGTAGCAGTTCTCTACAGTTTGGCCGAGCTCCTACACTACAGGACTTTGAACCATTATCTCTAAAAGTTGTTAACAAACTTACTGCTAAAGTAGTCGAAGAGTCTCTAAAAACAGTATCAGAATCCATTGGTGGTATTTCTAGTATTTGTAGTGACCGTGGCTCGGATATTTTGCTCGGGATTAAGAACTTCAAATCTACCAATCCAAATACCCGTCAAATCTGCGACACAGCTCATTTTATTGCTAATCGATTACAGAGGAAACTACAGAAAAATGACCGATGGATAAGCTTTCGAAATGAAGTAACTCAATCGAGACGTAAGCTACAGCATTCATTAGCTGCAGGTGCTATGGCGCCCAGCCCCAGAGAAAAAGCGCGCTTCATGAACATAGACTCACTTGTCGAATGGGCTCTTAATATGTTAGTTTTGATCGATGATCTTGAGACTGTAATCGGTCCTAATATTGCTTTGGATCAGAAGTTTCGGGATGAGCTTACCTGGCTAAAAGGTTATCGAAGCGAAATAATTCATTGGAAGCAATTGACCTTGATAGGAAAGGCTGCACGAAACATTGTACGTCTGGAAGGTATTCACCCTATGATTTCAGAGGGATTTGTAAACTCACTTTGTGAATTAGATCTTACTGTAAATGAACTGCCTTTCGCTGATAACGTCACTGAATTTCTAATGGAGCAGGCAAAAGGGTTGAAAATCGGAGAGAGATTTCTGGGTACCAGCGAACCAATAGAGGCAATGTTTGGAAAGATGAAAGCATTGGAGAAGGATCAGCGAGCATTTGGCTTTACATCGCTGACGCTTGTTACTTTGGCTGCAGTAGGCCCTTTAAATGAATCTACTGTTCGAGCTGCGATGGAAGAGGTTAAGCATTCTGACCTTGAAAAGTGGCATAAAAATGAGATTGGAGAAACTGTGCAAAAACAACGTCAACATATCAAAAAATTAGTATTTCAAACCCTTGACAAAGTAGGGCGAAAAATAGGACGGTTTTTCAAGGGGGAAAAGACTGTTGTTTGAGTAGTTTGTGTCACCCCACGTCAGGCTTCGGTTTGTCGGATTTGAGAGGTGTTAATTCTTATAACAGGCGAGGTCCAATTTTAATCATTTTGGAATATTTCCTTTTTTTTTGGATAAATTTGCTGTTATTTTGTGAAATTCCCCATAATTTGATAGAAAATATCATTTTTGAGGTTTTTTCTGCACCCGCTCTTCTTTTGCTTGAGCTGTTAGTAACGGAAATATTGCATAGTAACATAGAAGGTGTTACTATAACATGTATTATGTTACTATTAAGGTTATGAGATGTCTTTGATCCAAAATTTGAAATCCTATCTTCATGAAACTCTTGGGATAAAAATTGAAACGCACCCCTGTAGAATAAAGCTGCCCTTCTACTTAAGGGATCTATACGATTATTATGAAATGCAGGCTATAGACAGGACTTATATCCTAATGGTTCCAAAAGAAAATCAAGAGGTAACACCGGCTAATGCACGTAAACATCAACAGTATGTGAAAGAAAAAGCAAGCAAGAGTTGTATCTATGTAAATCATTCGCTTTCTTCTCATAACCGCAAGCGCTTAATACAACAACAGGTGTCTTTTGTTATTCCAGGTAATCAGATGTACTTACCAGAGATTGGTGTTGATTTGCGAGAGCGGTTTCAGGAGCAAAGTCAAATTATCGAAAGCTTAAGCTGGGCTAGTCAATTTGTAATTATTTATCTTCTAGTGAAGGGGAAGGTAGGGGAATTTAGCCCCTCACAATTGGCTGATCTGTTGGCATATAACAAGATGACTATGACACGTGTTTTTAATGAATTTCAGAATTTAGATATCTTTAACATAGTTAAGAAGGGGAAAGGACGGAGCTTTCAATATTCGGGTGACGTACAAGAGCTGTGGGAGAAAACACGGCCTTTTCTACGTAGCCCAGTGAAAAGAAAGATCCTTCTTGCGGAAAAACAAAATAGTTTTGAAATAGTCTCAGGGCTTAGTGCTCTTTCCCATTACACTATGCTGAATCCTCCCGAGACTCCTGTTTTTGCAATAGGGAACAAAGAGCCTATAAAAGATCTTGAAGAAACGATCGTACATTATCCTGAAGAAGCTTCTGTTGAGTTGGAGATTTGGCATTATGATCCCCTGATGTTTGCGGAAAATGGTGTGGTAGATGCATTTTCTTTGTATTTAAGTTTGCAAAATGAAATTGACGAACGAATAGAACTGGGACTGGATCAAATGATGGAGAAAATTCTGTGATAATAGGATTAGAAAAATTTAAGGAGCACTTCACAGGCTATAATAACTATTTTGTCTTAATCGGTGGTACGGCTTGTACGATATTATTCGATGAACTGGGTATTGGCTTTCGGGCCACAAAGGACCTTGATATTGTATTATGTGTAGAAGCTATTAGCGCTGAATTCTCCAGGCATTTTTGGAGATTCATAGAAGAGGGTGGCTATGAAAGTAGACAAAAAAGTACAGGTGACAAAATCTTTTACCGCTTTGAAAAACCTGCTAGAAGTGATTTTCCTTATATTCTTGAACTGTTTTCACGGATTCCAGACGATGTGACTTTTTCTGGAGATGGAACTATCACACCTATTCCTTTCAGTGATGAAGCGGCGAGTTTATCGGCTATTTTGTTAGATGAGAATTATTATCAACTGATCCTGGAAGGCAAAGTGCAGATTGATGGTTTTTCAGTCGTCAAAGCTTCTCATTTGATAGCCTTAAAGGCTCGGGCATGGTTAGACCTCTCTAGCAGGAGAGATAGAGGAGAGGGGGTTGATAGCAGGGATATTAAAAAGCATAAAAATGATGTCTTTCGGTTGTCACAGTTGTTAGATGAGGATTTTACGATTAACCTTCCTGAAAAGGTTAAGAGTGACATTAAGATATTTCTAGAGGACCCAAGGATTTTTGGTTCTGATGTGAGTGGACTTTTGATTTCAAAGAAAACGACAGCTGAGGTAGTTGTCAACCGTCTTAAAAAAATCTATCTGTGATCGAAAGAGGAGTCGAAAAGGGGTCTGAGCAGAGTACGGTTTTCCGTTTTTGAGAGGTGCCACTTCCGTGGCACTGGGTGTATTTTCTTGTGTACCCCGAGCTGAAGCTCGGGGCTAATTGGGGAGGAGTCGCTGCCGCGACAAAGAATGACTTTGGTTGCGACGTTCCGGGTGAGGCGACGTATTCTCCTGCCCATCAAGAGCAATTCTTAATGTCGGCAAAGCCTGGATTGTTTTTTTTGTTATACAGGCGCTAAGTTTGAAATTGACATGTATTCATTTGAGGAGCGTAGTGTGGAAAAATATTTGGTGGTTTTGCTTTCCCTTTGCTTGGTAATCTTATCCAGCTGCTCTAGACCTGGAAAGATCCTCAGTAGCAAAGAGATTGTTTCTACAGTTAGGATTGAAAATCCTATCTTTAAAGATAATATCTATATTTCTGATCTTTTGGGTAAACTTGTAAAGCCTTCAGATATCGAGTTGTCTCGCTTTACCGCTTGGACACCCCACGTTTCAGAGGGAGTTTTTAAAGTTGCTATATTGCAATCTCTTTCTAATGCAGGTGTACTTTTGGATAATTCTGATAAAGCGAGGTATTGGCTGACTGTAACGTTTGTCAAGGTTGAAACTGATTCAGTGTCTATGTCCCTTTCAGGCTACGGAACTGCTGAAATGATTTATTCATTAGTCGATAGCAAAACGGACAAGATTATTCTTCATGAGACAATACATTCAGAGCATAGCACTCCAAAAACTGGAAAACTTGGTGGGCAGTTAAGATTGAAAAGGGCTAGTGAGGGCGCTATGAGGAAAAACATAGAGACTTTTCTCCTAAAATTAGAATTATTGGCATTGAATGAGAGGCAGCTGTTCTTTTATGAGTAAAATTATGGTTGCCGGCCCTGCAAGGCTGTAACTTGAAAGAAATAGGAAATGGAGTCAGGCTTGGCATTTGGGAGGTGCCACTCCGTAGTAGGGAATATTGCAACTCTTCAGGCTGTGGTTTTTATTTTATCCGATACCCCGGGCGTTGCCATGGGCTGGCAGTATTTCAGTCCTTCGGACTGGGGAGAGGTCTTCATTTTATTCCCATCAAGAAAGATTCTAAATCATGGGAATCTAAGGAAATCGGACAGCAGAGGTTTTAGTTTTTTGGGAGAAAGGGTTTAAAGAGGCTGCCGATGATTTTTGGATCGATACCGAAGGTTTTGCACAAAGAGCGCAGGCGCTGGTAGAAATTTAAACCACCTACTGGAATATGAGGTGGAATGAGTCCTGGGTTTGTTAAATGCTGACCACCATCTACGGGGATTACGGTTCCATTGATGTAAGTTGCTAATGGGGAAAGCAGGAAAGTACATATAGCCCCAATTTCCCAGCCTTTTGCCATTCTTGCTACAGGCAGGAAGGGGGTCATCATTTTCTGGGCTTTGGGGTCTCCCATAAGTCTTTTGACACCTTCAGTGCCTTCTACTGGGCCCGGAGCAATCATATTAGATAAAATACCTTGTGGCCCCCACTCTACAGCCATTGTTTTGGTCAGGTTCAAGACAGCAGCCTTTGCGGCTCCGGAATGGGCCACTCTAGCTCCATGTCCAAATGCGTAAGCTGTACCCGTATTGATGATGCGGCCATATTTCTGCTTTTTCATATGTGGCTGTACTGCACGGCACCAGAGAAATGTTCCCATGCATACAATATCATTGACTGATTGGAATCCGTTCTCGGTCATATTTTCTAAAGGGCAGAGAAAATTCCCTGCTGCGTTGTTGATCAGGAAATCGATTTTCCCATACTTTTCGAGGTGTTTGTCGATACTTTTGGCGATTTCATCAGATTTACGAACATCACCGCAAGCTCCTATGGCTGAATCACCTAATTCTGCCACTGCCTTTTCGAGCTTTTCTTCATTCCGTCCAGTGATTGTAACTTGAGCTCCATGTCCTATTAGATACTCTGCAATGGCAAGCCCAATCCCAGATGATCCACCTGTTATAATTCCGCTTTGACCCTGTAGAATATTTTTTTCAAACATGATATTTTTTTCTCCATTTGTGAATTGTGGGCTTGAGATTTTTCTGTCAGGTGGCTTGTGGGGATCTCCATAAATATATGTGAGCTGCCTGTTTGGTAAAGATCAGTTCACAATTCATAAATTTGATTCAGGATTGGTATAAAAGCAGAGAGCCTCTGTTTTCAACTCGTTTATTGATATAGATTCCCAAGATTAATTGCTACAAATGGGGGCAAGCTTGGTTTGAAAAAAAGGTTAGACATCGGTTTTTCGGTTTAGAAATTTTCAGTAAGCGATTAACCGAGGCCTGACCTTTTTTTCAGACAGCTTGTGTCAAATTACATGGGAATTTTCCGGATCTACCGAGCAATTGCTTTGAAAAAGTCACTGGGTTTGGCTTTCTTAAAAAGCTTTGCAAGGCCTTCCCCCAATACTGGAGAAGTTGTAGTAGTGCTTGGCGGGGATTGGCATTCACTTGGGGGTCTTGTTGGGAAACAAACGGAGAGGTTACTACGGTTTCTTCTAAATACTCGTTGTGTCAGAGGAACGCAGCTAAAGCAGCCTCTTGGCTTTGTGTCGATGACAAAAGCTTTTTTTGTAGCTAGCCTATCAAGGCTTTTTTGGTACACCTCTAGTAAACCATCGTCTTCAGCATATTCACGAGTGTTTGAAAGGTATAAGCTATCCAAGCTCATTTGATTTTCTTCCATAATCGTTGCAATTTCGTCCATAGCATCTTTGTTGCAAAGATTTAGCCTCTTGAAAGTGAAGTGGCCGGCATCAAAAATTCTCTTAATTTTCCCATATTGTTCGTTGGTTGAAAGCCAGCTTTTTCCACTTCGAACCTCTTCTTCCAGCTGATGAATATAATAACTTGCACTAGAAAAAGAACTGGATTGAGATGGGCTGGAGCGTGTGTAGTAAATATCCCTTTTCATCATTAGTAGGGACTTTATCTCGTTTAATGCTTTTATTCTGTCGGAGGAATCAGCAATGATATTTTGCATGCTTATCCAAAAATCGTTCACTCTCTTGCTGCGGTCAACTAGAACTAAATATTTGATTCCTTTAGATGGCTTTTCTGATGTTGTAGCTCGGATGGAGGCGGCATTCAGAGTGAAAAATCCGGATACCCCAATCATGGTATCTCCATTTGTAGGGTGACGTTTTAGCTTATCAAGAGTTGAGCTTTGTCCGTATTCATTAGTAACAAGGAATACCCTGTGGGCATTGTCACTTATACCTTCGCATTCTCCGATAGTGCTAAAAACTTGAGGGAGATGATAGTCAGTGCTAATTTGTCTTTCTAAAGAACAAGGGAGGGGGTAAACTGTACTAGATAATAAACTAATTTGGGAAGCCATAAGAAATATATCCATTAAATTATTTGTTAGTTTTACAAAGGGATTTAATTCTATGTCTTCACTATTAAGGAATAATATATTTACTATTAAGATAGTGTAAATGGAAATGGTGGCAGGTTTGGCATTTGGGCATTTGAAAGAGAGCAGTCGCCCTGGCGGGCTCTATTTTTCTACCGTAGCAAGAAATATGTCGCCATTTGCATCTGCAAAAGGCGTTGTTGTATAACTTAATACTTTTACAATCATTTATTTAACTACAGAGAGCACCGAGAACACAGAGAGATAGAAAGTTGAGTACAGAAAGTAGCTGTTGAGCCAACAGGTTTTCTTTATGCTATATTAAGGTTTCTTTTAACCCAGGGCTCTAAATTTTTAGGACGAGCGCAATTGTATGCAAATGTCTGTAGACGGGCATGTAGATCCTTTTCTCCGAACAGGCGTAGAGAGTCAGCCATTTTGCCAAGTCTCACTCCATATCCTATCCAGCGTTGACTCGGCTGTTTGTTTTGAACTTCAAGATTTTGGCTAAGGTCCCAGCCCCAGGATTTTACAACTAGATCTACTCCTCTTCGGTAATTTTTCATAAACTCAGGGTCATTTTTCAAAGCCGCGATTTCGTTTTTGTAAACCGTGTAGCTTGATCCTTGACCCGCGCTGTCTCGTGAAATAGGAAATATCCACCAATCGTAATGAGATGTTTCAAAATTTTGCCATTCGTTCGCTCGTGCCCAAACCTCAAATTGTGCAAGTTGCTTTGCATGCTTTCTTTTAAGCACATCAACTTTTGTTCTATCAGTAGCAGCAGATACTCCGGTAGAATTATGAGAGACTTTAGCTCTTAATATTCGCGGCCTTTGCCTGAGATGTCCACTTTCTTTCTGAATTTGGGCATTCCAGATCTGTCCGATAGGTTTTGAGGCCTTACCTTTTTTCCCTTGAAGATTCTGAGTGCGAATTGAAGCAACACGATAATCTTCTTTTTTACTCTGAATGTTTCGATTTCTTAAATTTGCGATGGTGAAAGGGATGAGAAATAAACCGGCAGTGATTACCACCAAAGAGATCACGGATAAAACTGAACAGACTTTTTTCGGACGAGAAAATTGAGGAGAAAGTGGGTGAAGTAAAAAATTACCAATGTCGTTTATACGCATTATGCAGCCTTATAAGATCCATAAATATTTACTGTAATTATACCAAACTTATTTAAACCTTACGTTAAGATTTTATTAAAATATTGTTTATAAGTATATTGTCTAAAAAGAAGAGGGGACTCTTGAGCTAAAAGGGATCTATCAACAAATTTCCAATTGTTAAGCTATGATAGGACGAGGAAGCATTGATAATATAGGGGCTAAGAATGAACATTTTCAAAAATGAATGTGGAACAGTATCTTTTAAAAGACCGTTTACCCATGAATCCCATCTTAATTAGGCGTTGTTGCATAACTTAATACGTTTACACTTATTTATTTAACAACAGAGAGCGCCGAGAACACAGAGAGATAGAAAAATGCATAAAGTCTCTCAGAATATCATATCAACTGATTTGTGATTTTTTATTTTCTCTGCGCCTTCTGTGATATCGGTTGTATGATGTTAATCATAAGCCTCTTGTAGACTCATGTTTTATGCAACAACGCCTCTTAATTATGACGACTTTTTTGATAAATTTGCTGATATTTTTTGAAATCCCTCCTTAATTTGATAAAAAATTAGCTTTTAAGGTTTTTACCATCTGATCCCTTCCTGCAAAAAATAACTAATTTGACTTCTTCTAATATCATTCATATAATCTTTTTTTTGCTCATAAGGAAGCAAAAAAAAAGGTGATTTTCCTTAATTCTAGAATGGAGCTTTATGGACGATGTTATTCTCGGTATACCAGCTCCTTATCTAATGATCTTCGCACTTTGCCTTTTTATGCTTTTCCTTGGAATGTACTCCTCAAGGAAAGAACGGGGAAATCAGGATATTCAAGGATTTCTTGTAGCCAACCGCAAGCTCCCCACAGCAATGGCCTTAGTTTCTATGACGGCAACTTGGGTGGGAGGGGGGTATATCAATGGTACAGCAGAGGCAGTGTTTGACAGTGAACTGGGATTCTTTTGGGCTCAGGCTCCCTTTGGCTACGCTCTTAGTCTCATTATTGGAGGCATCGTCTTTGCTCCCATAATGCGGAGAAAAGAATACACGACTCTCTTGGATCCTTTTGAAAAGAAATATGGGGAAAAAGTCGCTGCAATTCTCTTCATTCCTGCTCTTATAGGAGAAGTCTTCTGGAGCGCAGCTATCTTAGTAGCTCTGGGTACAACCTGTGGGTTGATTTTAGATCTAGATTTCCAATTTTCGATAATAATTTCTTCTGCCGTAGTAATAGCCTATACCATGCTTGGTGGTCTTTACTCTGTAGCTTTCACAGACATGATACAGCTCCCTCTCATTTTAATCGGGCTTTTAGTGGCCATTCCTCCTGTTATGAACCTTACTGGAGGCTTATTTAATACCGTTGAGTCCTACGCTGAAATTTGCCCTCCTTTTCCTTCTGGAGGAATGCAATGGCAATGGGGGGATATGCTATTACTTCTCATATTTGGAGGGATTCCATGGCAGTCGTATATGCAGCGCGTCTTAGCTTGTAAGACTCCACAGAAAGCGGGTCGCCTTTCAATTATCGCAGGGGTACTATGTTTTCTCATGGCTATTCCTCCAATCATTTTAGGACTGAGTGCGGCGGTTGTAGACTGGGGGGCAATGAACTTGGAGGGTCCACCATCACCTGCTCTTGTTCTTCCTTACGTTCTTAAAACTCTCACAAGTCCTGCAGTTTCAACGGTGGCTCTAGGGGCTATTATTGTTGCGGTTATGTCGTCGGTAGATTCATCTATTTTGGCAGTATCTTCTCTCTTTATTTGGAATGTATACAGGCCATTATTCAATCCAGGATGCTCTAGCGAAAAGCTCGTTAGAGGAGTGAAAATTTCGGTATTGGGAGCTGGAATTCTTGCTACGGCGTTAGCCTTGACTGTTCAAACGGTCTATGGCTTGTGGGTTCTTTCTGCAGATCTAGTGTATGTAATTTTATTTCCACAGCTTGTCATCGTTCTTTTCTCGGCAAGGACAGCCCCAACCTCAGCTTTAGTAGGAATTAGTATTGGCTTTTTCATCCGTATTATGGGAGGAGAAGTGCTATTGGGTATTCCCTCATTTGCCTTTGAAGGGTTTACGGAGTATCCCTTTCGAACTTTCGCTATGCTGAGTAATCTTATGACTACCTACTGTATGAACCAGTGGTTTTATTTGAAAAAGAGTCAGACGGCGGATTGCCGGATTTGAAAATAGATCATAACAGAGGTTTTACATTCTCATCAAAAAAGGGATCAGGTTTGGCATTTGTGTCGCGCTTTCAGCCCTCAGAAACATATTGGGATTTGCTTAGCTGTAGATAAACGGAGATTAAGGCCAATCCAGCCATAGGTATGGTAAAAAGGACTCCCACTAAAAGTAAAATAAGCCCTGAGAAAGCAAGTAATAAATTTAGTATTAAGAAAATAAACAGCTTGAACTTTACATTTTTTGAAAGTTCACTGCTTAGTTTCATGGTTTCCATTACTCCGGTATCTTGATCTAATAGAATGAAGGTTGTGAATAAGTAGCGTGATAGAAAATAGCCTAAAGCGATGATCCCAGAAATGATTGAAATGGAAGCGGGAACAGGTTGAGTATCCATAAGCATAAATCCTGGGACGGCAAGAAGCACTGGACCTAAGATCATAATGAAAATGAGAATAAGGCTTAGTCCTATATATCGAAGGAAATATCTTTTTTGTTTAAAAATCATTGAGATAGTTACTGTTTCATCTTTTCCAACATTTAGTAAAATTTTCAAGAAGCCAATACTCAGGATTGTTGATAGTATTTGTGAAATAAATTCTATCAAAGAAGTGGTGGTAGTATTTTCTAGGGAAAGACCTGCAAAGGCTAGGAGAAAACTAGTTGTAAATGTGAAAAGAAATGGAAGGAAGGAGAAGATTAAGAAGCTAGCAACAAGTTTTGTCCAGTGAGCTTTTATCTTTTCCCAGGAAAACGAGAAAGCATTTCGAATAGAAAACGTTTTTTCATTCATTTTTTAGAGTCCTTACTTTGCAAATTCATGAATATACTCTTAAATAGTGTCGAGGGAATGCTGGTAAAACTTTAGAAAGAAAGCAAAAAGCAGAAAAATCGTCAGAGTTGGGGTGACACAGATGAGGCTGAAATCCCATGATCTCCCCCTCAAGTCTTCCGGTTAAAACCCGTCCCATTTTTGCGGTGATTTTGTGGAATAGGCAACGCCTTCATGAGTCCGGCAGGACGACCCGATTAAAGCCTCTTACACCTTTCAGTCGCCCTCGCGGGCTCTGATTTTCTGTTCTCACTACCACGGATTCCTTCGCTCCGCTTAAGTCATCCAAGGCTTTGATCGGGCACCCTACGGGCTTTCGAAGTTGAGCGAAATTGGTACCACAACAAGGATGTAAAAAAAATAAATCTAACTAGCCGTATATGGTAGCATCTGTGTCACCCCATCTCTGAACCCTTTTTGTTATTGAAAACCTCAAAATCGATTAGCCGATGCCTGAATCTTTTTTCTGCCGCAACGGGAGCAAAGGCTTCTTTAATTCTCTCTTATGAGTAGGGCAAGTTCACGTTTAGATTGCTTGATTAAAGCAGTCGCTAATTGAGCTGACTCCTCTATCGCGCTCTTAAACCATTTCTTATAAATAAACGACTTGCTTTGCTTGAGGGATACAAAGGCTTCGAAAGCCTTCCCCAGCACAAGAGCTTCTAAAAAGATCGCTTTTCTCTCATAGGGGCATTGCTCCGATTTATCTAACAATCTAATTTGATACCGCTTGCCACCTTCCAATATTGCTTTTAAAGGAAGGAAATTTAATTGAGCTTTTGTGTAACTGAGCATTTGCTGAGCTACGTTCTCAACTTTTGCTAATTCCTTTTCACAAAAATTCTCTAAGTGAATGGATTCTTGAATGTTTCCGATTTTAATCAGAATAGTTGGTTTTCCTAATAGTTTTGCTAAACCAAAATCAGCACCAGCTAAGGCTATCGTATTAGGAGCCCACATGTTATTTAAAACGTGCTCGTCTATAGTCATACTTTAGTCCTTATGGTAATTACAGAAAGGCAAAGACTTTTGTCATTGGCGACTAGTAGCCGTTTTTTTATATACCGCACAGTAATGCAAATATTTTATCCTGCACTCAGAGCGTTGCTCTGGGCTGGTAGTATTTCAGTCCTTCGGACTGAGGAGAGGTTTTCAATAGTTGACTAAGCGATGTCTAGCAGCTTTTTGAAAAAAAAGTGATATTTCAAAAATCTAAATCCACTCGATAAGTTAAGGTGTTGCGTTTAGCACCCTCATCCAAAATAGGGCTAAGGCCATGAAAGGAATTATCCGTACGGAAAAATCCAAAAACAGAGTTCGGCTTAAAGGGGAATTTTCTGACTAATTCAAAACCTTCAAAGGGATAGTGTCTACCCACAGAACAAATAAATTCAGGGTCTTTAGGGACGTATATAGAAGTTCCCCAATGAGAGTTTTCGTCCGTCTCTGGAAGATTAAAAAGTAATGTTAGGACTTTTTTCGGTATATCCGTATGAGGGCCAATAGAATAATTCGTTTCATCACGAACTAAGCTCGCCTTTGTGGAAAAGTTGGGGTCGCCCTCATAATCTTGAAACCTTTCCTCCATATCTTCGCCAAATTTATCAAATATCCGCGAGAAAAATTCACTGGACAAAATCCAACCAGTGAGATCTCTCCAAAAAACCCTTTTATCCTTTGGCAATTGATCAATCAATTTCTCTTCCAAAGAAAACACAAAGCGTTCTTCATACGCTCCGTTTGGAACAGAACCTGTGTCTCCTATTTTTCTGTAAAGACTCTTGTCAGGAATAGAAGAAAGAAGCCTTTGATAAAATTTCTCAGAGAAAACCTTTTCGGTATAGAAATGAGGGAAAGGGTAGTCCATCATCTGGCAGTTGAGTATTTGATATAAAATATGTTGAGCGTCTTCACCATTCACAATTTGTTGCCCCTTAAAAGTTTGCGCTTAGGTCGTATCTTAAAATTAACAGTTCTCTAATTCTTGACCTGGCTTTTCCTGAAAAATATGCAATTTCCAATTCCGGTAAAACTACCTTCTTTCTTTTTTGCTGTTTCTGCCTGGTTTGGATCAAAGGTGAAGTCTTTAGTATCCATATGATCGATAATTTTTTGATGTTCATCAATATTCCAGTTTATTTCCAGCGGTACTGATTTGAGATCCTTACTTTCGAGAGTTTTTTTAGCGCCTTGTAAAATCTTATGCTCAAAGCCATCCACATCTATTTTGATATGGTTTGGCTTTGGAATAACTTTATCTTTAACTAATTGATCCAAAGTTGTTGATATATCCCCTTGCTGTAAGTGCCTGGCACAGATTTTTAAATTAAAGTCCACTGGCTTTGATCGAAACTATGGTAGGAAGAGGCTGCTTCATCACAGGAAAGATACAAAACACTAAACTTCGATTCATCAAAAACTGCAGCTGGCCAAGCAGTTATTTTGGCAGATAGCTTATTTATCGATATATTCTTTTGCAGAAGTCTGAAGTTTTCCGCTTCTGGTTTAAAGGCATAAACCTGAGCATTCACCGACAGGGCTGCCCACAAGCTATACACTCCCATATTGGCGCCTATATCGATAAAACTTGAACCCATCTCAAATTGATTGATCCATTCGATAGTATCCGGCTCTTTAGTAAAGAGAGTATTAGCCCGCCAAGCAGCTACGCTATTAGGCGTAAATAAAAGTAACTCACCAAAGGGAGTGGGTAAACTGACATAAGGAAAAATTTTTTCGTACTCAGACAAATCGAAATTTTCAAGCATTATTTATCCTTATCACGAACTTGATGTGTAGGAATTTTTAGATTTTCTGAAGTGCCCTCTTAATAAAGCAGTGCATTCCCTTCCAAATAATAGCTTAAGCAAATTCCCTGCCAAGTCGGAAAAAAATGAGGGGCAGGCTTCATAGTTGGGCACTTGAGAGGTGTGCTAGTGTTTTTTATGCTCTATCCTCTTTTCCTTTTTGCTGGGAAATAAGTAAGCTTCTGTGTATACTCTTCTGCCCGATTCCATAAAAATCGGCGCAAGTTAAAAACTTAATATAATTAAATAATATTTAAAATAATCAAAGGTTTTAGGATGTCTATAGATAGTAATTATCTTCTTACTTTACCCATTGAAAATAGATCATTAGGGGATCATATAGAGACGAATAGATTGGGGGGGGATGTGCCTGCATTCCTTTACATTTCACGGGATGTTCAAGAAAAGATTGGGCAGCAAAAGAAAATTCAAGGAATACTTTCTCGTCTTAGCGTTGAGCAAGGTGGTTTGTTTAAAAAAATCAGTGAAGTAAAGTCACGATTAGACAATTTGCTTTCTTCGGAAATTTTTCTATTGTCTGAGCCTAAAGAGTCTGTGCTTAAATCGAGAGTAAAATTAGAAGAAATTAACAAGCAACTTGATTCTGAGGTCGATGATGTGGCTCGTATATTTCTGCAATTAAAAGAAGTCTTGGGTGGGGAGAATGAAAGGCTTCTAGCTGATCAATCTGTCGTATCTTATAACTTACGCAAAAATTCGGGCCCTACTCCTCCTTCGGCACCCAGGTTGTCTCCATTAAATAATGAATGGACTCTTGTGCTAAGACGGTTTAAGCTTCCCAGGACTCAAGTATCAGCAGGTGTAGGAGAGCTGAGTTTGGCGGCTGGAAGGCCTAGAGCTTATGCTGAGTCACCTTTATTAGATGCGCTCGAAGATATGAGAACAGGGTCTCAGAGTTAAAATTAATAAATTTAATATCATGTAATGGGTTCGGCGGTCAGTATGTCTATTTTGACGATTTTGAATTTGACAAGTTGACCGCTGGCCCTTTTCTAAGAGAAATTAAATTAAACCGTGGTTTTGCATAGCTGTCCGCATTTGATCTAGGCTAGCTTGTTCTGCCTGGTCGATGTCATCCTGCAGAGCGGCTGCGTCTATAACTGCAACTTGTCGAAAAAGGAGAGGAGGGCCCGGAGGAAGGGCAGAGAAGGTAACTCCATCAATGCCTCGTACAAGGCTTTCAAAGTCATCTCTGATTTCACTGAATGAACTTTTGTCAATCAATGCAATTTTACGCACTTCACGGTCGGTAACCTCTAGAGCATCATCTCTTTCATCTCCTGTAGCTTTATTCAATATTGCTTGGAAAAATGGGGCTTTGTCGCAAACATTTACACCTGTTGCGAACTCTGCAACTAGCACCTGGGCGGTTGCAGGTATCTTGCAGAAAAAGGATGGTTGGGATGGGATGGACATTTAGGGCCTTTTGTTTAATTAGTGGAAATTATGATTATACAAGGGTTGTATTAAGCTTTAGTAAAGCTGGAATAATTTTTTTGTGAAGACGAGTCCAAGGACCTAGTGCAATAAAAGTTGGGTGGGTTAGAGTATTTTTGATAATTTGTCTGTTTTTTGAATAAATTCACTGTTATTTGATGAAATTCACCCATAATTTGATAGAAAAATCTGATTTTAGAATTGGAGCCAGAAAAGGGGAGGCTTGATATTTGGGCATTTGAGAGTTGCCACTTTCATGGCAGCTTCAAGCATGAGTCTTGTAGTTTGAACGGGGTATTTTTCTCTTATACAACGCTTGTTTCTTGATGTGTCGTAGTAACGTAGGCTTGCCCAAGGCAACAGATCGCAAACCCCATGATCGAGGCTCCTGTGATCCAGGCGATTTTTCCGATTAAGGCATATTTTTTACATGAGTAGTCTGCTTCGTTACATATAGCTTCCTCAGTAGCTCCTCCAATAATTAAAAGGCTGCCTAAGACTATTAAAGATACCTTTAGACGTGTGCAGTTGGGTCCTCGTTCAGTAGTAATTTGTACAGTCCTATGTTGGGTCGGGGGCGTTATGGGTTCCGGGAAAAAGTGTCGATTAAGGGGAGGTGTTGTACTGAACGTTTGTGGAAAACTCATAATCAAAAGCCTTTTTAGAAAAAATGCAAAAGACTACCTATCTTGAGGTATTTTTCTCAAGAGTGACTGCTCTGGTGGGCTATTTGTTTAATTATTCTGGAAAGATTTTTCTCCCTAGAAGAGGTGATAAAATCATTCTTTGTTATCCCGACATAAAATATTCACGTTCTTCTGGAGGGACTTTATAAGGATGAACAATATCTCTATTTACACTCTCCCAATGTGTTGAAACAAACCAAGTCATAAAGAGCAATAGTAGGGTTAAAACGATCTAAAATATATTCTTTTTCACAACGCTTAACATGGCAGCCTACTTTTCTAGTTGCCTAACCCTTAGCTACCTATTAGGACTTCTCCTACTCTCATTATACTACATTTCTATTTAATTATAAAGCTTGTCAGGTATCTGTTGATCGGATTTACCCAGTATTTGAAGAAATAGGTCAAAATATAAGTTTTTTTATGCTGCACACTTTCTAGCTTTATGGAGGTTTTGTGTCGAGATTCCGTCTCTTTTTGAGACCTGGCTACGGCCGGACCTATATAATGACCGCTTCTGCTGCCCTGAGAGTAGGAATAGCTATTAGAAAAAGAGTGTTTTAAAAATGTTCTAATTTGTGACAGCGTGAAGAACAAAATACTATAAAATTATACACTTGATAAATTCCTTTAAATAAGAGAAGGATTACTAAAGAATATCTGCGACATTCCGATAATATTAATAGGGAAAGGAGAAAGAGAAAAGAAGTAGCAGGCAAAGTAAGATTAGGAATGAGGGCCTGAGTTAGAAGGTAGGATCACAAAATGGGTTAGGGCACCGGTTAGTAAACATAACACAGCCCCATGAGCTCTAAATAGCCGATGCCCTCGCCCTCGTTAAAACTTGACCACAGACTCCAAAAAGTAGATACCCCTCCAAACGTATTCATCAAAAAAACGCCTTTTTTCAAGAAGATAAAAGCAGCTCTCTTGTTACTATAGGGGGGCACAGCGGTGATTAATCCTTTTTAGGCTGAATCAAGATCGGTGGCTGAAAATTGATATTGGCATTTCTTAATAGGATATCGCTTGCTCCATATACCATGGCAAGCAATAAGCCTGCTGTTAGCTCTGGCGTAGGGAAATAGTTTTGTAGGCCAAGGACAAAAAAAGCAAAGGACCCGTAACAAATCCCTTTGAAAAAGCGATTTGGGTAGATATCTCTATTTTTGTAGCAGAGGCTTAGTAGCGCACTGATAATTCCAAATATCGGGAAAAAGAGAGTTCCATGAACAATTCCTGGCTGTAAAAAATACAGGGTGCTCAGGTTGCCAAATAGGCCGGAAACAATAAAAATTCTGACAAAGCTTTTTGTTCCTATAATCCTCTCGAGCGGGAGAGCAATGCAAAGGAAGGATAGAATAACGAGGAAATTCAAAGAGCAATTATTCTGGAGAAAGCTGGAGCTAATAAGGCGCCAGCCTTCGAAGTTTGCCAAAATAGCTTCTTGATTGATGCCTCCATAGCGGTACAAGGTTTCTTGGGCTATGGGGACCTCCGGCTGCCAGGAAATAAAAGCTGAGAAGTAGTTCTCCGAGAGGTCAATGGAAATCATTTGCACATTTACGAGAATGAAAATCGTGAGAAAAAGATAGGTCCCATAAGCAGGGCGTTTCTTTAGTTCTTTATGGAAGTTATTAAAGTAATTCTTAGGCTCTTTTATGAAACCACACGGACATTTGGTATTTTCTGTAGGTAAGGAGTGCTTACACTTTTCACATTTATTAGAAGCCTTCACCATATAAGTCCTGTGGGTACACTTTTAACTAGGAGGTTTATTGTTGTGATTATGAAGAAACCGCTAGATTAAAACTAGTTCTCTGTCAAGCTTGATAGAGAACTAGTTCGTGTTTTCAATAAAAGGGAACGAAATGCTATAAATTTTTTAGAATTTGAATGCGGAAAATGCAGTGATTTACCAAGCTGATTATTTGTTTAACAAGGAGGGCAGATATCTATGACTCTACCACTTTCGAGTGCTTTTCAAATTACAGCTCTTATGACAGGGAAATATGGGGTAAATCCTCCAAGGAGTTTTTACTATGGACACATATTCAGTGAAAGCAAAAAAGAAGTCTCATTGTCCATTACTCATCAAGATTTTTCTATCGGCAAAGTGCAAACAGTTTTTTTAAATAGCCTCTGCTTAATTTCTGCGGGATCGAAGAATTTTCAGATAAGTATGGATCGAAACAAAAAAGGTCGAGAAGAGAGTGACCATTTTGTTCTAATACAAACTCCTGTAAATCCATTGGGGAAAAATAGCTACGTGGTTAAGAGAGGTTCAATTGATTATAGGAAAAGTCCACGAGTTGATCTTTCCCCGGAAGGCTTTTCGGTGACCTATCAAAAGCTTGATGAATCCACACTTACTTTTTTTGAGCGTTTTCAAATTAAGGTAAGAAAGCTCTTAAACATAAGCTAAAGGCCTTTCAGCGGGTGCAACTTTAAGTGGTGGTGAATTATTTTTTGGGAAGTTCTAACTTTAGATCGTACTGCAATTTCAATTTGTAATAAGTGAAACGAAAATTTTTTCTGAAGCGCCAGAGGCGTGGCATTATGTAGGCCGGGTCGAATCCGAGCGTAGCGAGAGACAGGCCCGGTATTTCAGGTTTGTATAAATTATATTGAGCTGCGGCAGCTGCGACACTTACAGA
>JBLFWS010000056.1:0-19505 GCA_047611865.1 Chlamydiales bacterium
TATTATCCAGCCTCCTGAGGATTCTCTTCTGAGGAGTATAGAAGACCATATTCAGCGGGATTTTTAGTGAGGGTGTAGATTCCGTTGGGGCGCATGCCTCCACTTCCACTCGATCCATCCACATACTCTTTGGGGGCCCCACTGCCGTATGAATGCAACTCCCCATCGAAAGAGGGCAAGCCTTCTTCGGGAGGCGATCGCGTTACTAATGAAACGCCGAGGTGTTTTGCACGTCGGCAGCACATGGCTTCCAGGGCGGCTTCCATTTTAGGGGTGACGCCTGGCGTTGGGTAGAGCTTTTCCATAAAGAGGACAGGTTTATCGTGTTCAGTATCCCAAAGGAAACGCAGGATCCTTCTGGCAACAATCTTTCCGGACTTGTCCTTGATTGTGACAGCACGGTTTTTCCCGTCGGTGAGATAAGATAAAAGGCAGATACTTCTGTAGGAGTCCGATCGGATGTTTTGACAGCTAGAAGAGACCTCTGTACCACATAAGAGCATATCCTCCCATGTATCGGTATCTGCAATGGTCCACCCATCATACTTTTGATCGCTGGCGAGTGTTTTTTGGATTTTTTCCAGAGCAGCGTGTAGTTGTGGGTCTTTCTTTTTAAATTTGGGAATATGTAGAGAGACGGAGTCCTGGAATACTTGAGCCTTATCAGATGCATCTGCAAATTTGAACTCAAGCATGCCTTTTTGAAAGGCCACTGTAGTACTCGCTTGGTTTAATTGTCCTAACAAAGGGTTGAGCTTTTTTAGTAAATCTTTTGCGAAACTCTCTTTATTTTGAGTCCCTGTTAATTTAAGGTCTTTGAAGAATTCGATATCTTCAAAGCTTATTTTTCCGGGGAACCTTCTATGGGAGTTGACTAAGTTTTTGTAGAGGGTATTAAATTTAGCATTGAAATTTGAGATTTTGCTACGTTGTAGGGGGCCACCTTTTGGACGCTTCTGCAAACCCGCGGCCATATCTTTTAATTCGAGGATGCCAGCCCTTGAGGCGTCAACTGGTTTCTGATGATTTGTTAATTCATTAAGATCCATTTCTTGATCTTGACGATTATAGCCTGGATCACTGTAAGATTCGAATAGTAAGGGGTATTGTGTTTGATCAATGCATGCAGGAAGCTCTTGCATTGCTTCGCTAAGCTCTAGATTGTCTCCTGAAGCTTCTTTAAGGCCATCTTGTAGGGTAATTGTTTCTCCGGCTTTCCACTTTTCCAGCCTTTCAGGGTTATTTTCGAATAGCTTATCTATATGTTCTTTTTGAAGAGGGGCAGTACTTTCGTATCTTAATTCTTGATGCCTGCCCTCCATTTCGAATTTTATAGATGTTTGGTAAAGGTCGATGGCTTTCTCTTTTACGGGTCCGGGAGTATGAGATTTTAGAGTCGCGAGATAGGCCATCACCGCTCCTTCTAAGCGGGGAGAGCTGAATGCGCTCGAGAATTTCCCCAGGAGATCGTCGACTCCTCGGATTCCCAAGTCATCAGAAAGAGCATCCTGTAATATTTCTTTGCTTAAAGATAGAAGGGATTCCTCTTCGTCTTCCTCGACATGAAGAGATGGAGATGGGCCAAGATTTGGATATTTACTGAGATCGCTTGCAGTTGTAGAAGCTGTTAAGGGTGATAATTCACTATCACTGAAAGGTAAAGACGAGGATCCTTCTATAGGAATAAGATCTAGACGGCTAAGTTTACTTGTTGGAGAAATAGTTGAGAGGTCATCATCGTTATAAGAAAGCACTCCCTTTCCTCGGATGGGGGGGATAGTAGGCCCAAGACTTTGTAAGTTTTGTCTAGTGAGGGTAGGGAATCGACTTGGTTCTTTTGATGGGGGGTTACTGAACAAGGGGACGGGGGCTTTTATTTTTCGTTTTTTAGGAGAGGCTTCTGGCCCTGCTAATTCTTTTGCATGCCTTTGTCTTGCCATTTCTTGTGCGAAAGGGGATGGTCCCTTTTTTGGAGGAACAGGTCTCAAGCTTTTCTGATCTTGAGGGTTAGCCAAAGAGTCGTCTTCCCAGGCTCGAGAGGCTGTTCTCGTAATTTTTTTGCGCTTGGGTTTTCTTTTGTGTAGCAGCATGTCACCGTGTCCAAGGTCGATGATTTCGGCGATGAGTTTTAAGTCTTTGTGTAATTCACCTACTTGTGATTTGCTGCTGTCCCTGTCAGCAACGATCGGAAAGATCTCTTTGAGAATATCTCTCTTTGTTTTCTCGTCAAGTTGAGTGGTTGTTACCACTGTTTGTAAACTTTTTAAGATAGTGGATTTGGATGGGTCCTTAGCAAATTGCTTTGAAGTGAGCAGGTCTTTTATCATGTTGAGGTAATCTTTGAAGGCTTCCTTCTCTTCAATGGCTTTTGTGTCTTCATCCATACCTTCAAGAGCATTTTGAGCGTCAAACATGGGGAGCAGGAGCATGTAAAACAGGGGGGCGTCTTTTTCATCGAGGTCTTTACTTTCTTCCTGGAAAATTGCTTTCATACTTTCGAATATGTCGCTGTCTGATTCATCGTAAACATATTTCAGTAATAGGTCGGTCAGGTTGTAACGCATCTTTGGTATCCTTAGTCCAGCGATGCATTCAAGAGCTTGTTTTGTGACTTCTAATTTTTCTGACGCTATACCTCTTGTCTGAGTGTGTGCAGCTACATATCCGAACCATTTGGTCACCTGAGGATCGTTTTTCTCCCTAACAGTTTTTGAGTAGAGGTCATGAAGTACGCCTCCCGGAGAACCTAGCTGTTTTAGGATTTTTCCATCGAAATCTCTTTTAAGTTTATCAATTTCCTTTTGTGATTCAGAGCCCGTAAGTTCCCCCGGATCTTTAGCGATTCTTCGAGGGTATTTCATCAGGCGTAGCCCAGGATAGGTAGCTAGATTTTCTGCCGGCATGGGCAGTATTTCGTCGAAGCAGGAAGATGTATTCATCATTCCCACTTGAGCATTAGCAAAAATTTCTACGGCTTGAGCAAGTTCGAGGTTTCTTCCGCTAAGGTGTTCTGTTAGGGCAGAATCTTCATAGTTATCTTGGACATAGTATCCATTTTCCCTGGCAGCAGCTTTTAAAATCTGCATGCGGACATCAGGGGTAGTAATTTCGAATTTATCCAGGTTTTTTGCTACGGATCTACCGCTATGCTGTGCAGCTATTAGGGCTAGCTCCCTTCTTTTTCTTTCATCACCAATAGCGAAACAACTTATGTGGGTAGCGAGAGGAGAACTATTTTGGTCTCCGACAGTTTTTTCAGCTACAATTTTTGCAATTTCATAACGCTTGTCTTCTGGCAGATCGAAGTTCGCGATGTATTCGGCTACAGGTAGTCGGGAGTTTGCAGCCTTTTTTGCTAAGGATAGTTTAAGTTCATCGTTGTCGTCCCAATCAATGGGTATTTCTTTAAGATACTTCCCTAAGGCTGCGCCATCATTTTGTGCTGCAATATTACTGATATTTATCCAAGTATCTAGCCCTTGTATTTTACTATCTCCATTGCTAGAGGGGGATTTTCCTGTAAAATTTTCTAGATGTTTTAGAAATCCTCCGGCATCACTTTTGACACATTCTAATGCGATGGAGACAAAGACTTCTTCTCTTGCGCCCATTTCTCCAGGGATGTCGAGAGGGTTGTAATCATGGGGGATATCTAATTTTGAAATAAATTCAGCCGCAGTGCCCCCGCTCGTTCGAGCGGCTATTTTAAAAACCTCTATCTTTTGTTCCAAATTTAGATTGAAATTTTCTAAACTGAGGATTGCAGAATCGCCATCTTGTGCAGCGATAAATTGAGCTAGTTCAAAGCGTTTGGAAGAGGTGAAAGTCCCAAATTTGTTAAAATTTTCAGCCACTCCATTTGGACTATCTTCAGCAAGTCTTTTGGCGTCTTCCAGGCATGTAGACTGGTCCAGTGCGCCCTTAATCATGAATTTGTCGTAATTCTGACAAACACTTGCTGGGCACTTTTCGATTAGGATTCTCATACAAGATCGAAAGGTGTCTGGAGGAATTCCAGGAAAATTATCAATACAATCAACTAGTTGTAAAGGATGATTTTGCAGAAAACCTCTTAAATGATCTTCTGAAATAGGGGATTCTTTTGGGAAAAAGTTAGCGGCATTGCTGAAAAAAGTACTTAGCCCATTTCTGTAAGAAATATGTTCGGAGGAGAAGGCGCTTTCTTTTTTCATAAGCATTTTTATGAGCTGCTCTTTACTTGTTTCATCTCTTATTTTCAGTTTTTGAAAATGTTTTGCAAAAGAGAACATGTCAGCTTTGAGGGCCGCGTGGGCTATAGGGGTATTAACTTCTGGATCATCAAGTTCAAAGTTTTCAAAATGTGTCATGACTTTTATAGAGGGATTATGACCCTTTCCTATTAACTCCAAGGCGATGGCTTGTCGGTCGGAACTATTTTCGATTTTGAATTTTTTGAAATGTTGAGGAAGTAAGGCGGGATCCTTTTCTAAAACGCAGCGAGCGAGTCTTAGGCGTTCAGCTGGGTCTTGTATGTCGAGCCTTTCCATTTCAAATACTAGATCTTGCGGTTTGTCTTCAAGTGCTGTGGAGACGATTTCATTGAATTCCGGGTCGTCTCTGGAAAAACCCAACTGTGGGGCGCTGACTTTAAAATCATGGACGTTATGTTTAGCGATCATTTGCCCTAATTTTTTTCGGTGTGCTACTGTTTGAATATCAGCGTGACGAATGTTGTCTCCTACAGCACGGGTCATTTCAGGACAGGATTTGAGGATCTTCTCGACAATTTGAAATCGTGCGGTTTCGCTTTTTATGTTTAGTCGGTTTAATTGAGAAGCGAGTGTTTTAATTCCTTCACTTCCTAAGCGATCCATTTTTTTTGCGGCGGATACGAGAGCCTCTGCAGCTTGAGAAGATTCAGTGTCATTAAGGTTTACTGGGAAAAACCTGGATAAGTCTCCTCTTTCTAGAGCTTTAGGAATTTCTTCTTCTTGTATTTTGACTTTTTCCTGGAAATTGAGCTTTTCCTCGAGGGATTGTAATTTGTTACTCACTTCCCCTAGGCTAATAATTCTCTTTTTGAAAAATGCGACTTTACCCTTAAGTGACTCTATATCAGATGTCCCAAGCCCCTCCCAGAAGCCTGAGTCTTCAGATTTGTTGAGAATCGCGTCGATTTTTTTGATAACTAGGGCCTCACTTGCTCCCCCCTGCTTAGAGGTTTCAGGCAAACTACAGCTGCTAATTATCTGCATGGCATCGCGAAATTCATCTGGGATAGTCAATCTAACCCCCTAAAGGAAAGAGGAGTACGTTAAAACAAGAATATAGTCTTAACGTAACATTTATTTAACTAAGCATTCAGCAGTTAGTTATATTATATAATAAAAATAGTTAAAATATTACTACTTAGTTTGAAGTGGTGGTGTTTAATATGAAATCGCGTCCGTCTCTGAAAGACGGACGCGAAGAGAAAATTAGATGAGAACACCATAGGGGTATTCGCCGATGTCATAACCGAGGGCGGTAAAAGCAGCTCGATTTTCTTCGAGCTTGGCGATGAGGGGCGGATAGACATCTCCATTGGGATTGTCTATGAGATTTCCTCTTTCAAAGTTCATGAGAATATGAGCAATGGTAAATTGCTTGATGGCGTTGTCTACGGTCGTGCCACCATATTCTTCGTCTTTTAAAATATCATCGGATGGGGCATCGGGGGCTAAAGAGGCGAACTTCATATTTGTTCCCCATTTGCCTTGAGTGTTGTGAACGGTGAAATGCCACCATGTGGAATTGAAGATTGAGAATCGACAGAACTGTTTGAGCCTTTCGATATCTCCTTCCTTAGGGCATTCTTTAGATGTGGTGATAGGACGCATGGCTCTGTATGCTCCATCAAAGAAAACTCTTTCTCCGAATGCGGGGTTATCTACCTCATTTGGATCTATCCATGAAGTATGATTTTCTACACCTTCCCAAGCTTGATAAGGGCGGCTGTGTTCGACGAGATTTTTCGATAGATAGAAGACCTCGTACCAGGACTTTTTGATGTTCTCAATATTCTCACCAAAGAAGCGATCAACAACACCTGAAACAATATCCCAGTATATCTGTCCACCCTTGGCCATGACGTGGTCGTCATTTACCATCTTTCTGGGCTTGAAGTTGCTATAACAAACTCCTGAGACAACATCTTTTAAGGCTTCTCGGATACCGTCAACAGTTAAACCCGAAACATTGAGGATTCCCTCCGGTCCAAAGATAGCCGTAGCTCCGAGTCTATCAATTTCTTGAACCTCTCTTAAATGAGGCTTCAAAAGATCGCCAAGGGGGTTTTTGTTGACAGCTCTGAAAACGGCCATGGAACATTCTTCAGTTATTAAGTGGCCGAGACCAAGGTGAGAGACGATTTCCCCCTTGACGAGTGCCATACTGTTGAAAAGATAAAGGGCGCGATCGAAACGACTATCACTCTTTTCTATGTGATGCCATGTCCCGTCCTTATCTTGAACATCGACGTACTTAATGTTTAGCTCGGTTCCCTTTTGATTAACTCCTAGGTCTATGCCCAAGGTGGTGTTTAGCAAAAGAGGGGAAAGGTCTTTGTCATAGTCCTTCCAATTAATGGGAACGGTAACTTCGCCTTCATGAGAACCTTTTAGAAAGTACGCGGGAAAGATACCATTTAAGAGCATGTCTATAGTGTTTTCTGGAGTCACCCTCAACTCAGGGTTATATACACCGTAACAATTATGGATATCCTCTACAGAAGAATTTAATATATCCAATCCGTGGAGAGATTCTTTGATTTTTTCATCTAAGTTTGCGAGAGCAAGATCAATCATGTAAGCGGTACTAGCCTGCTGAGGGCGTTGGCCTGAATCGCCAGGCTGCTTTAACATGGGAAGATCTTTTTGGTATTCGTAAAGTTCAATGGGTACGTTCCCAAGGTTTCTTGAGCCTCCCGATCCCCCTGTATTGATCGCGACTTTGTCAATCACTCTCTCTCCATTTCCTGAAAAAAAGAGGAAGCCCTTTCTTTCGAGTGTTTCTTCTACTACTTGGAGGATGACTTTATCGGGGTCTCTCAGCCACGAAAAAGTACGGTTTAAGTTGATGGAAAAGTTTCCATCTTTGTCGGTTTCAGCTGTCCCTGCAGTAATTTTGAAGCATAACAGGGGGAATATAACTTTCACCTTTTGGTGCGTAGCGGGGTCTCCATTTAGATGGACTAACCTTCCGTTTATGTGACCTCTGTCGAAAGTCACTGCTTCTCGTATACTGCTTGTAGTTTGTTCTATGGTGTTTACTATTGTCGACATCTCAATCCTCTCTGTTGAGTATCAAATCAAGAAACAACATCTAAGTAAAATTAGAGAAGATTGTAAAGTAAAATTTTTAAATCGGGTTCTTTTACCGTGATTTGCAAAAAAATTATTCCCGAAGTTTTCTTTTAACGTAGAGAGTCCTTTCAACTTTTGCGATAATATTTCCTCCCTCGTCCACAACAGTCGTTTCAAAAATGGGCTCTACCTTATGATTGTTAAGGGCATCTTCCCGTACTTGATCCAGATCTTCCTTGTTTATAGAAAATGTTGCATAGACGGGTTCAGCAGTGGCTGAAACGAAGGTGACCTTGGATGCTTTGTCCCAGACGATAAACTCCCTGCCCAGCTGATGGAGAAGGATAAAGGAATAAAAAGGGTCACAAAGGGAGCAAATACTGCCTCCATAGTGAGTTCCAAAGTAGTTTCTATTCCAAAAGGAAGATCTCAGCCTGACTTTTATATACCCTTCGTCTAAATCAAAATCTCGAACCGAGATACCTGAAAACAACATGGGTGGCCAGTAGGAAACCAGACGTAAAACAGTCATCGGGCTGAATAAATTGTACATCTTCATTTTTTACCCAAAGCTATACTATAATGCGACACCTTAGAACTTTTGACATTTTTTCCCAAAGGTTGTTCTTATGAATCAAGACAAGGAAAGTCTTAAGTGGTTTACTACGGTGTATTTACTGGCGGGGACGAGTAAGCAAAGAGAAGTCTGGAGTATTTTAGACCGCTTGCAGTTATTGGAAAGGCTGGAAACTTATCGTCCTGTTTTGATAGGTACCCTCCCCATAGACATCGATGTAGCAGGGAGTGATATCAATATTGGATGTGAAGTATATGATGATAGGCAACTCCAAGAAGATCTCTCTTTGATTTTTGATTCTATTAGCTTTCCGAAAAGAGATGGGTATTTTCTGGCACACACTTATTGTGATGGTTTTGAGATTGAATTTTATGGAGAGCCTAAGCCCGTGAGTTCTCAAAATGGATTTCGCCATATGCTTGTTGAAGCAAGACTGTTGGAATTTGGAGGAGAGAAAATCAAAAACGACATCAGGGAAATGAAACAGAAAGGAATAGAAACTGAAGCTGCATTTGCACGAGATCTCGGCCTTTCAGGGGATCCTTACCAGGCTTTGTTAGAGTTAGAAGTTTCTGATGATAGAGAGTTGTTGAATTTATGTAACAAAGATATTTTAAAAGCACAGGGATTTTAAGAATCCCTATGCCTTAGACTTATATCGAAACGACTTCAAGAATTGGTTTTGGTATAACTAAACCTTAGCCAGATATTCTCCATAGAATTTGTTAACATTCTGGTGAAATTCTTCTGAGCGCAGTTGCTGCACCAAAGTATGAATCTTGGGATACTTTTTTAGATCCACTTCATTCAATTCGCTTGGATCTATTTCTGCTAGCAGGGAAAGATCTGCTATGGTGAGAGAGTCACCCGCAAGATATTTTGTTTTGTTCAACTGTCCCTCTATGAACAGTAGAAATCGATCAATGAACTTATAAGCCTCTGTTATGGCTCGTTCATCTTTTTCGTCTCCCATTTTTTCTGCAAACAACTTGTTGTAGCTTACACGAGTGTAGTGCACACCGAGATGTTGACAGATAAAATCACACCACTGATTCACCACAGACCTCTTTCTCAGGTATTTGGGGTAAAGATCAGAGTCGTGTTTTTCACAAAGATATTTAAGGATTGCGTTGCTTTCGAACAAGGAAAAATCCTCATCGTTGATTGCAGGAACTTTTCCAACGGGGTTTATTTCCAGTTACTCGGGAGTTTTATGTTCGCCTCCGGGCAAATTCAATAGAATATATTCAAATTCCAGATCTAGTTTGTTGGCGTACATCAAGACCTTATTGACTCTTGATGACATGGGAAATCCGTATATTTTCAGCATTGTTTTCTCCTATTTTATATAGGGGAGATTTTGACTTCCCGGCTTAAAAAAATAAGTAATTATTTGAATTGTTTTGTTGGGGTGATCAGAAGCTCTTGCTTGTGAACTATTTCTAAATGTGGGTCTTTTTACAAAAGTGTAGGGGCTTTAAAGCAAAGAGTATTGAACGCCTTGCCAAATCTCCAGCAGGAGATTGGCAAGGAATGGATTGAAATTTCACAAGACGAGTGAGCTGAGTAGTTGTTTATCCCAATAATTCTTGAAATGAGTCGCATCTGGATATTACTGCACTAGCCCGATAGAAATATAAGATGGCAAAGTAAGAAAGGCTGATGCCGGAAAAAAAAGAGACCCAGCCCATAGTTTTTGGCGTAATAAACTGTCGGCCAATGGATAGTATGGATGCAAGAAAACCAGCCCATAAGATAACGCCTGCAATGATGATCATATGGCTCATTAATGACTCATCAGCACCTGTAGAACTCATATGTCCTCCAAAGACGCCAATCCACCACACGATGGCCATGGGGTTCGCCAAAGCGAGAATAAATCCTACAGTAATGGCATTTTTTGCTTTAAAGTCATGAGAATTCTTATTAAGGAATGAATCATTAAAACTGTCACGAATGCTATGGTAGCCCATTCTGCCAAGCATGGTTCCTCCGATGATCCAGGTGAGAACTTTTACTAAGGGAATAGTAATATAACTACCTATGCTGAAGTAAACGACTAAAAGGGTTAGGGTATTTCCAAGAGCCGTTCCCAGCCATAGGGTGAAGCAGGCACTAAAGCCTCCTGCGAGTCCTCTTCTTATAGATTCTAAATTTACGGGTCCAATGGGAGCTGCTAGAGAGAGTCCTAATAGAAGGTTGTATGTTAGAATTGCAGATGTCATGTGTTATCCTTGTCGTTGTTAATCTTTGCGATGGGTAGAAGAGGAACTTTAGTAAATAAAAGTTTACAACTTTCTGATGCTCTGCTTTCTACTATGTTTTTTATTTTATCAGAAAGATTGTCATAAAGTATCCCTAAAAAGTATCCGCCATAGGAGAATACCAAGGTGATCAACTCTTTTGGGAGAGTTGTTTCATTCAATTGGAAGAACAAAAATCCTGCAGAGCCTAATAGCATCGAGAGTGTGGCTGAGAGATGACTTGGTTGTTTGACCATAACAGCCATCGTAATGGGCACAAAAAGGACACTTAAATAAGCTTCGTAGGCGCCAACCATAACGGGAACAACGTTTTCAAATAGGTAGGAAAAACCTACTGCTAACATTCCTACCGCAAAGGTGATGATTTGAGAGGTTCTTTTCTCCACTTGAGAGAAATCAAAGGCAAGGTTGGAGCTGATAGAACAAAGGAGCGAGTCAGCTGTGGAAATAATTGCCATTAATACTGCACAGGCAAAGAAGGTAAGTACTGTCGATGAAGTTGTGGCCTCTACGGTAGCTAGTAAGATGCTGCCACCAGGCACAATACTTAGGCCTAAGTGCTGCCCCAGAATTCCAAAATAAACGGGTATTAGGGAAAACAGTAGTACAATGACAGCAGATGTTGCAGTAGCTAATGAAACGGTTTTTGGGGAACGAGCAGAAAAACAGCGCTGACCCATATCCTGTGCCGTTAAGACGAAGAGTAGGGGCATCAACAACCAGCTTGTCCAGGGTATGCTCTGTTCTGAAGAAACAGTTAGAGGATTTAAGAGACTGGAAAAATCAGAAACACTTCCAAGGCTACAGAAGAAAGTTCCCACCAGACATACAATAAAAAAGAGTGTTTGGACGATATCGGTGTATACGACGGCCTTGAGTCCTCCCATAACAGTATATAGGATGACAACAGACCAAAAGCCTAAGTACAAAGAGAAGTGGTCGAGACCTAGTGAAACGAGAAACTTTCGAACGGCTAATCCTGAAGCCACTAAAATGAAAAATAAGGAGAGGACAGAGAGTAGGGAGGCAATTTTTCTAAGGCTTCTCGACTTGTATTTTACCTCAAAAATTTCAGCCATGGTCGAGAGATTGAGTTTTCTCAAGCTTGCTCCAAAACCACAGGCCAAGAGAAGAAGACCCAGGCAGAGCCCACAAGAATAAAGGATGCCCACCCAACCTCTCTGGTAGGCTTCCTCCGATGCTCCCACTAAGGCTCCGCCACCAATCTGGGTGGCTAGCAGCGTCATTGTAAGAGAGAAAAAGCCTAAACTTCTGCCTCCTAGAAAATATTCTTCATTGTTTTGCTCACCCCCTGAGGTGAGTTTTCCAATAATTAGATAAATGCAAGCTAGTGATACTAATATGCAAATAAATAGAACCGTGTTCATGATAAAACCGAATTAAAAATTAAGTGTATGAATATCTATATGGGTATTCTAAGGCCATAGACTTGGTAAACGTGTTCTAGAATTTTAAAAAATGGACTAGAGTAGTTTATTGAATATGATGAGAATTTTGTTGAGATTGATGGAAAGCAACAGAAGGGCTAACAGTAAGAAAAGATTCTGTCCTTCTAAAGTATTGCGTGTTCATGGTGAACATCTCCATCAAAAAATTGGGGTAATAGACTAATTCCGTTAATTTTAGATGAAAGGCTTTTTTAGATCAAGATTATTGTCCAGAAAAACCGAGCTGATATTTTTGCAGTTGTCGCTTTTGCGTCATCCCCTAATTGAGTCCAATCACTCTTGAGCCTATCTCCGGTAAGGGCATTAGACATACGGGTGGACGCACTAGTAATCCCTGATAAAGAGCTCTCTACGAAGCTTTCAGCTTTTTTATCTATTGGTGTGGTCGTTCCAAGGTTAGTACGTCGCTGTTTACGGACATCAGTTCTAGATGTTTGAATACGAATTTTTTAATAGTTAAACTTAGTTCGAGCCCCTAATCTTTACTAAACTTTTGAATTTATCTAAGTAAGCAAACATTCATAATAATCTTAGAATTTCTATCGGCCTATTTAAAATATTGTCGAAGCTTCTTGACTATTTCTTTAAAATTTTTTATCACATGCTAATGTGTCAAAATATTTTTAAGCTCTCAGGAGGTTGACCTTGTCTTATGTAACCTATAACGAAGCATCAGAAGCAACACACTCAGCTGAAGAGACAGGAGAAAGATCGCGGAAAAGGCGACGTGAGGAAAGTGATGAAGTAGGCGATGTCAGTGGCCGCAAAATTCGAAGAATTAGACATGAGGATTTACTGGTACCCAGATTTTTGGGAGATATTATAGAGAATAGAGACATTGTGGCTTTTGCAGAATCCGCCAGTAAGTTCCCCATGCATCCCATTTTGCAAAATATTATCCGTGAAGACGGTTTAGAGAGGTTGGCTGATGACAGGCTTTTGGTTCCTGATAGTGTGACTTTTGAAAAGGTAGAGCACAAATTTAATACGATGGTAAAATTTGTTCCCTCAGCGCCGAATCAAAAGAGTTCAGGACGTTGCTGGATGTTTGCTGCGCTCAATACCGTGCGAACGGCTATGATGAACAAGTACATTCTTGAGGGCGACTTTGAATTTTCTGAAAGCCATCTTTTCTTTTGGGATAAACTGGAAAGGGCGAATATCTTTTTGGAAAGGGTTATCAAATATGCTGGAGAGGGCTTCGACTCAGATTGGAACGGTTCTATATTTCATCGTCCGGTATCGGATGGAGGGGAGTGGCAGTACTTTCAAAATCTTGTAGAAAAGTACGGCCTTGTGCCGAAAAAGGATATGCCGGAAACTGCAGATACCTCCTCTTCGAGTCAGATTTGTGAATTACTCTCTTCACACTTGAGAGCTTATGGTTTGGAGCTAAGAGGGATGGCAAATGATGCGAGTGTTAGTCCTGAGGCTATTATAGAGAGAAAAAAAGAGCTGCTAAATATTATTTACGAGATTCTGGTAAAGACTTTCAGGGAGCCTCCTAAAACTATTACATGGGAATTTAAACTTAGAGAGCTTAGACATCCCAAAACAAAAACGGTACCGGACTTGACCCCAAGAGAATTTTTCCGTCGATATGTCCCATATGGGTTGGAGGGGAGAGTAAGTCTTTGTAATAATCCTTCTGAGGGTTACGAATATGATAAATTGTACGCACATGAAACCGGATTGAAATTAGCCGGGGGCGCTTTACAGAGTTACCTGAACCTGAAATATGACGATATCGTATCTATCGTCATAAAATCTATAGAAGCAGGGGACTCAGTGTATTTTACCTGTAATGTGGGGGATAAACTGGATAAAAAGCGTGAAACCCTTGACCTTCGCAACCATGATTTTTCCTTACTCTTTCCCAGAATTCCGGAGATGACAAAGAAGGAGAGGATGGATACTGGAGAGGCTCATTCGACACATGCCATGACTTTGGTGGGAGTGGAGTTAAAGGACAAGAAGCCTGTGCGCTGGTGTGTGCTGAACTCTTGGGGAAGTAGAAAAGGTCAGGATGGGAAAATCACCATGACACACGATTGGTTTTTGCAGAATACTTTTAAGTTCACAGTGGCGAAAAAGTATCTGCCTGATGAGGTTAAGGAGCTCTTTAAGCAAGAGCCCGAGATTGTGCCCATTGAAGGGATGTCTAGAAGTTTTGATGAAGATTTTTAGAAAAGCCCGAGGTGGATGTCTCCGGATTGGAAATCTAGAACCTTCCGGAGGCTCCACCGCCTCCACCGGATCCTCCACCAAAACCTCCGAAGCTTCCACCGCCAGAGCCGCCATGGTAACCGCCACCATAATATCCGCCACCACCTTGATCGGAGGAGTTGTCATGGGTGTTTCCGTATGCGGAAAGGAAATATCCCGCTAAAAAGGAAAAGACGATTAATGGAAGTATGAAGTAAAGGCTTTCTGAACCTATAGACATAGCGCTTCCAGTAATAAAAGATATCCACCAGTCATTTGGCCCAAATGCTAAAGCGAGAAGAGGAACCAGGATCAATGTAAGCAGTACGAGCACTGTAGCTGAGGCTAGTTGTTTTTCGCTAAGCTCTTCTGTGTTTTTATGGGCAGGTTTATCTTGAATCAGGTGTTTTTGAATCAAATAAATTCCTTCAGATATTCCTTTATAGTATTCCTGATTTTTTAGATGTGGCCCTATTGTGTGTCTAATGATTCTTCCTGCTGCAGCATCGGGGAGTAGGCTCTCAGTTCCGTATCCGGTTTCAATACGGATTTCTCTTTCCTGCATGGAAATAAGTAAGAGAAGTCCATTGTCTTTGCCTTTTTTTCCAATTTTCCAAATATCGAAAATTTCTCTACTTTTTGATTCGACGGTTTGTCCTTCCAGGGATTGAAGGGTCACGATGGCGATTTCATGACCGGATTGTTTGCTTAAGATTCGAAGTTCTCCCTCCATTTGGTGTTGCTCATAACGACTAAGGAGATTTGCATAGTCATTGACATGCCCAAGAGGTCTAGGAGGCTCTGCTCCCATCAAAGAAAGCGGGAGCAGAAGGAGAGAAAGTAGGAGGAAAAGGGTGCGAGAGTTCATTTAAGAAAACTCGATTGTGGGAACTTCATGAGTTTTTGATTTGATGGTAAAATAGGTTTTTTTTAGGAAACCGAAACGTGAAGCAATCAGCTTGCTTGGGTAGGTGCGGATTTGTGTGTTGAAAACTTTTACTGAATGATTAAAACGCACTCTTTCTACGCTGACACGATTTTCAGTTCCCGCTATTTCATCCATAAGGGCTAATACCGCGCTTTGGCTTTTTAGTTCGGGATAAGCTTCTACGATTGCTATCAATCTTCCAAAAGCGTGCTCTACTTCTTGAGTGGCCTGGATGCGTTCATTTAAAGACGTGGCACTAGTGTAGGCTTTACGGGCATTGGCTAGCTCTCCAAATACTTTGCTCTCCTGTTGCATCAAGCCTTTGGTAGAAGCTAGAAGGTTTGGAATTAAGTCATAGCGTCTTTGATACTGTGTTTCTACCTGTGCCCAATTTCCTTCTATGTCCATCTCTTGTTGGACCAGAATGTTGTAGGTGCTGCCAACATAGAGGACTGCAGTGAGGATTACAGCTAAACTTCCGAGTAAAACTTTATTTAGCATTATTATCTCCAAGTTCAGTTTAAAAACGGTAGTATAATTGCTTAAGTTATTAAAAATCAATGTGAAAGGGTGACGGGAAGGGCAGGGTGATTGATTGGCAGGATGGGCAGGATGACAGGATAGGCAGGATAAATAAGAAAATGTTTTTGTCTTATTTATCCTGATTTTAAAACCCTTGTCAAGTTGACAGTATCGGGTAAATAACTTGGGATTTTAATCCGAAGTGGCGCAGCTTCTGGTTCTGGAGAGGCCTTTATTCAGGTAAACACCCGTATTATAAGCGATGAGAACGATGAGGAGTGGGTAAAAGACCTCTAAAATAGGTGCTGTTATGAAGGTGATCCCTGATAATCCCAAAGTGGACAGGATGAAAGTACCTAGCAAGGTGCAGCAAAGGGAAAGCTGTTTGCGACTTTCATATTGTCGGAAAATAGATTTTGACAGGAAGTCAGAATAAACAGAAACAAGAGCCAGGAGTGTCGTGAGACATGCTAGAACGATCGTTACCATGGCTATAATACCTAATTGGGGGCCCATAACAATCAGTGCAACATGAGAGAGGAGCTGTTCCTTAGGAATTCCTTCAAGGTCTCCAGAATAAGCTGCGGCAAGGGATATCAGAGCAAAATAGACTACTCCTAATAGGGAAATTCCCACAGCACAGGCTTTCATAGTAATTTTCATGGGGTCTTTACTGCCATCCTTCTGAAGGATGTCAATGACACTAGCAGAGAAGAAAAAGGCTGCTATGAGGTCCATGGTATTGTAGCCTTCCTTCAGCCCCTCCATAAAAAGTGTGCTGTGCTCAAAAGTAGACATAGAAAAGTTAGCTCCCCAAAGACCTTTTACGGATATGATAAAGAGGCAGAGAAGGAGCATGGGAGTAAGGACGTAACCCAGAAAATCCAGCATACGGTTCTTTTTCCATACAATTAGGGCAATAAGAAGGCAGGAGCAAAGGCTCCACACCCATAAGGGGGGCAACGAAAAATATGTTGATGTGCTGGCGTATGCCAGGGCTATACAGCGTGGAGCTGATCCTAAAGGAATCCAAACAGTGAGTAATAGGGCCGTAAGAAGCAGGCCTGTGCGTTTTCCAAGGCATCCAAAGAATTCAGTGTAATTTCCCTGGAAAATCACCATGGCGATGACTCCGAAGAAGGGGAAGGCTACCGCGGTGAGCAAAAAGCCAAGGGTGGCAGAGAGGAAATGGTCTTGGGCCAATTGTCCGATATATAATGGAAAAATTAGGTTTCCAGAACCGAAAAACATGGAGAAAAGGGCTAAACCGATGAAGAGGTAGGAGGATTTTTTTTCCATGATGAACTCTTTTTTAGAATAGTTATACAGTAAACTTATTTTTATTTACCTGGCATTTGCAACATATCAAAAAATATTTTCTAAATGATTATATATGATACAGGTAATAAAAAGATAGTTTGTTGTGGGGGAAGGATATACGGACTAGTAACAAGCCAATGGTTCAGAATCCATTTTATGAACGATTTTCAGTTGTAGGCTTTTTTTTCAGGGGAAAGAGAGGTTTTTTACAATCAAACAACTCGACTTCATATAACTTTCGGAAAGTTTCTTTCATAATCAAATTTTCTTCTTCATTCTTTGTTTCGTCAAAGACAAAGGATTTGAAATCTTCAAGACTCCCTTCAATATCTGCAAAGTCTTTGAAATTGGAATAGGGATTGCCTACCACCTGATCGAAAATCTCTAGAGGATAAATTCCCGCTCGCAAAGCCGATTCGTAAAGTTTCTTGCCTCCATAGATTTCGAAATACATCTCTCTTGGAGTCAAATAGTTTTTTTCTTTTAATGCTTTGGAGCAAATGTCACTAATAAGGGATACACGTTCTTTTAATGCCTCTATTCCCTCAACCTCTAGATTACTTGTTTTAAAAAGAAAGTCTGCATAATCATTTATGCTGTGGGCCATTGAGGGATTACTTCCCATCATAAGCAAAGCTTTTCGTACAGGTCTCTGGGACTGCGGAAGCCCCAATAACCAAATCCGGCATAAGGTAAGTGCTGAATAAATCTCTTCATCAAATGAGTCTCCTTCTCTCTCCTTTGCTCTTTCTGCATCTGTGAAATAGATATCAGGTCGAAGGCGTGTGTATCTAGGGAGGATTTCTTCTAGATCAATAGCGTACAAATCGTTGATAATGGTTTTTCCTTGATGAGGTTTTTTACTTACAATGATGTTGTCGCCATGTCCAGCCCCTCGTTGTTGAATCAATCCTTCTAAAACAGCACTATGAACAACTCCATTAGACAAAGTGAGAAGTTCTTCAGCAGCAGTCTCGAGGTAATAAAAGTCTCTCCTGCCAGCAAAAGTGTTGCTTAAATAAAACTGAATGGAGCCTTCTACATCTTCACCATTGAGACGAAAGTGCGCTTGAAGGGTTACAGGAGTATGTTGAAATACACCAATGATTTTATTCATTTCAAAACCCACCCGTTCTACTTCATGAAGAGGTGCTGTGCGTTTCATTATAGGGACTCTTTTTTCAAAAGAACAAAGATGTAATGGCAAAGTACGCTTGAGAATTGCAAAGGGTTGATGGCTCACATGATCCATCAGGTAAAAGGAAGGACTGTGTCCAGATTCTTCTTTGGGTCTTTCCACGATATAGTAGGAATCAGTATTTTCCACTATGCGATAAAAGAACTCATCAACAGTTTCCTGTTTTTCTAATGGCCCTCCAAGAAGAAAAGAGCGAGAAATTTGAATAGACCAGTTAATAAATACCATGGCTTCTTTGAAGGGGTAGTCTTCACAAAAGATCTCTTCCATAATCAGCAAAGTATATTCAACAGATTCAATACCTTCTTCGCTGACCTCTTGCACTCCACAGGCTTTTTTCAATACATCCAAATAAAACAAGAAGAGGCCTTCTGATTCACTTGCTTCAAAAGCTTGGCCAAAACGATTTTCAAAGGAGTCCTTATAGATGAGTAAGCGAGCAATGCATTTTGCCAATCTTTTTGTAGAAGATTTTGAAGGGGCTTTTTGTAAAATTTGTGGAGTGGTTAGCAAGGATAAAATAGGGCGCTTAACGGATTGTATAAGTATCTCATGGTGGACTGCGCGTGTAGGGCCTTTTACGGGAAAGAAGACATCGTCCTTTTTTCTTAACTCCAGGCGCTCATCAAGAGAGAGGTAGTGTTCTTCTCGCTCAGTCATTCCATCACTCCCTTTTGCTTAATTTTCCGGTTTATTTCCATGTATTCGGGATGTTCTTTGAGGATCTCAAGAACCGTTTTCATAGAAAAAGGATTTTCTTTTTCTTTCAGGTGGAAAATTACCTTTTCGACAAAGTTAAAGTCTTGAACCGTATCCACGGTCCACCTGTGAAAGGAAAGGTCTTCATCTTGTTCGACAGAGAGTAAGGAGAACTTTTCGGGGTGCATGTAGATGTAGGGAGTTACATGTTCTTTTTCATATCTCTCAGTAGCCTTCTGATACGCTTCTTCAAGAATTTCCATGGAAAAAATTTCAACACACATTCCTAAAGGGTAAGTTTCTTTGAGCATGTTGGAAGCATAGTCAGCATTTTCTGCATCAAAGTAGGCTTTAATTATTTTTTCGATGACATCGGGATCGATGAGAGGGCAGTCTGATGTAGTACGAATGATATAGTCGGCTTGGTAGGCTTTTGCTGCTTCATAATATCGAGATAAGACATCATCTTCGTCCCCACGGTAAAAATCGATATCGTGTGATTTACAATACTCAACAATGGCTTCATCTTTTGGGTTATTTGTTGTAGCCACTACAATTTTACAAATTGAGGGAGCCTGCCGCAATCTTTCGAGAGAATATTCAATTAAAGGGCGACCGTCTATTTCCAACAAGACCTTACCGGGGAGTCTTGTTGACATCATTCGGGCTTGATGAATTAACACAATTTCCTTCTTCATTCCCCTCCTATTAAGCTAAGTGTCTAATTATAAGACTAAAAGAACTGACGGCTATATAAAAGCGCATAAACAGCTTAATTACATATAGTACATTTTAGTACATCTACATATTAATTAGTACTACTCATAAGGATGATATAGTTAATCGTTAGTTGCCGAAGAATAATTAATTTTTATAAAATAGGCTTTTAAAGGGGAGTATAAAATTGGGGTGAAAGTGAAGTGACTTAAGTCATTGTTAGTAAAATACTTCAACTTATTTTTTAAAAAATGTCCATCCTGTCATCCGTCCATCCTGTC
>JBLFWS010000057.1:0-18373 GCA_047611865.1 Chlamydiales bacterium
TGGTCTTTTTTTTTGCTTTGTTAAAATAATTTATAGGTGTTTTGTGCATAAATAGTTGGATTATCAAGCATATGGAAACTTAAAAGAGATGAGAGAGGCTGGCGCAAAGAATTTCTAAAGACTACGGATTTCAAAGAAAATAAAAACTATGTTGGCACAATCAAATACTTTCTGATTGATTATAAACAAAATACATCCAAGCGGTTTTGTAAAAAGAAGAAGTTATCCACCTAAGGATTATCATAATCGGTCAAATTACTAGAAAGTTATGAGTTATTATAAGGAAAACTAGGCTTCACTTTCCAAATAGTTCTCGATACCTTTTGCGACACCCCAAGCTATTCGGTTAAGGTATTTTGGATCTTTAAGTTTAATCATTTCGTTTTTATTAGTTAGAAAACCACCCTCGACCAGGATAGAAGGTATATTAGTGTTCCTAATAACGTGAAAGTTGCCTGATTTTATGCCTCTTGAAGGAGCATGAGTGGATTTGATGATGTCTTTCAAGACAGCACTAGCTAGCTTCTTTGAAGCTTTGGATCTTTCCTGATCTCCCGAACTATTTGGTTGGTAGAAAAATACCTCAACACCTTCAGCTTTGCGATTCGCAGCTGCATTGTAATGGATACTGACAAAGAGAGTATTGCGTGGCTTATTTGCTATTTTAGCTCGGTTTTCCAAAGGGATGAAAACATCCCTTCGACGAGTCATGATAACACGATATCCGAGGTTTTCTAAATGGTCTTTCACCATCATCGCAGTAGCAAGTGTTAGATGTTTTTCTTGGTATTTGTACATCTGAGATTGGGTACCTTGATCATGTCCACCATGGCCGGCATCAATAATGATGATGGGAAAAGCTTTACCTTTAGTCCGAGACCAGGGTTTGGACTGAGAGCTATTCCGATTAGCATGAGAACATGAGGAAACGAGTAAAGTTAAAAGAACTAATGTAAGATGTAAAAAGCGCATGTTATAAACAAAATATTTGATAGGGGATGGTCTGATTCAAATTCTATAAAGTAGCCGTGTGTGAGTCTGTCAGGCCTAGAGATTTTTGTATACATAATTTCGATGCTATTTCACGGTCGTTAAACGGGACTGTCTTTCTTGCAAATACCTGATAGGTTTCATGACCTTTCCCCGCTATGAGGATTGTGTCATGAGGAGATGCCAGATCAATGGCAAGCTCAATGGCCTTCTTACGATCAATTTCCATAATAAATTTAGATTTGTCAATAAACCCTTCTAAAATATCCTGGCATATTGATAAGGGATTTTCTGAACGCGGATTATCGGAAGTCACAATAGAGACATCAGAAAGTTTTTCAACTATAGCACCCATCTCGGATCTTTTTCCTGAATCACGATCTCCACCGCAACCAAAAACAGTGAAAATACGTCCTATAGAACATTCACGCAGACTTTTTAGGACATTTTCAAGGGCGTTTGGGGTATGAGCATAATCAACGTAGATGTGGATATTCAAATCGTTGGATAGATAATCAAGTCTTCCGCAAACGGGTTGAAATTTTGTAAGAGGCTCACTTAGGTCGGTTAATGTAGCACCGGCTAATAGGCTGCAGGAGATAGCGGCAAGATTGTTGTAGATATTATGGCGTCCAATAAGAGGCGTGAAAAAACTTATGGTTTTACCAAGGTAATGGACGTCAAAGTGGCTCCCTGATGAAGATAGGGCGAGCTTACTGGCTTGCAGGTCAGATGGATTGTCAATGCCATAACTTAGACGATTTCCTTTGTAATTTGATAGCAAGGTTGGAGTCCAAGGACAATCGTTGTTGATCACGGCTATGGGGAAAGGAGGGGTTTTCTCTTTTCGACTATAAGAATCCAAAGAAGTGAAAAGTTTTGACTTTGCTAAGCAATACTCTTCCATTGTGCGATGGTAATCAAGATGATCCTGTGAAAGGTTGGTAAATAGAGCTATATCAAAGTTAATATGTTCTACTCTATTTTGAACCAGGGCGTGAGAAGAGACTTCCATTACAGCAGAATTACAATTATGGCGGATCATGTCGCTGAGCAATTTGTGGTTTGTAACAACATCAGGGGTTGTTCTTGTAGCTAGGTAGTGTTGAGATCCAATAAGGTACTCAATACTTCCAATAAGTCCACAGGGTTTGTTCATGTGGTCAAAAAGATGTTTTATGAGATAGGCACAAGTTGTCTTTCCGTTTGTTCCGGTTATTCCGACAGTAAGTAATTTCTCAGAGGGATTGTCAAAATAAATAGCAGCTAGAAGGCCTTCGATGCCTTCTACGTCAGGATGTACTATCTGGATAGTATTTTTAATAAGTGGATCGAAAAGATCTGTTAAAATAGCCACAGCCCCTCTCGTAATAGCTTCAGGTGTGTATTTATTGCCATTATGTGTTTTCCCATTTTTGGCAATGAATAGATCCCCGGGAGTGATAAGTTTGGAGTTAGAACAAATCCCAGAAATACTGATGTCTTTCGGACCTCTAAAAGTGGCTTCAGGTATGTCATTAAAAAGTATTTTAAGTTTCATGAGAGATTCTGCTTGCTTATTGTTTAACGTTCCATTGGTCGTAGGTATTCTTAAGTTCAGTGACTTCCATAGCCCAATCAGATTTTGAACTATCTCTTCTGGGATCGCCGTGGGGATAGCCGTATGGATCATCAGGTGTTATTCCAAGGTATTCCAAAGAGCGCCTGGCTATATTACTAAATACTGGTGCTGCACATTGACCCCCTTGATAGTTCTTTCCAATACCTGGAATAAAAATAGCTTCTGGTTCATCAATGGCTACAAGTAGGGTAAATCTAGGGTTTGCTGCAGGAGTGAAACCGATAAAGGTTGAAAAATAATGATTGTTTGAATAAACGCCGTTTACAATTTTCTTAGCTGTTCCTGTTTTTCCAGCTTCTGTATATCCACTGATGTTCCCTTTTGGGGCAGTTCCACCAAATTTGGTAACAAATTTCATTGCTTTGAGTACTTCCTCAACGATCTTTTTGTCCAGAACCCGTGGGAAATTCATTATTCTTTCTTGTCGGGTATTGTCAAGAAGAATTTCTTGCGTGCCGTTGGAACGAGGTTGTATGATCTTTCGAATGAGGGTAGGCTCGACTAGAATTCCACCATTTGCAAGGGTTGCAAAAGCTCGTAGCATTTGTGTGCTATTAACTTGAATGTTGTGACCAATACCAAGAGAATATGGCGTGGGTAAGGACCACTCAAGTCTTCCATTAGGGTGTAATTTTCCGGGAGTTGGGACTTGACCAGCGCTTTCAGCAGGCAACTCAATATTCGTTAGTTCTCCAAAACCAAATTTTTCTACTAAAGTATTCCGATACCATTTTGGATCGAAATTATTCATAAGTCGTTTTATTAACATACCTAAGTATATATTCGAAGATTTCTGAAGAGCCATGGACATATTTAGATAGTGATGGACGCGACCGTCAGCAAGAGGCCTATTTCGTCCAGGAAAGTGGCCGTTATCCGAAGGGATCATTTCATTGGGTAGGAATAAAGGTTCTTTTTTTTCTTTAAGGAGATCTTGGTTAGCTAAAAGGCAAATCGCAAGGGTAAGGGGTTTCATTGTAGAGGCGGGTTCGTAGGCATCAGTGACACCTTTGGGCTTCGTATATTCAATTAGGGATGGATTGTTATAGTAATCCTGGTACTTTTGTGGGTAATAGAAAGGATACTGGGCCATGGCTAGAATTTCCCCGGTATGTTGATCCATCATCATTGCCCAACCACTTTTTGCGCGGGAATTTTTAACACCCTTTTCTATTTCTTCTTCTGCGATAGTTTGTAAATAGTGATTAATTGTGAGATATATGTCAGCTCCATCTTCAGGTGCGACGACGACATTACCCGTTTCTAGAGAGTGTCTGGGAGAACGCAATAATTTTCGTTTTCCAAGCTTCCCTTTCAAAATATTATTGTATTGTAATTCTAATCCTCCGGTGGGTATGCCCTCTTTGGTAATAGGGTCTTTGGCATCTCGAATGGTATGAAGAACTTGCCCTAATAATTTTCCAAATGGGTATGACCTCTGGTAATCGTTAATAAAGAATAATGCATTTCTAGGGATTTTTCCTTTACTTGCAAAAGGGTTCCACCACTCAGCTATCAAATCCTTTGTTTCTCGATCTAACCACATCATAAGTTTGCGGTTTCGACTTCTACGTGAAAACTCTCCGCGAATTTCATCCTGATCACCAGCACGTATATTTAATAATAGTATAAGTTTAGAGGCTATTTCTTCTCGGAAGTTTTCTGGTATGGATAGAGGGTCGATGTGTAAGTGAAATTTAGGAACATCAATTACAAAAGGCTGAATATTTTCAGGGTGACCCAATTTGACAGATGTATTCGATAAAAATCGACCTCGTTTGAATGGCTCTGTTATTTCAAACTCGTGTTGGCCTTGAGCTATTTTCGCCCAACGCTTTCCTTCTTTTATCTGGACTTTGAAAAACTGAATAATGAGCAGAGAAAAAAGACCAAAGATAGCAAACGAGATAATAGATAGAAGTCGCATGTCTTGTCTTGATGGCTTAGAGCGTGGGCTTTTCATTCGTCATGACTCTCCATACTCTTTCCGACAGGCAAGATGACGATGTCTTTTACGAGAGGGTGTTTTAGGTGCCCATATTCGGGATTTTGAGCTAGTTCCATGAGGTGTGCGGGGCTTTCAAATTGATCTACTTCATACTGAAGTTTTGCAATCTCTTCTTTTATCGTTCGAACTTCTTTTGTTAGGGGAGGAATTTCTAATCTAAGCTCAGTGAGATGATTTTGTTTATCTACATATAAGTACAAATATACTCCAAATATGAAGATACATAGAAATAAACGTATGAGAAATCCTAAATTCATTTTTAAATATCAAAATGGGTTTTATGATATGTCACAAATCAATCCTTAACTTAGGCCGTGTATTAAAATTAGGAAATGCTGATTTTGAGGGCATTTTTTTGTGATTTTGAATTGTATGAGGCTCTCCATACTTAGATAAGTAGGTGAGCCTCATACAATTCAAAAGTACTGAAAAAGGCTCCAAAAGCAGCGTTTCGTAATTCTAATACACGACCTACACATTGTGCATGAAATCTAAAAGAAAAATGTAACAGAAATAGAAGGATTTTACAAGAGATCTAGAGAATTCCTCCGCTGGTCAAGAAAGATTAGGGATTTTGAAAGTCATGGAGAGTGTGCTTGATTTTTTTAACGAGCCCTTGGCGGACAGCGTGACAAGCTCCCATTATTCCGCTGAGTAGAGCATCCTGGTTTGAGTAGCCATGACATTTAACTACAACTCCCTCTATTCCACAAAGAATAGCTCCAGGATATTGGGCGTAGTCTAGATCTATTGCAAGATTTTCTAGAGTAGATGTAAGTCGTTTTGGTGGATTAGGACCAAGGCCATTAAGCAATTTGTCGAAAATAAATGCTGAGATTCCTTCCGATGTTTTAATGAAAATATTACCTGTAAAACCATCTGTGACTAAAACATCTACTTTCCCACAAAAAACATCATGACTTTCAATGTTACCGCAAAAAGTGAAGCTTTTTTTAAAATCAGGGTCACTCTCTTCTAGCTCTTGGTAGGCACGGCGAATAGATTCAGTGCCTTTCATAGCTTCTGAACCAATATTTAGAAAACCAACTCTAGGGATGTCTACATTGCAGCAACATTGTTGATAAGCGATTCCCATTTGAGCAAATTGAATCAGATTTTCCCACTTGCAGAGTATATTGGCTCCGACATCTAGAACGCAAACAGGTGAATCTTTGCTTGGAATTGTTGCCAGAAGGGCTGGCCTTGTAATACCAGGGAGTGTGGGTAGAGAAATGGTAGCTTGAGCGATTAAGGCTCCAGTATTCCCAGTTGTGACAAAAGCATCCACTTTGCCCTCTTTTAAAAGGCTGATACCTTTAGCCATGGTGGAGTCTTTTTTCCTTCGAGTGGCCAAAAGAGGGTTTTCATCCGGAGATACGACACTGCTTGCTGAAATAAATTGAATCTTTGCGGAGTCAATATCAGAAATTGAGGATAGATATGTGCTTGATAGCTGTTCGATGATTTCGGGTAAAGCAATCGCTATTAAAACATCATCGGGAGCTAGACGTCTAACGGCTTCCAACAAAGCTTTAAATAGAACTTGGGGAGCATGTTCGCTCCCCATTAAATCGATAGCAACCCGCAAATTGCACCTACCAGGAAGGAATTTACTCTTCGTTATTTTCCAGTTCTACTACAGCGCGTCCATTGTAAAAACCACAAGAGTTGCACAACACGTGAGGCAACTTCTGCTCTCCACAATTAGAGCAAGAGGACGTGGATATTGGGGTTTTTGCATCGTGAGCACGTCGAGTGTTCTTACGACTATTTGATGTACGATTACGTGGGACAGCCATTCTGTCGCTCCTAATTTACTTTGTGTTTTAATTTAATTCTATATTTAGGTCGCTGAAAGGGTGGTAAGCATCATGGCTTGCATCCATTTTTTGCGAGTCCTGGGCCTTTGCAAAATATTTTACTATATCTTCTCGGTCAGGACATTTTCCATCTTGACATTCTACCACAGATGGGACTTCCAGTAAAATGGCATCTCTCAAAACATTACGGAAATCGAAAATTCCGGTTCTAATTTCTGAGGTATCCTCTGCATGGTAGTGCCCCTTTACTCTTATTGTATAGGAACAAGCTTTGTTACAGATCGCACAGGGTTGTAAGGTAGTGGTTTTAACGCCGAAATGTAATACTAAGGTGTCGTCTGCTAGATAGGTCTCGCCTGTAACTTCTACTGTTCCAGAGAAAGAGAGTTCCTGATCCTTGACTTCTAGAAAATCTGTAGAAAAAGAGCCGTCGAGCTTTTCTGTTTTTCCGTCCTTTAGACGGTCAATATAAATTCTGAATTCTTCCAAGGTTACCTCGCTCATTTATAACGGAATACATCAACTCTACGGCAATTTAAGTTTTACTAATTTAAAGGAAATTAGCTTTTAATGCTAGTTGTTTTTAAGAAGGCAAATCGACTCTTAATCTAAACTAGAGGGGGTATTTCCTCTGAATGAGCATTAAGCCTGTAAAACTCCTCCCAATATTTCTAGTTATTTCAGATTAATAATGTTTTTAAAAAAATATATACGTACATCCTTGGCATTTAGATGTTTAAAGCTGTATCCTCTAATGTGACTTCCTTCCATACCGATATTTTATGGTGGAGTGACCATGGACTAGTGAGTACTAGAAGGGGAGTGTTGTATCTATGATTAAGGAAAATAAACCGGAATTTGAAAGACCTGAAAGTTTTGTGACTTCAGGAGATAAGGTTGTTATTTGGGTTGTCTTGCTTCTGGCACTGACCTGTACAGTTGGGATTCTTAATCCATTTTCCTATTTTAGCAAATTTTTTAACACGGCTCTTCTTCAGGCTATTCCGCTGAATGTAGCCCTGGTACTCTTTGTTATCCCAATTTTCATGTATTACAGCATAGAAACAATGGAAAAATGTTATTTTAGAGAGCTTCTTCTTCAAAAGGGAAGAAGGAGAGAATTATTTAAGAAGAAGCAAAAAGTGACTATAACAGCTCGTTATCGAGAATTTAATGACGATACGAAATGGGAATTATCTAATAGGAGTCTATTTGGATGGACAAATGCCAAATTTTTAATTGAAAGAGTGCATCAAGGGAAAATGGAAACAGAAAAGCATGATTTAAGAGATGTTCCAATGATGCAAAGAGTATCAATAGTCTCTAAATTAACCTGTTTTCCAGGGGCTAAATGGAGGGTAATGGTTCTTGCTGAAGAAGGCCATTGTATAGAATACCCAGAGCGACAGGAAGTAACGGAATACCAAGCGTAATTTTGTGTAATAGATAAGGATGAAAACATTCGAATGATGGATTATCCCGGAAGAGAAGGTCAAGCATGCCCTGATGAGAGTATAATGAAAATTTTAGAGGGTATTGGAGTAATGGGTTCAGTTTCTGTTGATGCTAACGGAGATTATTCTGATGGCTTAGGAAATTTCATTCACTTCTTAGGTGGAGCACCTTATGAAATGCAGCCGTTGAGGTTTCTGGATATAGTCTATGTTGCGGACCGGCCAAAGTGTACAGAGATTCTTAATTATGTTGCGACTACTGGAAAAATGGGACAGGAATCTCTGAGGTTTGAACTGTCTCATCCATTAAGTAAACTCATACCCTGCCAAATCATTGCTTTCCCTGCTAAGCTGGAGCATCCATCACCGAATATTCGTTTAGTAGCTCTTCCTGAAAAAGAAATACAAGAAATTTCATCAAGAGACCTTCAAAATCATAAATTGTTAAATATAGGGGCTCTTTCTACAGCCATAGCACACGACTTATGTAATCTTCATGCAGGAATACTTACTTTTACAACGATGCTTATCCGTAATCAGGATAATGTCGATCAACTGAAATATATTCAGACAATTGAAGAAACTGTGCATAGGGCAAATGAATTAACTTCAAATATTCTTCAATATGCCCGAGGGTATTCGCCAGAACAGAGTCTAGAAGATCCGATAGAATGCATACAAAGTATTTCAAAACTGGCGAGGAATACTTTATCAAGCAATGTAAAATTCAGTTTGTCATTACCTGAAAAGTCAGTGCCTTTAAATATACAAAGGTGTGATCTGTGCCAAATATTTCTTAATTTATTTTTTAATGCAAAAGATGCGATTAAGGAAAATGGCTATATTCGAGTAGAAGGAAAGTATACAAATATAGATGCAATTGAATACTTTGTTTTAGAGGTGGAAGATAGTGGGCCTGGGATTTCTCCGAAAGATCTAGGAATGATTTTTGAGCCTTTCTATACCACTAAGAAAAAGACAGATTCTTCAGGCTTAGGTTTAGCCATCATCAAACAAATTATAACAAGAGCAGAAGGGGATGTGAAGATTCAATCTCAAAAAGGTCAGCCAACCTGCTTTTCTATTTTTCTCCCTACAACCTGACAGACTTCTGTCAGGTTCACCGTATTGAACTTATGTCGATTTTACTAGTAAAGAAGCTTACATTTCGCTAAGCTATTTAATTTGAGAGGTCTCGTATGCAAGGGATCTGTCCGATCTAAAGCAAGGTAAAAACGGTAACAATATGCAAGAAATCCTTTTAAATATTGAGTCAAAAGAACAACGCTTAGCACTTCTTCGAAACGGCCAGCTGCAAGACCTCACAATTGAACGGAGGAAGGATCGTCAGCTCACTGGTAATATATATAAAGGGCGTGTTACCAATATTTTACATAATATTCAGTCAGCCTTCATAGATATTAATGAAGGAGATAACGGCTTTATCCATATCTCAGATATTATTGAGAATACGAAAAAATTTGAGCAAATGTTCGATATGGATTTCGATCTTCACTATGATATTAGGTCTCTTGATGCCAAACAAGAAAGAGATATGAGTATCGAGCAAAAGATGAAATTGGACCAGTCAGTACTGGTTCAAGTGATCAAAGAACCGATAGGCTCAAAAGGCGCACGCCTGACATCAAATATATCTATTACTGGTAGATACTTAGTGTTACTTCCTAATTCCAGTCATCGTGGCGTATCTCGTAAAATTGAGGATCAGGCTTCAAGGAACAGGCTTCGAAAATTGATCAGAGCTTTTGAAATGCCACAGAATCTGGGACTGATCTGTAGGACAGCTAGTAGAAATGCCAACATTGAACTGCTAGTAGAGGAAGCTAATGACCTCTTGAAGATCTGGGAAGGGATTATGGAGAATTTTCATAAGGCAACGGGCCCAGAATGTCTTTTCCAGGAATCAGATCTGATTAAAAGAGCGGTTATGCAATCCGTGGATAAAAAATATGATAGAATTCTTGTTGATGACTATGCCACGTATCAATCCTGCAAACGTCAATATAGTAAGTATGCACATGAACATCCTCTACGCATTGAATATTATCGCGATAAAATACCGATGTTTGAGCGTTTTTATGTAGAGCGAGAGATCGATAAAACACTGCGCAGAAAAATATGGCTTCCAGGTGGTGGATATCTCTTTTTTGATAAAACAGAGGCGATGTACACAATTGACGTAAACTCAGGGCGTAGTACCAGCACTAATGAAAACGTAGAAGAAACACTAGTACGTGTCAATCTAGAAGCAGCAGAAGAAATTGCCCGACAACTAAGGTTGAGAAATGTAGGGGGCTTGATTATTTGTGACTTTATCGATATGAGAACTCGAAAAAACCAAAGACGCGTTCTTGATCGCCTAAAAGGTTGCATGAAAGAGGATTCTGCCAAGTGCACAATACTTAGAATGAGTGAATTTGGGCTCGTTGAGATGACACGCCAAAGGCAAAGAGAGTCATTATTACAGACGTTACTAACAGAATGTCCTTATTGTTCAGGGGCAGGTGTAGTTAAAAACCACGAGAGTATATCGATAGAAATCGAAAGAGCCTTGAAAAAAGTTATTAACTGCTCTCGCCAGTACGCAATAAAAGTGATATTTCATCCTGAACTTGACCGCTATCTTAATGTATCAGAGAAAAAGCATATTCAGGGAATCGCAGAGAATTTAAATGCTCATCTTGAATTTGGATCTGATGATAGCTTGCACATTAATGATTTTCATTTTTACTCTACTATTAACGGCAAACGGATTGATGTGTAGACTCTACATATGGAATTTCTACTAGAATTGAAGAAATGCGAAGAACAGGGGGAAATTCCTGGTAAGTGCTTATGTATTCTCAAAGACATGTATAAAAGTTATCAACATACCTACGAATCTAATGGTATGAGCCTTGAACTTCTTGAGGGCATGTACTCGACTTTACTAGGCTTGGTTAAAGTTCAAGTTTCTAATCCATTTGTTTTTGAGCCCTTTCATCAAAGGAAAACTGAACCTTTTGACTATTATGGTTTCGGTTTGGACTTTATCCGGCCGCTTGTTGACCTGGATAAATCCGCAGTCAGAGGGATTCAAAATGTTGACAGAATGGTGAAGCAAATTCAAAGTGGTGATAATGTTATTCTTTTAGCCAATCACCAAACTGAGCCAGATCCCCAGATTATCAGTATTCTATTAGAAGAAACACATTCAAGTTTTGCTGCAGATATGATTTTTGTTGCAGGAGATCGAGTTACTACAGACCCATTGGCTAGTACATTCAGTATAGGTCGGAATCTGCTATGTATCTACTCTAAAAAACATATTGATGATGTACCTAAGCTTAAGGAAGAGAAGCAAAGACATAATAAGCGCACTATGCAGCTTATGAGTGAATTGCTTTCAGAAGGGGGCAAGTGTATTTTTGTAGCTCCAAGTGGAGGGCGTGATCGGCTTAACCCTCAAGGAGTTCTGGAAGTTGCATCATTTGATCCCCAAAGCATAGAAATGTTTAGTTTGATGACTCAAAGAGCAAAGTCTAACTCTCACTTTTATCCACTCACTCTTGCAACTTACCCCATTGCTCCACCACCTCAAAGTATTGAGCGAGAAGTCGGAGAGAGACGATCATTGGAGCGTAAAGGTGCTGTAATTTCTTTTCTTGATGAGGTGGAACTGTCTAGTATTCCAAATTCTGACTCAAAGGATAAGCGTTTGAATCGCTTACGTAGGGCAGATTATATATGGTCTCTTGTAAATGAAGAACATAAGAATTTAATAGCTTAGGTTTTTCTATTCCTGCTAATCCCCGGATCACTACTCAAATCTGAACTCAATGAACAATACGTTTATGCGTTTTTGCATAAAAGATGCGTCTACAAGAGTCTTATGATTAACATTTTACCACCGAGATCACAGAGGGCACAGAGAAAATAAAAAATCACAGATCAGTTGATAGCATATTCTGAGAGACTTTATGCATTTTTCTATCTCTCTGTGTTCTCGGTGCTCTCTGTGGTTAAATAAATTATTGTAACGTATTAAGTTATGCAATAACGCCATACGTTTATGCTAAAACGTGTAATGCCCAGCAAGAAAGATTTGGGTAGTAATCCGGGTCTAAGAGACACATTATCTAAGTATGTAGATTTTCTTTAGTATATCCAATCCAATTTTTAAGATAAAATTCACTAAAAAATAGATATTAGATATTGTGCCGTTTTTATATATTCAGATTTAATCATTGTGAGATGAATTTGAACTTTCATCAGGTAGTTGGGAAGAGAAAGAGATGTCTTTTATAGATAATTAGGATTAGAGGAGATAAAAAAACAGTGTTTTCATTAAAAAATATTTTTAGGAAAAAATGGAGTTTTCCACAAAAAAACGAAAAAAAGTCTTTAAAAATTTTATATTAATTCTAGAATGTTATATATAAGGGAAAACAGTGTATATAGAAGCTGACTTGACCAACCGGCGCGGTTATATCTGATGGATATGACGAACAGGCATATGGCGAACAAAGGGGTTACATCCATGAATACAAGTAAGCGCTATCTCTGGATAATCACCGTTCTCGGTATAGCATGGACTACGAGCCCGTTAATGGCTCTAGAGCTTCCATTCTATTGGATGAATGAGAGTGATGGTGAATCCGATCAAAAAGAAAGCGTTCAAGAGCTTAATCGGGATCAGGATAGCCCACGAGAACTTACAGCAAAAGAAGTCAGGGAATCCAAGCCAGCTTTTACAAAATTTGAATTACAAAATTATCTTGTAAAGAATTCCAGCACAGACGAAGAAGGCTCAACCATTCTCTTTGACTTTGAAGATGAATTAAAAGCCACTGAGGAGTCTTTGCGAGCGGCAAATGAGAAAGAGAAAGAGAAAGAAGAAAATAATGAGATTGCCGTATTAGAAAATGCTGACGATTCAAAATCTTCGAATGATTACTTTGCTGAATACGATCAGTTCTTACTGGAATCTGACATTTTAACTTCACCTGAGGATAGTTCTGAAGCTAATGAGCCCGTAGAGCTTCTGACCGGATCCGAGCAAATAGAAGAGAATGGTGATTTTCAAGCTCCAAGAATCGACTCACAGAAAAATAATGAAACAGCTTCAGCATTTGATAATGAGAATTTTGGCTTTGACTCTTCGGTGTTTATAAAAAGTCCCGAAAAAGAAGAGGAAGGAATCAATTCACAAAGCGATTCCAAATTTGTAGATCTTGACTCGACTGCGAAAGTTGATAAGTATGACGATACAGAAAACCTATTTACAGAATCTAAGACAGTGTCTTTGGAAAGAGATTTCTCTACACAAGATCTTGAGGCAAATCCTACTGAAACAGAAAGGGCCTTGTCAGAATCCAAAGAACTAATGAAAGATTCGGATCTTCTTCTTCTGGAAACAGAAAAGCTTTTTGTAGAAAGGCAGGATCGTATTGAAGAGAAAGAAAAATTATCTAGAGAATTTGAAGGTGTAGATGATACTTCAATAGTAGAGAATGTGGAACAAGCTTTGGAAAGCAATACAGAATTGGCTGAGTCCGAGGAAGGGCTTTTAGAGCAGAATTCTAATACGGACTTGAATTTCTTTTCAGATTCAGAAAAAACTGCCGAAGAACCTAAGGAGTATCTTTTCGAAGATGCTTCCTTTGATTCAGGAAGTAAATCATTTGAATTCGAGGATGACTTATTCACAAATTCTCAACAGGAAGAAGTTTCGATCGAATTTGAGAAGGGGTTAACTACTACGATTGAAAATTCACCTATATTATCTATAGTTGAAAGTGATTTGCAGGAAGCTGAACTTGGTGATCAAAATAAAGGCCTTTCTTTAGGTTTAGAAAAAGATTCTGTTGACGATATATTTGAAATAGCTCCATCTTCGCAAGACGAAAACCATTTGTTTTCTTCCGAAGAAGAACTATCTATAGAACCGGAAGAACTTGTCCTCGAAACTCAAAACGAATCTTCTGATTCAGAAGATATATTGACAGAATCTGACCAACTCTTGATTGAATCTGACTTGCTCCTCTCTGAAACTGATAAGCTTTTTTCAGAAAGAGAAGAAGTAGAGGCTGAAGTTTTTGAAGAGGAAGTCCCTCAGCCTTTATTCGAAGAAGAATTTGCTGTTCACCCGACTTTCGAAATAGAAAATGATACGACCACGGAAGAGGCTGCAGTAATAGAGACTTCTAATATATCAATAGGTGAAATTCCTCCTGCACCTCTTTCTATATCTGTTGAAGAAGCAAACATTAGCAAACCTACTGCAGAAGCTTCATCCGATTCTTCTATCTATGAGCAGTCATTGTTTGTAGAGACAAAGTGGCCAGACTATAGTAATGAAGGAAAGGCTGAGCTAAGAGCAGCCACTAAGGAAGAAAAGAAAACGGAAGTGGAAGCAGTAGTTACCCAGGTAACTCCAGCCTATACGATTGTAGAAGACAAGATGAAAACGCCTATCTTGACTCCGTCTTTAGTAGAACGTAAAACGTTAAAGCTCCGATTGTCAAATGGTCTTGAAGCCTACATAATCTCAGATCCTGATGTAAATAATTCAGGAGCTGCATTGGCGGTAGAAGCCGGAAGTTGGCTTGACCCTGAAGATCGCCCTGGATTAGCCCACTTCGTTGAGCACATGCTTTTCTTGGGAACAAGTCAATTCCCTGATGAATCTGAATACAAGTCATTTATTCAGGGGCACAATGGTCATAGCAATGCCTATACTAGTGGTGATCATACGACTTATGGGTTTTCTATAGATAATGACTCTTTTGAGGAAGGCTTTGAGCGCTTTGCTTGGCTTTTTATTGATCCTTTGTTTAGCGAATCAGGCATAGGTCGAGAACTTCAGGCGGTAGATCAGGAATTTGCAAGAAGTATTGAGAACGATCGCGTTCGCCGAGTTTTTGTTCACAAGGAAATTGGTAACCGCTACCATCCTGATACAAATTTTCACTTTGGTAATCATCAAAGCCTAGGTGGCATTACCCGTGAAGAAGTTAGAGAGTGGTACGAGGGACACTACAGTGCTGACTTGATGCGCCTCGTAATCTACACACCTTTACCTTTATCAAAGGTTGAAAACCTTGTTGTTAAGCATTTCACTGCAGTGAAGAATACTGGTGCAAAAGCCATATCACCACAAACAACGCTGACTTCTCCTACTTACGATGCGAACATTGCTTATATAACTCCTATGAAAGATATGAGTACTTTATCATTAGAGTGGGAGCTTTCAACGGAGTTTGCTCTGGATAAAGAAAACAAGACGATGGATGTTGTGGCTCATGTTTTAGGGCATGAAGGGGAAGAAAGCCTTTTAGCACAATTAAAAAGAGAAGAATTGGGAGAGTCCCTTATCGCAAGCGGCGTAAATGTAGGTCCGAATAATGCGATTTTCAATCTGGAGATTAAACTAACAGATAAGGGCATCCATGATGTAGACAGCGTAATTGAAAGATGCTTTCAAGCAATCTCATACTTTAAGAGTAGTGGTATTCCACCCTATGTCTTCGATGAAGTGCAAAGTATGGCTCAGACTAAGTTCCAATACCAGTCTCGAGAAGATGTATTTAGCACTGTGATGCGTTATGCCCGAGAGCTTTTAGAAGAGGATCTTGAGTCATACCCAGAAGTTAGCAGATTGTATGAGAACTTTAATCCAAGAGCAGTTAGGAGGCTTTTTGCAGAGCTTTCTCCTGACCATTGCCATGTTACATTGATGGCTCGGCCAGAAGTTACAGGGATTAAAACAGATAGAGTAGAAAAATGGGTAGGTGTCGAATATACCATGCAGCCAATTCCAGAAAGGAAACTTACGGCATGGTATAATGTTGAGGCACATACAAATATTGACCTTCCTCTTCCAAACCCTTTTATTCCGGAAGATTTAAAGATACTGAACCGTCCAACCATTGTTCAGGCTCCTCCTATAACTATTGTTGATGAGGAAGAAGGAAAAGTACACTTTTCTGCTGATACAAGATACCTGGTACCTGAGATTGCTTGGCATTTCAGAATTTCAACACCAGAGCTTGATGGACAGACAGAGAATAACATTTTGGCAGATCTTTACGTAAAGTCCATTAAAGAAGGGTTTAACTCTGTAAGTTATCAAGGCTTGCTTGCAGGATTATTTTTAGATGTCTCCCATAAGAATACTTATATCGAAGTGAGCTTGCAGGGTTACAGTGAGAAAGCCAAACTTATGCTCGAAGAAATTTTTGATGGCTTGAAGACGATCAAGCCTACTGAGGCAGAGTTTGAACTCTATAGGCAGTCACTGAGACGCCAGTATCAGAACTTTACCAAGGAATCTCCATTACAGCAAAGTAAGGAAATTTTGGAAAGCGTTCTCTATGAAGATTACACGACGATGGAGAAAAAAGCAGAAAATATCGATTACATAAGTTATGAAGATTTTCTGGCGTTTACTGAGACCCTTTATAAGAGTTCTTACGTAGAGGGAATGCTCTACGGTAATATGGTAGCTTCTGAAGTTCGTGATATCTGGGAAGATACGAAATCTAAATTTACAGGTTTCCCTTATCCAGTATCAAAACACAATAGACAAGAATTGCTAGTACTTCCACAGTCTGTTGGACCTTTTTACATAGTGGAAAAAACTGAAAGACAAGGTAATGCAGTCCTTCTTATGTTGCAGAACGGGCCCTTTTCCTTTAAGAACCGAGCTGCTCAGCAACTTCTTTCAAGCGGACTACAGGAACCATTTTTCAGTACTCTGAGAACTAAGCAGCAGACAGGTTACATAGTATGGAATTGGGAAAGGGAAATTGAAAGACAGCTGTATTCGTTTTTTGCAGTACAATCTAATACTCATAACGTTCGTGATTTACTTGCTCGCTTTGAATTGTTCTTGGAATCATTTCTCCAGGAGTTTACAAGTGAAGAGTTTCCTGATGACCGTTTCGGTGTGATGAAGCAAGCGCTGATTACTCAGCTGACACAACCACGAAAGAATCTTCAGGAAATGGGAATGCATCTTAAAACTCTTGCATTTGACTATGGAGGGGATTTTGATTGGTTAGGGAAGCGCATTCAAGGCGTTGAAGAATTGACTTATCCTGAATTCCTGGACCTAGCGAGGGATTTCATTGGGCGTTCAAATAAACAGCGCTTAGCCATTCTTATGAAAGGGACGCTGCCGGAAGAGAATTCATTCTACTATTACAGAGTGAACACTTCTAACCAGATGCGAACTATTAGTAATTATGTTCCACGTGAAGCAGCTCGATAAGTTAATTATTAGCATGGGCTTAGCTCTTCTATGAGAAAAGCCCAGCTGATTATGGCCTTGTTGCACTATTCCACCGCCGAGATCACAGAGGACACAGAGGAGGGGATTTAAGCTACTAGCCATTCTCCTTCTGGCATGCCTAGTCTTGCCATCACATTTAAAGCTTCGCATTTTGCTTTCGTTTCAGCCTTTTGATTATCTATCCCCCTAGATGTTAAGGAACTACCAAACAACTGTTTAAAACGAAACATTGCAGTTTCAGAAAGGGAACGGCGGTGATAACCTTTTAATTTTTTCCAAAGTTTACGAGCATCTTCATCTCCACCAAGCCCTAAAATTTCTAAATACGCATCATTTCTTGCCTGCATATGTGGCGGAACATTTTGACGAAAAATTGCATTTCTTTGAGGGGGAACAATCAGTGCCGAACCGTGTTGATCACTCGCTTCATAACAACCTTCTGTATCGTAGGCACCATCTCCATAAGTACGTTCAATTGTTTCTGGAGCCGCTTTGAGAAACTCAGGATAAACTTCACAATCTGCTACAGAGTTTTCTGTGAGAATCTCAAAAATAATTTCGTTGGAATCCGGACAAACTGCAAGGTGGAGCTTTCTCCAAGTGCGCCGTTTACTATATCCATGCTGCCGAACCTTCCATTCACCTTCCCCATATACTTTCAAACCAGTTGAGTCAATCACTAAATCTGTCACATTTCTCTCTGAAAGTTTACTAAGTTCTTGACCTAAAGATTTAGCTCTCCTGCAAATTTGGGTATAGCTCGGTATTGGAAGAACAATACCTATTAACAAGACGATAGAGGTCAGAAATCCCTGAAGACCCCTTAGGGGAAGGTGGAATACCGAACGAATCATTAACGCTGTGAGGATTGCGTCATTGGAATAAATTGTGGGGTGTCCCTTTTTTCCCTCTTCCTTATCAGCAAGCCATTTTTCGATAGCATCTTCTGAAAGCCAAACGGTTATGCTTCCTCTTTGAATGAGAGATTTGTTATACTCTTTCCAGTTTCGGATGCGGTATCGACCTTTATTTTTCATTTCGATCATCTAGTTTTTTCTGCAAAATTTAGAGTATTGAGCCATAGAGAACAAGGTTTGAACTGCTCCATTTTTTTATGAACGCCGATTCAATTCTGAAGTGGGGGGAATATGTTAGCGGGGTGGGGGGGGGGGGATTTCAGCCCGA
>JBLFWS010000058.1:0-18330 GCA_047611865.1 Chlamydiales bacterium
GTAAGGAAGGAAACTTCAATCCAAAAATAGCCAAACCAGACATTAAGTGATCTGTGAGAGTGATCGTATCTTCCTTAGTGAATGAACGAGGGTCGGGAATTTTTAAGAATTTTTCATATAAGGATTTTATAAGAGAAGATACTGTCAAAGATTTTTGAGGGCATTTTGCCATGATATAAACTTCGTTGAGGATTTATTAAGCCTCAAAGTTTACGAAATAAAATTTTAAATTCCCTCCTAAAATTTTCCAGCGGGAATTGCTGTAATCTTGATTACTCTGCGTTTCTAAGCAGGTTTCTTGTCAACAATGAGCTCCTTAGTCTTTTAAAAGTGGCCGTGATTATAATTCCGAATCTTTACTACAACTTTAAATATTCTTTATTATCTCTTTAATATGTAAGCCTAGAATCCAATACAGAGGCGTACAAAAAGGTTATAGGTTCAGAGAGGGCTAAACTTTGTTTTAACCATTAGAAAAGGTAATTGCATGACCGTTTCAGGACCAGCTGACCCAAGTAGCTCACAATCATTTTCCCTTCCAAATTCTAAAAAAGAAACAGCAGAAGATAAAGCTGTTGTCAGTTCTATCGCACAAAACGCAATCGCAGATCGCCTTGCGGCCTTAAAAGCAAAACGCAAACCTCAAACAATGACTCCTCCTCCTGTTGAAAGTGAAGTTCCCCTCCCTGTTTCCGAACCTGCTGCAAAAGCCGCACCCCCTCCCCTTCCCTCTTCTTTTGGAGGGAAGGGCAAGGGTAAAGGCATCCCTCCTGCTCCCCCTCCCCCAGGAAAAGGTACCGGTAAAGGTGTAATTCCTCCTCCGCCTCCATTTCCTGGGGGAAAGGGCGTCCCTCCACCTCCCACAATGGGAGGTCCACCTATGGCACCACTGATGGGTTTTGCTACTGCATCACGAATGGGGATTTTTGACGGTCTACAAAAAATGGTCAAAGCCAAAGATCCTTCCCCAGAGAGTCCAAAAAAATCTGGAGAGTCCAAGTTTACTGTTTATTTAGACACTCGAGGTATCTCTTACTCTATGAAAGAAAGAGACGAGGTCTACGTTCCTTTAATGGAAATTGTAAAAGACATCATCGAATACGGTAATGACATCGACAAGCTTCTGTCCTTCTTAAAATATAAGTTCCCCAAAAAAGAAGGAGAGACTTTTGACTCCAAAGAAAAGCAAAACTTTGGGATAGAGCTAAGAGGCTATAAGACAGGCCTCTCAAGTGTTCCTCAAGAAGACTTGGAAAAAATCCTGACTTTCAGCGCCGAATCTCTATCTCTAAGTGAAGAAGAATCCGGCAGCTTTGAAAAACTCCCAAAAGCTAAGCTAGAAAAGATTCAATTGGATGCCTTGAATTGCCTGCTCAAAGCTGAGAGTATCTCATCTACAGAATACCAAGAAAATTTTCGGGGAATGCTCCAGCATCTAGCCTCTGTAGAAGATCCATCAGCTCGAGCCTTTATCATAGACAATTTTATCGAAGAACCCAAAGGCGCTACTGAAAAAACCAGAAAAATAAAATTGTTTTATGCAGACGTTGTATCTCTTGCCGAAGCCGTTTCCAAGCAGGAAAGTGAAAAGAAAAAACAAGAAATACGAAAAGGTGAATTCATAAAATCTTTTGTCGATTCAAAATCTTTCAAAAATATGCAAGACCTCGAACTAGATTCCTTTATCAAAAAAATAACAAGCCTGATAGACATTGCCGAAAAAGGCAAAGGCAAGATACGCGACTCTCTCTACGCACAAAGTGGGAATTTTCCTACCATCGAGACTATGACTGAGAATAACGTAAAAGCCATACAGCAATGGATGGATCTTACTGAAAAACTAAAAAAAATACCAAAGCACACTCAACTTTTTAGTACGGTTCTTGAAGAACAAAGTGCTGTGAACTGTCTGAACTTACCACCTATCGGAGACGACACAGAACAAAACCTCGATAACTTTCTTGCTCTGTTCAGTGCGGACGGTCTTTTCCGAGAGAAAGGTGTGATCGTCTACGAAATCCACAATCAGTTTTTCAAAAAATTCTGGCCGTGCTTAATGGACCAGGCTAGAAAAAATAGTGCATCGCTACACTCCGTTGTCCACAGCTTAAAAGCAAAGGTCGAAAGTGGAGAAGTTAAAAACTATGATGAGCTAGTCGCTTGTCTTAAAGTATAAGTGAGGTTGCTACATGTCACACTCTACAGGCGATCTCGCAAGCTTTGATTCAAGCGAGAACTTTGATCACGTTCATGATGAAAAAGTACGTAGTAAAACACACTCCTCATACCATGACATCGAATACAATTATCGTATCGAGAAAGACGTAAATGGCCCCTACATGGTCTTAAAGTACCGGCAAAACATCGGAGGCCTTTGGAAAGAAAATCTGTATAACATCCATTTTTCAAAAATCGCTGACGGCAGCAATCTTTTGGAAGAAGCTACTCTTACTCCTGAGGCAGGGCAAAAGCTTGCCAAAAAAGTTTCCCATATAGTGAAGACTCTTAACAGCTCACAAGGATTTTTCCAAGGAGCCTCCATTCATAATGGTAAAATACTGGAATGTAACGGAAAGGAATATCCTAAAGGACTAAAGGATGCTACCCCACTACACTGGTCCAGTAAAAATAAAACCGTATCGGAAAAAATCAACAAAATCTCATCCGATATAGGAGAGATCTTCAATAGCCCCACGCAAAATGCAGCACGCAATACCGCCCCAATGCCTAGACGATCCCCAGCTGAGAGAGGCTCTACTCCACAACTACCTCATGATACAGGAGGAACGGATCAAACTCTGAAACCTACCGCAAGACAATCTTCTGCTGGTCACGTACCCCATAAAAGATCTCCTCATAGGGAGAGCAGTCAAAGCTCTGCCTCCACTGAGCCTGACCCCCCTACGTTCTCACCGCAAGGACCTCACGCTCCTTCCCGAACAACCCCCGAAAGATCTCCTGGGGTACCCTTTCTGCCAGAAGATTTCGATTTAGAAAGTGATCAGAGAAAACAAAACGGCCTAAGAAGCTCCTTACGCCCCCTCCCACAAGCTTATGAACTTGAAAGCGCTTTTCTCCCTCTTCGAAGAGAGATCGAAACAGTAAAGGAACGCATTGCTGTATTAGAGGAACAGGGGTGTGATGACCCTGCCGTTATTGAAGAAATGCAAAAAACTCTTGCTGATCTCATCGTAAAACTCCAGGGGCTAGAGGACGCTCAAAAAACAAGCGATGATTCTTCCCTCTCGCGAGAGGCCGATTATAAAAGAGAACAGCAGGAAAGCCTGAATCTTTGGCAGGAGCAACTACAAAAAGAAGTACAGGCTATTAACGAAAGAATTGCTGCCGTCGTAGAAACTATCCCTCAAAAAGATGAAGATCCTGAACCCCTGGCCAAAGAATTACAAACCCAGGTCCAGCAGATTACAGAAAAATTACAGGCCCTGGACAGCGAAGAAGGCCCCTTGAAAAAACACGAAGAGCAATTACTGGATCTGCAAGATGCTATGCGCGCTCTCCAAGAGAAGACCACACAGTATGAAAAACATGTCTCCGAAATCCGTCAAATTTATGAAGGTAAAGAAGACAAGCAACGACAGGATTTGTTGGAATCAGCCAACGATTTAAAAAGTCGCTTCCGTGAAAAACTTACACGCATCCGTTCTTTAAATCTTTTCGATAAAATCGACTCCTTCTTAAATGGTCATGAGGAAGCTTTGAAATGTCTCGGAATGCTCTCAGCAAAACCAGACGACCTTCTGGAAAAAATAACTAACGATATTGAAGCTCTCCTATTTTGCTGCCAGTCCCCTGAAGACTTCCAGTCTATCTCATGCTTAAAAGATTTGCTGCGCGTATCAGAAAACGTTGACAAGCTCGAAGATGATGTTTCCCTTTTACTCGATTGGGTGAGTCTAATAGAAACAGTTGATCGGTCTGTGAAAAATTATCAGGATGCCTGTAGCGCTGATAAGAGCTTTACTGCTGAAGACCGCTACGCTCTTGACAAACTCGTCACCTTTAAAAATGCCCTACTCAACCCTTGGTTCTCTGAAAATCAAATGGGTAAATACTCCGCACTTCCCCCGCGAGTAAAGCTCTACCGCAGTCTAATGGTTGGCACTCGACAGTTTCAAAAAATACAATCTGAAATCCACGAGCTTATATTCCGAAAATACGACGGTCTTTTGCAAAAGCGCACCCAAGCTAATCTGAAAGAAATTGAAAGCGCACTAAAAAAAACGGAGGCCGCCGCTGAACGTATTGGAGAATATCGTGATGCCGCCATTGCACGCATGGACGAACTAGGGCAGCTCGTTCTCGAAGGTGCTGAGATTGGCGTTAAAGATCAAAGCAATCCCGCTCCTGCACTCGATACCAGAGATCAAGATCTTAGTGAAATTCGGGAACAGGTCGATGGCTTATTTGATGTACTTCCCAGCATGGCAAAAGAAATCGATGCTGGAATAGATACTAAGTTAAATGTAGAGCGAGAGCGCTGCTGCAAACTAGAAGATCAAGTAGCCGTCCTGGAAGAAGAACTCCGAAAACTATCCCTACGTTGGGCTATCCCCTCAGATAGAGCTACAACAGTCGAGTCTCAATCTGAGGATGACATACCCCCTAATATTCCCCGAAGCCCACTGCCTGCTGCAGACTTAAGGGACGATATGCCATTAGATGGTTTGCAGAAAGCGCCTACAAGTTCAGCCTCTCAAAGCTTGCCCCCTCCTATCGTTTCAGATAAAAATCGAGACCTTGAAGACAAGGTGGACCGTCTTGAAGAAGCGCTTCGAAATATTGCCCAACACTTTCCCTCTCCTGTAATGGGTACTCCTCCACACAGAACCGAGCACTTTTCTGTACTTTTGCCTGATTCTCCTGCCTGCGTCCCCCCTGATACTGACTTAAGTGATGATCCGAATTTTGCTCCTTTACATCGCCCCTCCATTAATGGAGATCTGCCTAGAAAACCTCGAAAGCCCACATTTGTTTTGGATGCTCCTCAAGGTGGAGCTATGTCCTACTACAACGGCAGAGCCAACCCTCAAATGGGCGTAGAGCAGCTGACCCTCGCTCCTGATTTGGGCGACTTTGAAATAGACCCTTCTCTTGGAAAAAGAGAACAAGAGCTTGCCATCCAACTAGACGGCATAATGATCTCTTATAGTGACGATTTCCCTTTGCACTCTTTGCCTCCAGGCTTTGCTGAAAAATCCCGTACACTAGCTGTTCGACTGTGTGAATTAATCGAGAAAACTCGTCCTGAAAATTTGTATAAGCATTTCCTGGATCAAGCCCAAATGGGTCATAATCTTGCTGAACTACAAAGCTCCTTCGATGATAAGATAAAAAAACTGGAAGACTACAAAGGTGAGTTACAAAAAGTCGATGGAATCCCCTCACAAATCCCCTTGTTATTTGAAAAGATTAAGGATAGCTGGGAGAATTCTGCCAAAAAACTTGAAGACGTAAAATCTTTTGCCGAAGCTTGGACAAAAGGCTATCACGACTCATCCTCTAATGAAGCTTACGCAAAAGAAAAAAATCTTCGCATCGCTGAAGTCGTGAAAGCATTAGCATCAAAGGAGCAGGAAGATCATGAAAGTATCGGCAAACAATTTACAGAAATCGCAAGTAAACTTTGCCAGGCTTACCTTTACCAAACTCTATCACCCCACCCACAAGATAAAGTCGAGGCCCCACAATTTGCAGTCGATTTTGATGATAGAACGGCTGGAAAGAATATGAATAAAATGGACTTCCTGCAAGACAATCACTTGATTACAGGCGTAAGGTTTATTCGTAGCCTCCTCACCAAATCAATTTCTGCAGAAGAAAAGAAAAATCTCGCAGATTACCACTACCGAAAAGTTCAAGCTGAAAGCTTTGACCACTCCCATACCAAGGCCTTGCCTCCCTTAAGCCAATTATTCTCATGGGTAGAAGAAGACCTCCAGCATCCCATTTCACTCGTTATGGAAGATGTAGAACAAACCCGACAATTGAAAAAGCTTAAATCTGGCGAGAAATCTCGCAAGAGCAAAGAGCTAGACAAAATCCGCTCCGCCAAAGAACAGCTGGCAGAAGAGGACATCAGCCTAAAAAACCTCTCAAAAGAAATCCGCAGCCTGACAGACAAAGATATCTTCAAACGCCATGGTCTTGTAGGAAAACTCCTTGGAAGTGCTCCAATAAGTAAATCTGCAAAAAGTCAGAGTATCTCCCTGGAGTCTGGCAAGCACCCATGGAAAATGAAGCGTAACGAAATTAGTGCTGTGGTCAGCGTAGAACACCGAGGAAAAAAATACTCCCTTCACCCAGAAGCCTGGCTAATGAGTAAATGCTCTACTGATACTGTTCCCCTAAAAGACGATCAGGGAAATCTATATACCCTCACACGTAATGCAGAAAGTCAACTTATACAAGTAAAGCCTGTAGAACCCGAATTGATTACAAGTCAAATTGAAATCCCAAATTTAAAGGCTTTGGAAGAGGACTTCGTTATGGAACTCCCTTTCGCTGAAGAAGAGGTCTTCCTCCATCCTGAGAACGAGCAATATCCAGAAACTATGGCTCACCGTCTCCAAGGCTACGATCAGGCCTTGCAACATCAGTGCAAATTTGAGAAAGGACAACATTACTCCGAAGCATCATGGAAAGCGCGATTAAACCATCGTATCAGCAGACTACACAAACTCTCCTTGTTACGGCAGCAAAGCTCTTTAAGTAAAATACAATTAGAACATCCCGAGGAAGTAGCTCTTCTTCCCATGATGCATAAATCCTTTTCTGAAGCTCTGGATCCTGAACAATGCCAGAAATTTCTCGAGTACTTCCAGGCAGAATACGAACAACGCTTTTATCGTCGCATACTACAAATGCTACAGAACAATAGCCCCATACGAGAGCTTAGCAAAGAGCTTGGGAAATTCAATAAAGTAAAACCTCTGATGGACAAGGACATATCTCCTGAACTACCACGAAGACATGATCTGGAGTTAGATTTTCACTCACCAGCAAGTCCTAAGGAAGCTCAGCACTTACAAAGTATCCGCATGATGTGGATGTATCAGGCCATCACAGGAAAAACCCTCGATGAAGAACAAGTCGATGTCATCCAGGAATGTATAGAAAAAAGTGAAAGAAATCCCAATTACACTTGTGCCATGAGAACAGGATTTGGAAAAACAGAGCTACAGCTACTCTTTGCCGCCAAAGACTTATGCGAGGGCAAGGAACAGGGGCTTTGTTTCTCTACCAATGAAAACAACCTCCTTGCTCTAAAAGACCGTGCCACACCCCTTGCCGTAAGAATGGGAAAGGACCCCATAGAACTGCGCCTGCACGTTACTCACGCTCAAGAAGCCCTCCTGAAGCTAGAAAACCCTCAAGATAAAATTTTCTTCTTATCAAATGATGATCTGGTAATAGCAAAGCTGCGTTCTGAAGGAGAAAGCAATAATGACATGTGGAGAATCATTTACCAAAAACTTTGTAAAATGAAGCACTCCATAGATGAAGTAGTCGCTCAAAGTGAAGGTACACCTACCGAAAATATGCAGCTACAAGAAAAACTCTCAAAATTAGGTATCGTATGCTCAAGCACAGAGATCCCCAATCTTCGCTATGAAGTATACAGCTCACTACAAGGAGGAAAAATCTCCTTTTCCGCAACTGCTAGTGAACTACAAGGTCGAACATGGAATCAAGATGGCTCTGATGACTTACACTCCATGAAAGTCGATTCCCTGTCCTATGGTCGTGTCGTATGGACTTTGTCCCATGCCACCCACCAGCAAATTCCACAAGAGTCTTTAGAGGAAAATACCCTACTAAATCAGCTAGCTTATCAAGCCGGTGACGAATTAAAGACCGTACTCGATGTGGGTACCACTCCTCTGTTCAACCCAAAAGAAGAACGCTTTAAGGATCCAGCCTCCTATAACGAAGAAAAAATGCGCGTAGCAAAAAAACTCTTTACCGAAGGATCTTCCCGGGAGCTCCGCACACAATTAAAAGCACAAAATGGGCAGCTCACAGATTACTACTACGACGGAGCCTGGCACGTTGTTCCCGAAGAAAACAAAAGCGACACCCACATTATTCGATATATATCTCTCGACGAAGCAGTAGGCTCAGACTTCGTAGAATTAAACAACAGCAGCGGGCAGGTAGCCATCATATTACGTGGAGGTGTACCTCCTACCTCTGATCTAATACAGGCTATGGGACGTATGCGCAAAATGCTCGAAGGGCAGCAATGCATCTGCTTCTCCGAAAAAGAATCTGATGATGATCTTCAGACCACAATAGCCCTTATGCAAGAGGCTGACCAACAGGAAAGAAAATCCTACCCAGAAAAATTACATGATGTGGTCGTACGTGATGTCCCCAACACTTTTTCTAAAATCATCTCTATGGTGCGTAATCGTATCGAATTTATTGAAGAATCCTCAGAAGCTGAGAGCGAAGAAGAGCTTCTCATTAGCGTAGAGCAAATGAAAGCTTTGCGCCATGCCTGGGAAAAGAAAAGAAGCAATGCCGCAGCAGGCGACTTCCGTGACAAATTCAAAGGTGCTGTAGATAAAGGAATTGTTCCGGGAGATCTCTTAGATAAAATAATGGATTCCCTGAAATCGAAGTCCGAATCAGATATCGGCGAATACTTCTCTACCTCCCTTTACGATGTAAACGACATCCTCTTGAGAGCAAAGCTCCGGAGCCTTTCCAATGAGATAAAGCGGCAGAACTCCCCTCAAAGCGGCATCGCCCCAAAAGAGGAATTTTTAATAAAACTACGCTTGGCACTTTCCGCAGAAGAAGGAAAAGCCTTTAAAAAATACCTCGAATGGCTCTCCAAAGAATTAGGATCTCACTCCATAAAAATAACCCAGGAGCAATATCAGCAGTGGGAAAAGCAGATCACAAAAGAGCTGCTAAAAATTCGATTCCCAACAAAAACCGGTCTAGGCAGACCTCTTGATACGGCACACGCTTCCAGCATAGCGACGCAAATGTTACAAAGCATTGTAGCATTACCCGTAGAGGAAATCGAAGAAGTTGCCTAACAATTTAAATCTTAACATATAGGTGACAAGATGACTTTAGAAGGACCTAACAGTTTCAGCGCAAAAAACACGTACCTGCAATCAGTAGAAAAATCCAATGCAGCAAGTAGCTCGTCAGATAAAACCCTTGAAGGTGTTACACAAGGCCAAATAGCAAAAATGAAAGCCCAGTATGAAAAGAGCTGTGAAGAAGTAAAAGGTATAAAAAAAATCCTTGCCGGACGTTTTAAATCCTTCGGACAAGTTCATGCTCGCTGGGAAAACCCCAAATACTGGGAAGGCATGCAAGCAATCCGCGGACTCGTAGAAGGCGACAAAGAAGTGCCCACTAAAATCTTATTCTGGGAAGCCTGGCCGCTGAAATTCAAGTTCAAAATATTTGGCAATCCCCTAGTCATGAAATTCGACAACCCCCGAGACGAAATAAAAGCTAAACTGAAAAATGCTTTAAAGGATCCTGCTTTAGATGATGACTTAAAGCTGCTCGTAATCCTTACCCTGGAGAAATTTGATACCCCAGAAGAAGATGAGGTATTAGAAAACCTCATCACCATGAACGAAGAGATACACCCAACAAAGCCCGTTAAAACAGTAGCAGAAGTCCCCCCGGAAGCTACTCCCGATGATGTAGAAATTGCAATAATAGATGAAACTCCCCCTCCATCAGAGCCGTCCGTTTCCGTCCTAACAAAAGCTATCGCTCAGAAACGCTGTATCCTGGATATCCTGGCAGAAAACCCCATCAGTGGCGGTGGCCCAAATGCAGGTCACAAGCTCGCCATGAAAGAGCGTAACAGAGTGCTCTCCAGAAGCAAGGGCATCTCCATAACCCACTACGAAACCCCCAATCAGGTAAAAACATTTTTCCAAAACTTTCTGAAACGCATTAACATAGCACCCGTTGATGACAAAGATAAAATCGAGTGGTCCGAAACATATATGAGAAACAGAATCTGATACTAACAGACTCAGCACATCAATATCGGATCGTGATTGCCCCATAGGTTCGTTAAGACCTATGGGGTTCCACCCAAAACCCCGGCAAAGGGCCAGCCCTCTGCACTCCCCTTTAGTGTCCGAACACTTGGAGGCGCTGTTAATTTAAGCATATCTTTTCTCTGCACTCGAGGAACTCCGTTCCTCTCGCAAGGCAGTCAGCACCATTGTACCAATGATACTGAATCGCTCCCACCTCCGGTGGTGTGACGGTACCTGTCACAATAGTGATCGAGGAAATAATCATTAGAACTTAAGAGAAGTGTACCAACTTTTTCTTGTATTCGTATTCTGACAGGTATCGTCACACCACCGGAGGTGGAACTATTCAGTGCAATTGGAACAATTGCGCTGACTGCTTGGCGAGAGGAACGAAGTTCATCGAGTGCTGAAGAAAAGATATGTTTAAAACAGGGACGCCTCAGGTTTTCGGACACTAAAGGGGAGTGCAGAGGGCTGGCCCTTTTCTGGGGTTTGGGGCGAAGCCCCTCTCTTTTACAATCCCAGGGAAGAATCATTTTCCTTGTAGGCATTGAGGTCTTCTGCTGTATCGATTTCCAGCCACCCTCCATTGATGAGGACGGCTTTTAGGGGGCAGACCTTTTCTAGAATCATCTGAAAAAAGCTTGTCATATACATGTTTTGAAAGGATTTACCATCGTACTCTTTGCTTTGGTCTAGGCTCTCATAGAAGTCATGTACCACTCCGAGCATGTCTTTGGATATCTTGATAAGGCCAATATACTGGCCTTCAATTTCCTCAAGGGATCCGGGTTTTTTCCCGAGCTCTAGTATTTCATTATTCTCGTTTAGCTTTAGAGTCTCGACATCTGCTAAGGGATTATCCATGCGATACTCCCACAACTTCTGCCATCCCTTGTCGATAACTAGAGATATCGGACTTGTATCAGAGACAATTTTCTGTAGAACTGCCGGTGTATAAATGATATCGCTATAGGAGATAATCAGGTCGTCATCAAACTCCTGCGATGCACAAAAAAGAGAGTGCACCATATTTGTCTGTAGGTAGTCATCATTGGAATAAAAGGTGATAGGTCTATTTGACAGGTACTCTCTTAGAACATTTTTCTGATATCCATCCACTACAGAAACCTTGTGGATACCGCAAGAATCCATTGTGGCAAGAATATGATCGATGATGGGCTTTTCACGAAATTCCACCATACATTTGGGTTTATCATCTGTCAGAGCATCAAGCCTTGACCCACGACCTGCAGCTAGAAGAATAGCTTTCATAATAAAAACAACTCCTTTCTGCTTGCGACAAAAAAAGGATTCCTAATGTTTTCCTTACCGTAGAGGAGCTCCTCCTGGGTCGTTACTGCAATGACTTTACATAAAGCTTCTGTCGCTATAATGTCTCCTGCAGCAATATCCCATTCACTAGAACCTACCATCCTTGGATAGACATCTACCGAGCCTTCAGCAAGTTTACATAATTTTAAACTAGATCCATATGATTGAAAGTTTGAGATCGAATGCTTTGAAAGAAACGCCAGAGTCTCTTCGGTTTCATGAAAACGACTAGTCGCTGCTATTAGATCTGTACGTTCAGAGCGATTTTCTATCCGCGTCCCATCTTTATAGGCTCCCTTATCCTTTTCTGCCCAATACATGATGTCACACGCTGGTTGATAAATAACTCCCATCACGGGTCTATGATTTTCAATCAATGCTATGTTAACGGTAAATTCACTATTTTTTGCTATAAAGTCCTTGGTTCCGTCCAAAGGGTCTACCAACCAAAAAGTCTTCCAGTCTTTTCTATCCACGAAATCAATAAACGACTCCTCTGTAAGAATAGGAAAAGAGCTGACCTCCCTTAATCCCTCGATAATGCATGTATTGGCGCGAGTATCCGCTCTTGTTAAGGGGGATTTGTCAGCTTTAATCTCCACGGAGAAATCATCACTTTTATATACCGCCATGATCTCTTTACCCGCTGCTAAAGCTATTGCTTTGATCTCATCTATCATTTAAGTACTTCTCCTAGAAGTTCTATTTCAAGCTCCTGCAAAGGATCTTCTCTTTCCGGGTGCCACATCTGTCCAAATATGGGCAACGTTCTATGCTCAAGAGCCTCAATATACCCCTTTGGACACCTTGCAGAAGCTATTAAATTTCTTCCAAGACTTTTCACTGAAAATTTATGGAAGGAATTAACGGTATTAAGTTTACGCAATCGCTCTTTATGACGAGAATCTGCGTGAACATACAACTCATGTCTTGTTGCTACATGCTTGTCAATTTCATGGAAACTAGACTCAAAGAAGTCCGCAAGTAACAGCATTCCTCGGCAAACTCCAAATATCGGAATATTCATTAATAGGGCTGTTTGAATCAAATCTCTCTCAAAAGAATCTCTCTGTGCAGAAAGAGCATTCGGTGACAAAGACTGCAAATCATTACCTCCACTGAGGATGAGAGCCTGTGCCTTCGTTTGTTCAAGAAAAGTCTCACAGGGGTAATCTTGTGGAATAATCAGAGGAATATAGTTTAGTTTTCTAAAAACATCCGTCCATCTAAGGTCTAGACAACTACGTGTTTCCTTGTACTCCGTGTGATCCACGAGCCTTTGTGAGATCGCAACCCTCTTCATACTCCACCTTTTTTTTCAGAGTTAAAATTCACTCCCATCTTATTATTCTATACTCAATAATTGAGAGGGAATACTTGTTGACTCGAGCAATCGATATAAATTCTTTTGGCTTTGATCCACTGATTGTAGAGTACCTCTCCAGCTCCAATCACCGCTGGGATTTGGTTTTCTCCTGCTCGTATAGCCATATGAGAATTGATGCCACCGTATTTTGTAATAAAGCCTGCAATACCGTGAGAAAAAATCCAGTCATAGCCCGGGTCGGCATTCTCGATAGCTAAAATTGCCCCCTTCAATCCCCCCAGTGGCGACTCTATTGTCCTAAGTGGTGCTGTCACTTTTTTTTGCGTAATAAAATTTGGGCTAAAGCTCGGAACATGGAAACTCCATACCTCATCCGTTGAAGATATTACAGCGGGTAAATTAATTCTCTGAGTCAATTTAAATTTCTGCTTCCCTCTTTCTACCACTTCATGAAGAATGTGTTTTACATCACAGCTAGCACTGTAGAGTTTTTTCATCGCCTGGATATCAAGGTATGAGCAGTCCTCTCTAGTCAATCCGTATTCCTTTGCACTTCTGTAAATAAGAGATAAAATATCACTAAGACTTTTCGTGAATACAAACTTACTGTACTCCCTGGCCTCTATAGCTGTTTTCATAAATTCCATCAGACTATCCGCATCATGATCGATACTATTGTTTACGAGCATTGCCTCTATTTGATGCATCTGACTCCCTGAAGGTCGATAGAATGGTAAATCTTCATGATTCGTTTTCTTTCTTTCTGAAGAAGAGTCCCAGCTAAAATAACAGTCTGGACTTTCATCATAACGTGGCAAAGTAATCTCGTAACTACCGGGACGTAAATGCCCATAAATCTTTAGAAAGTCTTCTTTATCGAGAGTATTGAAATCTTTAGACATACGATTGCTCACCGTATTAAGACTTTTCATAAAAGCTTCTCTATCATCTGGTAGAAAGATGTTTTTCGTCACTAATGAATTAAGTATCTGCACCGCAATAAACCCTGTCCTTGCAAGGCCTGCAAAAGGAAGAGTCCCATAACGCTTGCAATCCTCTATCAGCCAGAACAACCTCATAAAATGATCCAGGTCACTTTCAGCGAGCTTCTTCTGTAGCCTTTCCAGTTTTTTTATTTTACCGCAATCGGTACGCCAAAGCCCTTGATTCCCATCAATAATATTATTCGTTAAGGCTCTTAGAGCTTCCTCCAGATGACTACAGTCTCCTTGATCAAAGTTATATCCTCGGAGTTTCTCAAGTCTTTCTTTAAGATCAAAAGTATAACAGGAGAAAATAATATCGAATTCTACCTTGTCGTGTAGCTCGGGACTACTTTCCAAAAGATCCAGATAGTAGTTAACAAGACGGTTCGCAAGGTCTGTGTGTATTCCTTTCGGAATAAATGAATTAAAACTTACTCGTACGTCAACGTAAGGCAGTCCATGCAGAGAAACAATGAGAGGAAAACTTCTTAGGTTACGGTAGCCATAGTTATCTCTTTGATAAGCCCAGGTGGAATCTGTTACCAGCTCACGATACAAGGACAAGGCCAAGGGCCGTGGCCGGATACCTACTATTTCTGCCGGATTCCAGTCTGGCATCACTCCCAGAATCGTTCTATCACCCAGGAGGTAGGGGTGACAACAGTTTAGGTCGTCTATCTTTTTTGTGATATCTTTCAGCGCTACATAGTGTTGTTTAGACTTCTTAACATGAGCTTTCACCGTTAGAATAAGAGGACGCACCTGAAACAAATACAGATCCCCATTTTTATCTACACCAAACTCTATATCAATGTTGTGAATACCAAATAAGATTTCCAGTTCCTTCAAGAGAGAAACTATATCCCCTAAAAAACCATCAATAACCTTTTCCGAAAACTTGTAATAATAAAATGTCTTTAGCTGATTACTCACCCCTCCTGTTACAGTATCTGTATTTTCCGATGTGTTATCGTAATTTACTACATTGTATGGCCCCCCATTATTGGGATCACAAGTAAAGGCTACACCACTAACTGCCACATCTTGCAAGTGTGCCTGTATAAAGACTTCGTCCTTGTCGTTTTCATCAGAAAAAGAAGCTATAACTGTGTCTATGCCTCTTTTGATTTCCTCTGTACCCTTCACTCCAAGGACAGAAGTAAAATGACCGGCTTTCGAAGATTCTAATGTATCTTCTTCATATGCACTGCTACGAACAATTAGTTCCTGCCCTACATACCAAGCCGTTTCTTTGAAAGATTTCATCACTAAATCCGGATCTGATTTCCAATCCGCCTTAGAAAAACGATATAGAGGTAAAACCTTTGCCTTTGTAATCTTCAGAGCAACTTTTTCTAATGTACCAGCTTTACTTTCAAACTGGAGATTTACATCATCTCCCTTTCCTAAAACTTCTTCCTTAAAGTGTGCTATAATCCTGTTTACCGCAACTTCAGGACTAATCCCTCCATAATTATCGATAATCAAATCCGGTCTGAGGGGCTCTTCAGCAATTATATCGATACCATATACGTTCCCAATTTTACCTTCCGATGCTTCGCTATATAAATTTTTCTGGTCTCTATCCTTCAAAATAGAATGAGGAACCTTCAGAAAAATTTCTCGGTAGCAAGAAATGTTTTTTCTATTCCACTCATGCACCGAGTGAAACAACGAAATCGTTGCACATATGACATCAAAGCCCTGATCGGAAAGAAGCTTACAAAGCCTTGAGTTTTGCATAGCTCCCTGCTTTCTCTCCTCTTCAGAATATCCAAGATTAGGCCATACTCCTCTTAACTCATCACCATCAAGCAAAGTGACAACACGACCTTTTCCTTTAAGATGATTGAGGAGTATTTTGCTTATAGAGGATTTTCCAGCTCCAGCCAGTCCAGTAACCCAGTAAACAGTACCAGACTGTAGATTCCCTTGAAGGTCTTTTATCACGGCTATGCTCTCAGGTAAATTCCTTAACCTTTTTATCTAAGCAATACTTATGCCATTCGCATAAACCTTGCAATATATCGCTGTTAATGAAGAAGCAATGACGTCAATTTAGACAGTTATTTAAAATCTATCGGATTAAAGAGAGAATGATTTTCTGAACTATCTAATTTAAATAAATCGAGATGTCAGACATTACCGTAGAAAAATTATTTCTTACTGGGATCGTAAAGGAGCTGAACATAATTATTTTGAGGGACTCTAGGTTTAGAGAGATTCTTTTTTACATAGTCACTACATTTAGAGTGATCCTCGAGAAAATAATAAAATATTCTCCGAGCAATTCGAAACTTCTGATTGAGGCTTTTCTCCTTACGATTAGATTTTGTCCCTCTAGGTCTTGCCAAAATGTCTTTCAATTTTTTCAGCCAAACTTTTCTCTGCATCCGGAAAGGCAAAAACACTGTCGATCTAGCAACCAATCGTTTCATTAGATTTGTTCCATAGATATCCTTTATAGGATAGCCCCACGCCTTATAGGCATGGTACAAAATGGTTTTCAAGCGTATCTTGTCGTACCAAGTTAAATGCTCTTTATGCTTACGGGAAATGATAGATTTGTCAAAGCCACTGACGATTTTATCCGTTGATGTGAAGTTCCACAGTTTCCCACCAAAAGTACTTTCCAGAAGATTGTCATGCCATGAAATCTTCATCCATTGAATCAAAGCTTCCATAACCTCTTTTGGTTTAAGCTTTAAATCTTCAAGCCTAATGGCCCGTGAGGTCGCACTGCAAGGGGCAAAGATTGGCCCCCCGAACTCACAACTTTTAGAAAGCATTCTATAAAATGCGTCATGACAACCTTTTTCCTCTTTACTCGTTACCGCGTACCAACTTGTCCAGCCCTGGATTGGGTTTCTTACCATGTGTATAAACTGTATCTCCTCGAAATGACCCACCATAAATTTCCCAAAATACGCTGCCGGTATATGCTGGGAGAAAGCAATAACTGGGTTTCTCGTCTCTAAACGTTGTCCTATACATTCGGCGAAAGCCAGGTGGATAGCCCTGAAAAACAAATCACAGGGAACTCCCTCTAAATGAAAAGACTGAATTCTATACGAAAGAAAATGAATCAAAGCATCGCGAAAATGATTCCGATCAATAGTCAGAATTTCATCTTGATTTTCCCCCATCTTATGTAGTGAAAAGTGTGATTCCAAATGCTCGGGGTCAAAGAGGCCCCTATAGACTTTAAAGAATTCATCGATGACAAAATTCGCAGGCTTACCCTTCACTTCCTCAAAGAACGATGAGTACGACATAATCATGCCACTGGGGAAAGTTATCACCTCAGGATGATTGTCTAAGAGGCTGGCAAAAAAATAACTCCCGGCTCGTCCATAATGAACAATGGATAGCACTTTCTTAATATTGTATGGATCTATATCGTTTAAAGGCTTGAACGAATGACTAGACCCTTCCATTAACTCGTTTCCTTCTTTTCGATTTTTATTGTACTTTGAATTGAAGATTCCCTAATTTCTAAATGATCAAATATCCAAGACTCCTCACTTCTTAATTTTTGCTGCCCATATCCTTGTAGTATAAGGTATTGATAGATCCTCTGAGCATTCCCGGTAAAGCATTTCCTTTATATCCCCAATGATTGCATTAAATTTCCCTCCTGCCTGACGCTCTAATGTTGCATGAGAACACCATGCTTCCAGACAATCAGCCACTGACTGAAAGTGGATCACCATTCCTTCCATTTTGACAGCTTCTTCAAAAAGACCCATTTTTTTGATTATATCACTTTGATCTTCCCGACGAACTCCATAATGATAATCTCGTAAATGCTTGGAGATAATTTTTTCAATGCTAGCTTGAATGGGATCCTTTAAGTCACGGTGATTCCACATACAGGCAAACCACCCCTTCCTTTTAAGAATCCTGGCAGTCTCTTTTAAAGCTTTTTCCCGATCTGTTACATTAAAAGATGAACCAAAGGTCACTAGATCATAGTTCTTTGAGTTTTTGCCAGTCTCTTCCCCACTACCAGCAGACCAGTTTACAGTACTATAACTAGACGTTTGCTCGATTCCCAACCTCCTCATCTCATCATTGGGTTCGACGGCATCAACATAGAAATTCTTTTTGAGCAAGGGGATCGTAAGGTGCCCAACACCCGCACCTACATCACAGACCCGTGCCCCCTCTGTAGTGCCTACTAGCTCAATAAGTTGATCGATAGCTGTTTCTGCATATTGAGGTCGCTTTAAATAGCTCATCGCAAGCTTTGTATAATCCCAATTTGTCTTCATCGCTGTGCTCTCTTTATTTATTTTTTTCTGAAACTGTAGGCAAAACTCTTACTTTCTCCTATGCAATTTATATACCAAGGTCGATGGTGACACACCAAAAATTTTGACAAAGCTCCAGGTCGTGTATTAAAATTACGGAACGCAGCTTTCGGAGCCTTTTTTCAGTGCTTTTAAATTGTACTCGGCTCACCTACTTATCTAAGTATGGAGAGCCGAGTACAATTCAAAATCAGGCATGGTTCAATTCAAGGTAACACTTTTTCCTAAGCCTATAGGCTGTCTGACCAAAATCTCGGATGACTTAAGAGAAGCGAAGGAATTTGTGATTATGTAACTGAGTCATGCCCGATCTTCTAAAA
>JBLFWS010000059.1:0-17862 GCA_047611865.1 Chlamydiales bacterium
TGGTGGTATACCCAACTCGGGTTAGTTTCGGTAAATGAAAAAGAAAATCATTAGCCATCGCAAGTTGATAAAAATGGGCATATTAACGTCTGATAATAAAATATAAACAAAGAATTAAAACCCTTGATACTTTGACAATATTTCCTCTGTACAAGTACACTACTCAGGTAAAACCCAAGATACGCTACTTTTCTGAGGGATCCCATGGCCATCAATGAAGAAACACAATTACGTCTATCTAATATTCATCAGAGACTAGAGCACATGTGGGGGTATCTTTGACCTCGCTACTAAGGAAAAACGAGTTACAGAATTAGAAACCGTTATGGAAGCAGCTAATTTCTGGAACGATAACGTATCTGCCCAAAAAGTCATTGAAGAGAGCAACCTGTTAAAAGCATGGACTGTTCCTTATCATGAACTGAAAGAACGCTTTTCTGCAGTCCTCTCTTTACTACCTGAAACTGATGAAAGTACTGACGGTGAATTAATTGAGGAACTTCTCGAAGAACTCGGAGACATAGAGTCTAGCCTATCCGAACTTGAAATCCGCAAAATGCTTTCAGGAGAATTGGATAATAAATCCTGTTATCTCAACATTAATTCGGGTGCCGGTGGAACAGAATCCTGTGATTGGGCGGAAATGCTTAGTCGCATGTACCAAAGGTGGGCAAATAAACGAAAATGGGGAGTAGAAGTCATTGACACTGTCGATGGCGAAGTCGCTGGCATTAAAAGCGTCACCATGAAATTTACAGGTGACTTTGCCTACGGTTATAGTAAAGCCGAAAAAGGTGTACATCGCCTGATTCGCATATCCCCTTTCGATAGTAATTCTCGAAGACACACAAGCTTTGCATCTGTTGATATTACTCCTGAAATCACCGACGATATTATTATCGAAATCAAACCCGATGATATTCGTATAGATACCTATCGTTCGTCAGGAGCCGGAGGTCAGCACGTTAACGTAACAGATTCTGCGGTTCGAATTACCCATATCCCAACAGGCATCGTGATATCCTGCCAAAACCAAAGAAGCCAGCACCAAAATAAAGAAACATGTTTCAAGCTATTGCGCTCCAAGTTATACGAGAAAGAAGTCACCGAAAGAGAAAACTCTCTTAAAGAAATGAACGGGGTAAAAATGGACATCGCCTGGGGAAGCCAAATCCGGAACTATGTCTTTCAACCCTATACGCTAGTAAAAGACACACGCACTAAATTTGAATCAGGTAATATTCAAGCCGTAATGGATGGAGACCTTGATCAATTTGTAAATGCCTATTTAAAGGAATTTGGTTAAGCAATATGGGTGATATCAACGATGAAATAGATATTCGTTATACAGAGCCACGTGATGCTAAATATCTAAAAGAGTGGCTTCAAGAAGGACCAGATGTGTTGCGCTGGTTCCCTATGGCTGATGAAAGAGAAATTGACGATGCTGTTGCCCGCTGGATCGGCTTCAGTAAATTCAAATGCAGCTTAACTGCAGAACTTGACGGACAACCTTGTGGTTTGGCTACTTTATATTTGCAGCCATACAAAAAGCTCGCACACCAATGCGAATTCGGAATAATTTGTGGTGACGGCTACCGTGGTAAGGGAATTGGTACTGTCATCCTGAACAATCTGATGCACCTCGCAAAAGAGCACTTCAATGTAGAGCTCCTCCACCTTCAGGTTTACGAAGGCAACCCAGCAATCTCCCTCTACAAGCGCTTCGGTTTTAAAGAATATGGCCGGCAAACACACTGGATTAAAGAAAATGGAGAACCCCTCGGCCGTATCTTCATGGAAAGATTTTTATAAGTAGAAAAGAAAAAGGAACAATTATGGCAGGACATAGTAAGTGGGCTAATATCAAGCACAAAAAAGCCCGATCTGACGCAAAAAAGGGTAAAGAATTTTCCCGTGTTACAAAAGAAATTATTTCAGCAGTCAAACAAGGCGGCCCCGATCAAGATAGCAACGCCAAATTACGCCTCGCAGTTCAAAAAGCTCGTGCTGCCAATCTACCCAAAGAAAACATCGAAAGAAATATCAAAAAAGCCACCAGTGCAGACCAGGCCGACTACACAGAAATCACCTACGAACTCTATGGCCACGGAGGTGTCGGAATCATAGTTGATGTGATGACTGACAACAAAAATAGATCCAACTCTGACCTCCGAATTGCCACCAACAAATGTGGAGGCAATCTCGCCACTCCTGGAGCCGTCTCTTTTAATTTCGATCGAAAAGGTGTCATTCAAATACTCAAGGAAAACGTTAACGAAGACAAACTCTTTCTTGCTGCCAGTGAAGCAGGAGCTGAAGATTTCGACCCTGCCGATGAACTATTCATGGTAATCACAGAACCCTCAGACCTTTATTCTGTCAAAGAAGCCCTAGAAGGGCAGGGTTACAAATGTGAGGGAGCCAACCTGGAGATGCTCCCAAAAATTTGGGTCGAATGCGACGAACAAACATTTCAAGCTAATATGAAGCTCTTAGACTGGCTAGAAGATCTCGACGATGTAGACGCCGTTTTCCATAATGCCGAACCCAAGGAATAGGTCAGGCTTTTCAGAATGCATATTTATATTTCCCAGCTTAACCCTACTATTGGTAACTTAGAAGCCAATACGGAATCGATCATCAGCTCTATCTCCGCAGCAACAGCGGAAGGAGCTGACCTCATCGTTTTTCCAGAGCTCAGTATCTGCGGTTACCCTCCTGAAGATTTTCTTCTTTTGCCCCACTTTTTAGAAGCAATGCAGCAACAACTCAATCACATTGTGAAGGCTAGCCATAACATCACCGCTATTGTTGGCTGCATTAGAGAAAATCCTTCAACAAAAGAAAAACAACTTTTTAACTCCGCAGCAATCATTCAAAATGGTGAACTACTGGGCTTCCAGGATAAACTACTTCTCCCAACTTATGACATTTTCGATGAACGAAGATATTTCGAACCAGGGAAAGAAATATCCCCCTGGGATATTTGTGGAAAACGCGTAGGAATTAGCATCTGCGAAGACATCTGGCAACACTCAGGTTTGCTCAATTCCTCTGCATACCTCCTCGACCCCATTAATGAATTGAAAGATGCTAATGTAGATCTTCTTATAAACATCTCCTCATCCCCATTTAGCAGGCGTAAATTTGATACTCGTCTTAACGTTTGCTCAAAAGCCGCGACAACTCTTCAATGTCCTGTTGTACTTTGCAATCAAGCCGGTGCCAACGATAGTATCATCTTTGATGGATACAGTATCTATGTTGACGCACAGGGGAAATTGATCAAGCATGCCAAAGGTTTCGAAGCTGACCACATCCTAATCGACACCTCCACAAATGAGCCTCCCTCCCCTTTTACCTACAACCCTATTGAGGGTCTTTACCAAGCACTGGTCACTGGCGTTAAAGACTACTTCAAGAAACAAGGCTTCACCAAAGCCTGCTTAGGATTGTCCGGAGGTATCGACTCCGCCGTTGTGGCCTGCATCGCTGCAGAAGCCCTCGGTGCAGATCAACTACTATGTGTTAGCATGCCTTCCAGGTACTCCTCTGATTCCAGTCTTAGCGATGCAAAAAGCCTCGCTCTCAATTTGGGATCCGAAAACAGAGTAATCTCTATTGAAACCGTATTTCAAACCTACCTGAACTTGCTCGAACCTCATTTCGAAAATAAAAAATCTGATGCCACCGAAGAAAATCTACAAGCAAGAATACGTGGAATGATACTGATGGCTACATCTAATAAACACGGATACATCCTACTAAGTACTGGAAATAAAAGTGAACTTGCAATGGGTTATTCCACGCTTTATGGAGATATGTGTGGCGGCCTCTCTGTTATCAGTGATGTCACAAAAGGTGAAGTATACGACCTTGCCCGCTGGATAAACCGGGAAAAAGAAATCATCCCAGAAAATACTATTGTAAAACCCCCATCAGCAGAGTTGCGACCTAATCAAAAAGACTCAGACTCACTTCCTGATTATGCCATCATAGACATGGTTCTTAAGGAATATGTTGAAGAACACCTTGATCCCAACGAAATCGCTTCTAAACATGGAATAGACAGAACGCTCGTTAATGAATTGGTAAGAAAAATCCACTTAAATGAATACAAACGCCGCCAAAGTCCACCAGGATTACGTGTAAGCGAAAAATCATTTACTACTGGCCGACGCTTTCCAATCGTTCAAGGTTGGGTCACCTAAATACTATTCGGTAGTTATACCACGCTCAGCCAGAAACTTAGCATAGCTTAAGCTTCTTCCCATGGAAAAGGCATGATATCTCCGATTCTGGGTGTATCATGCCGCAGCATCATTAGTCGATCAAAGCCAACAGCTACTCCGCAACTATCGGGCAAGCCCACTTCCAATGCTTGAAGAAAACGACCATCGCTATCTAAACGGACCTTACCCATTATCTCTCTTTTATCATTTGCTTCTTCGAATCGCTTTCTTTGCTCAACAGCGTCCGTTAATTCATGGTAACCGTTAGCAAGCTCAACACCCTTGAAGTAAATTTCAAAACGTTCAGCAACCTGTTCATCTCCCTTCATGATAGTATTTGCCAACGCTGCTTGAGAAGCGGGATAGTGAGTAAGCACCCAAAGGATTTCTCCTTCAAAATGAGGCTCTACATAATGGCCCATCAAAAGATTCAACAAAGAATCTTTATCTTCCAAAGAAAGGTCCGAATTCATGGAAAAACCCCTCTCCTCTAAACAAAGTACAAGATCATCACAAGTCGCTGTAAGATAATCCACTGCAATATACTCTCGCAAGGCTTCACGATAAGAAATGAACTTAACAGACACACGCCCTAAAAAAAGGCTAATGAAATCCACTGTCTCTTCGATCATCCCCTGGAAGGATGTTCCCACTCTATACCATTCGGCCATCATAAATTCTGGATTGTGAAGTTCTCCACACTCGCCATCTCTAAAAACGTGGGACAATTGGTAACAGTCACCAATACCCAATGATAACAGCCTTTTCATCCCGTATTCAGGAGAAGAATGCAAAAATCGTTTTTGTGATCCTACGTAAAAAGCTGGGATGAGATCTATGTGTATATCTATTGATGGACATGCGCTCAAAGAAGGGCAATCTACTTCTAGAACTCCCTTTTCTTCAAAAAAGCCTCTAGCCAAAGCAAGCATCAACGCTCGATCTTTGAGCAATTCAATTTTATTATTCATTATAGAGTACCCAACAAAATTCAAAAAAAACGGCAAAAAAATTGCCGCTTTCAAAAGACAAGACTAATCCTATTTCGCTGCACGACAAACGTATTCCCCTGTACGGGTATCAATCTTTATGATTTCGCCTTGATCAATGAAAATTGGCACCTGAACTTTAGCTCCACTTTCCGTGACTGCTGCTTTCAATACTCGTCCTGAAGCAGTATCACCTTTAACGCCAGGATCAGTTTGCTCAATTTTCATTTCCATAAAAGTTGGTGGCTCTATTGCAACAGCTTCGCCATTATAGAAAATCAAATCATAAACTAAATCTTCAAGAAGCCATTGGTCAACATTTTGTATTTTATCATTGGCTACTACTGTCTGTTCATGAGTCGTTTCATCCATAAATACGACCCCTTCAGGTTCCCGGTAAATCATTCTCATTTGGGTTTCAAGAACATCCGCAATTTCTACTGTGATTCCTGACTTAAAAGTCTTCTCTATCACCCGGCCATCCAAAAGATGCTTAAGTCTGGTGCGGTTAAAAGACTGACCCTTTCCAGGCTTTACAAATTGGTTCGTGATGATTACATAGGGATGTCCATCTACTTCAATTTTCATTCCTGCTTTAAAGTCATTTGTACTAACTCGGGCCATATAAGGATTCCTCATTTCTTGCGTTCAAGATTTAAATTTTCTTTGAATAGTAACAAAATTCACCCGATTTGTCCATCTAATCCTTCTATCTAGCTCCTTGATTATAGAAAGTTTACGCAATCCGCTATCCCTAAAGAATAACATTGTCCTCTTTTCCTAACTCACACACTCTCCCCAAGATATGTTTGAAAATTATCCTGAAAAACTATAACGTTCAATCAAGGTTAAAAAAAAGGGTAGACAGATGTGGTATAACTCATACAAAGATTGCCCACCCGATGAACCTCTATTTAAAAATCAAGTAGAGCCAAATAAAGGCATCATTGGCTGCGAAATGCATGAACGTAACGGTTGGGGAGAAAAACAACACATTCCCAGTCACAAGGCGAAAGGCAACCTCGCAACCCTTTGGTCCTTTTTATTCGGCACCAATGTAAATGTGAAGGAAAAATGACCAGCGACCAAGATTGGAGCCGGAACTGGACGTGGGATATTGTTCATCATTACCATAAATGTCCCGAATGTGGATATATCTTAGAAGATCGAACAAAGTCCGTCAGTTACAATGGGTTTGAACAAAATGAATTATGCTGTAAACGTTGCAAGCACCGTTTTACAGTAAGAAAAAAAGCCAGGCAAACCCTAGGGCCTCTCTGGTAATTTAGCTGCAAACGTTACAACCTCCCTTCCACACCAAAGCATCGCTACCCTATCCCCATATCCGGCGTTGTTGCATAATTTAATACGTTTACAATCATTTATTTAACCACAGAGAGCACCGAGAACACAGAGAGATCGAAAAATGCATAAAGTCTCTCAGAATATACTATCAACTGATCTGTGATGTTTTATTTTCTCTGTGCCCTCTGTGATCTCGGTGGTAAAATTTTAATCATAAGCCTCTTGTAGACGCATGTTTTATGCAACAACGCCCCATATCCTGAGAAAAATATATACCGAAACGACTTCAAAAATTGAAATTTTGATATGTCTTAAAAGTATTACTATAAGTCCCTATATAAGGTAGATTGTTCCCATTATCTCATCCTTATATACCCCCTTTCTTACAACTGAGTTTTATAATTATTATTCGTATTGGCGCCAATACATATATATGATAAGCTTCGACTGCAAAAGATTATATCACCACAAGGAGAGCATGATGTGGCATACGGGTATACAAGATTCTCCACCGCCTCAGCGGGGAAATACTAGTCACGAGCCTGGACCCCCTCCTCCTGATTTATCTTCCTCAGCCCATAATCCCTGCCTCTCCTTGAAGCCATCCGAGCTTCTTCCTTCACGTCCCTCTCCTTCAAAGTTTCCAAGACCCATCAAAGAATCAAGATCTTTTTCTTCCCTTACCCATTTAGACAACCCTTATCAAGACGACATCGTAGTTCTAATGGTCCCTCCTCAGAGACGAACAAATGCTGCAGCAAGAATGGCTGCTATGAGAGGTGGCATTAGGGTTCCAAGGAGAGTTCTTGAATGCATGAAAAAGAGCAATAGCTCTTCCCAAAAAATCCTGGAGGAAATGGGCTATTCAGAGATTGGCAGAAAAGGAGCTAAAACCCTTCTACTCTCCAATCTTGAGGACGTCCCTTTTAATCAGGTCCCCAACCTTAATCAGTCTATCTTCGAATCTCTGGATGAAGACATCATTTCAAAACTTTCTCCCCTTTTCTTTAAAGTTCTTACTCCAAGGCAAATTCGTCGCATAACACCCCGCCATATCGCTTCGATGTCAAAAAAACAAATACTTAGCTTTTTCCAGAGTTGGAAATCCACCTGTCTAAATAAAGACTCATTAGAAGCTATCCCAAAAGAGGTAATATCAGCTATCCCCCCACCCCATATTCGATACATAGAATTAACCACTATAAAGAAATTTACTCGTGAGATCTTACAGGCTTTTTCTGAAAAACAAATCACCTACCTTTCGGAACAACAAATCAAAACAATTCCTCCGGAAGTACTTGTTAGTCTAGCACCAGAAAAATTACGTGCTCTCTCTGACGATAATTTCTCAACTCTCAGTATAGAACATGTGGAAGCACTCATCCTCACTAATCAATACTTGGAACTTTCAGAAGAGCAGCAACAAGCCCTTCCTTTTCAAAGTTATTTCCAATTCTTAGCTCAATTCAAAAACCATGGAATAACTGATCGATCTAGCAGTATTAACGAAAACATTATTGTTATTGCAGAAGCTATCAGAACTAAAGAAGCAAGTTCGTTTACGAATGTTGAAATCCAGACGGTCTTTCAAGATCTAGAACAAATTCAAATGGAAATAAAAAACATTCTTAGTTTACTTAAAGCTAATGATATTTCTAAAAAGTATAGAGAATTTGTTCATAAATCCATTGCGAAAATCCTTAAGGGGCAACCCTATGATTCTTTATTAAGATATTACCAAGATCAATTATCCACAGTTGAAGACCTTATACACAATCTGCGAACTGTTGAAATACGGATTTATAAACCTGAAGAAATACAAAGCTGGAGTGCTCATAAATGTTCACAACTTAGCCCCATTCTAATCAAGGTAATGACGCCTCAGCAAGTCTCCAGTTTTCTTCCTCAACAACTTCGCATTCTTTCTCCCGAAGCTTCTCATGAATTGCTTCTTTTCCACAATCATCGCATATTCAATGCAGAACAGCTTAAAAGCTTAATCAAAGGCCGCATCGGTAAACGCTATAGTGAAATCAGTAAGTTTCAGCCTCATATAATTGCTCCTCAACATGTTGCCACCCTTAATTCATTGACGATAGACATTCCAGCTTATTCATCAAATAACGAACAAAACCTTGAATTTAGAGATCCCAAAACCTTCGATGACAATGAATTAAATATTCTCTCCGACACCCTGCAAAAGATTAAATGCGATTTTCTCAGTTTCATAGAAATTTTGAGAATAGACAACTTACCCAAAAATGACCAAAAAATTGTTCATAAGTTGATTTCGGAATTGCTTGATACTCATGAGAGAAGCGATTTATTAAGAACTTGTCAAGGAGAATTATCCACAATTAGGATGCTCCAAAACCGCGTATCACACATTGATTCAAATAGAGATGGATTAGATGTATTTACCAAGCTTGGAGACTGGGGGTTCATTCAACTTCAGCGATACAAAGACATTGCTATCAAAGACCCTAGGGATCTTTCGGACAAGCTAGGCATATCTGAAATTAGAGACTTAAGACGTCTCAACATCAATAATGCCGAAGAGTTTGTTGCATACATTCTACAAGACCATATTCAAGAAAAGCTGCGGTCATAATATCAATATAAAGTAGATCATTTCCTGATATTCAAAATGCATTTTAGCTAGTATTAATTTTCATGCCAATTTTTTTTTCAAAAAAAACGACTTCATTTCTTGACATCAAAAAAAAATAGTATAGAAATAAAAGGATAGTCAATTAACTAATTAATGGTGGTCTTTATGACTTCCCGAATTATGAAAAATGATAAAGTTAATACGGGTCGACCATATGGAGTCGAACTGAACGCTGCTAGGCTAATGGCAGAAACTATTAACTTCGTTACTCAGTTTTTAATTCCACACCCACAAAAAAATGCTGCAACCAAAAAAAATGACCCTGTACTAACTCAGCAACTCAAAATATGGAAAAAACCAGCTTCCTCTTCTCAAAAGGGAAAGCTTGGTCAACGCGTGACAACCCATTTTCACAAAAACCACAGTACAGGAATGGCGACAGCTAGAAAGTCTCTACGCGTCGCTCTCACTATACTGAAAAACCCGCAGCCTTTTTTTGCCACATCGATCCTAAAACGCTTTAGTAAATTTAACACAAAACAAATTCAGAAAATCCCACCACGGTTCTTTAGGCAGATGCCTTTGGAACAGCTACAAGAAATTGCCACAGTGGGCAGTGAGAAACTGACATCGAAGCAAATATTAGAACTCATGATGCGAAGATCCTGGGTTCTTTCCAAGAAGCTCATCCAAAAAGTCTCTTCCGAGGACATTCAGAAAATCCCAGTTCAAAATATTCATAATATGCCCCCGCAGATACTCAAAATGATGAGTGAAGAACAATTTAAAAACATAACACCGCAGCAGATTCATGTAATGAGACCCATCCAAATGTGTGCAATGACATTAGATCATATCAAAGTTATGACGCAGCAACAAATCAAGGCTCTACAGCCCGATCATATTGCCGCTTTAACAAATGAGCAAATTTTTGCACTGTTCACTTCTGGAAAACTCATTAGCATGACAGAAAGACAATTTTCTGGGATACCAGAAAAAGTCCGCCACAAGATCCAGCTACTTAAAACTCACCTCTTCCCAAAACACTGTAGAAGAAGAAGAGAGCGGATTGCATAAAAGAGTTGACGGATCATCACATTATCCGAATGGCGCTATGGGAAACAAAACCCATGGTGCCATCCGAAGTGGATACCTTTAACCACTTCCCATCTGTCATCACATCGATCACATGCACTTTTTCACCCTGGGGAAGAAGCTCTTCTTTTACCAAGGCATACTGTTCTCCAGCATCTCTATGTAATTTTGCTGGGCGTACAAAAACTCCTTTCACTTCAGGAAATGCATAAGAATAAGCCAATGTCAGCCCCCAAATTGTGACAATGCCTCCTATTGCAAAAGCAATTCTCTGTACATTTCTTGAGCGTTTCCATATAAACAATGACATCAAAATTACCCAGATCAGAAATGAGGTCTTAAAAAGACTCTCCTTCTCTTTTATAGATACTTGAGAAGAAAAAAAGGCCGTTTTATCCTCCACCTTCAAGCCCGCCTTCTGTTGGGCAATCTCTAGATTTTTTCTGATCCTCGCTTCCCTCGGCATCAAATTAATGGCCATATTATAGTAGTAAATCGCCCAGCCATATTCTTCTAACTGAAAAAAACAATTCCCGATATTCAGATAAAGTCGCCCGTCAGGAGATGGTATCGCGCTCTCCAAATCAGAGTAAAGCGCAAGAGAGTCATTAAAAGATTCTCTTCTTTCTGCAACGGTCTTAGATTTTTCTCCCTTAAGATAGCTGGCATATGCCACTGCAAGAGAATCCTCATAAGAGGCATGCAGAGAGGTTGAAATGAAACAAATTAGCAACATTATCCAAAAAGAACTTTTCATTTTTATCTACTCCCTTTCCCGATCAAAGTAAATATTTTCTTGGCTTCTCTTATCACCTCTATCTTTTTGACATCCATTATCCCCGAAAACCTCCGTTCTTCCAAAGCAAGAAAAAATCCACGCACTTGGCCACAAACTCCATCAGATGGTAAGTCATTAATGGAATGTAAATCTTCTGCAAGAAATCCACGCTCAAAAAGTTTCAATATCATAGCCTGCTGTAAAACCGAGAAAAACTCCTTCTCCTCACCCCGCATCTTACTTGCTCTTTTAAAAATATCCCCTGAGGTTTCCTTTTTGGGCGTCTCACGCTTCTTTTGCATATAACGAAGCGTCCCAGTTTGTAAAAAGAGAGTCCCTATTCCGGCAAATATAATAAAGACAAGCGGCCATTCTCTTTCAGGCTCAAAATCTTCTACAGCCAATCGATAATTCCCAAAAATTTCAATTGCATCGAGTTCCTCATAAGCTGATCGCCAAGTAAGTTTTTCGCTAAGCGCTCCTTCAGAAACCTCCGCTCTATCTTCCTTCTGACTTTGAATTTCTTGGGACAACACCTCCTTTGGCATTTCAGAGGCTAGAACCCTGATCGGAATAGGCTTACTACGCAAGCTATAGTACTGCCTTGTAATCGGATTAAAACAAGCAAGTTCCAATGGAGGAATTGACGTAACACTAGAAGAAAGAGGACGAAGTTCCTGGTGATAAATGAGTGAGGAATTTACTTCTTGACCTGCGGGCGGTAAATCTCCAAAACGAAAATCCTCAGCAAATCCAGAAAAGGAAGAAAAATTTAGAAGCTTTATTGTAGAAAACTCTCCTTCCCCAGATATTACCACCTTTAGCTCCAGCTTATCCCCAACTCGAGCTTCTGCCTTTGATAATAGGCTCACATCAAGAGAATAATCTCCAAGCATACCACTAAAATTCTCCGGACGGTTTTCTTCAGGGAAAGCTAAGACTTCAACTCTAAGCCCATTGGCTTCGGCTCTTAGCCGAGGTTTTACGTAGGTTTTCCTACCAAAAAAATCCACTTCATATGCGAAGCCCTCAATGAGAGAGGGTCCAAAGGACACTGTTCCTGGACTTGCAGCTTCGACTACTTGCTTCCACTCCTGAACAGTATACTGCCCAGAGCGATAAGTAATTCCATTTTTTTCGCCAATTCTTTTGAAACCTTGAGCTTCGAGTAAAGGCAAATCCTGTGCTGTAAGATCAATCTCCTTAATATTATATATCCTGTATCCCAGCTCAAGCTTCTGACCAGGATAAACCTCATCTCCCCCATTAACGAAGGCTTCAAGAAGAAAATGATTTGAGGACACTCCCCCTTCAATATAATAAATATTTGGATGAGAAGAAAGCTGCTTTCCTCCAACACTCACTTGAATGGATGGAAGCTTATATGTCCCTTTAGCTTTTCCTTCTATTTGAAAACGATAGTTTGAGATGACGATTCTCTTCTCGGTGCGCAGCCCATTAATAATGGTTACAGAAGATTGATAGCTGTCTCCGATAAACTCAACATCTAGCTTCTCATCAGCCATTATAAAGCTAGACTCATCTATATCTTTCCCTTCATCTCGAATAATCGTAACAAGACACTCAACAGGCGTATTTTCAGAGGCTGTCTCACTTTTAACGGCCACTGAGATACTGTTGTCTACTCCAATAAGATGATTAAATAAAAAAGTCCACACGAAGAAGACTATAAATAAATAGCTCTTCTTTACCATGGTCTCAACCCCCGCTTTGGTAGCATTTTTCGTGGCTTCCGTAGCTTATCGTCCCTTTGCATTTCCTGTAAAAGCTGTAATACATCTTGAGAAATTGTTTTGCTCGAAACCGTTGATACCTGCTTATTTTCATTTTTCTTCTCGCTATGCCCTATGCTATCGTCTTGCTCTTCTTTCTCACTCTGTTCATCACTCTTGTCTGGCTGACCTTCTTGCTTTTGAAGTTTTTTCAACGCTTCTTCCCAGTGGAGCTTTGCCTGATCTTGAAACTTCGAAGCCTCTGCTCTATGTGGAACACTTGCCACTAAAATTTTCCTGGCATTTTCCGCATTTTCTAACCCAAGATCGAAATCTTTTTGAATCTCTTCCAGAGGTATCAAGGCTTTTTTTTCTTCAGCTATCTCTGATAATAAGTTAAGAAATTCCGAAGCGTCGCCCAAAACGGTTTCTTGTACTTGACGAGTCATCATCATTAATTCATGGCCAACACTTTCGTTTAGAGCAGCGACAGCATCATTCTCTCTTTTCGCCACGCCCTGTTCTTCCAATGCTATTTTTAAAACTTTTGCCGCCGTTAGCTCTTCATTCTGCGAATGTCCCATTGCACGTTTAAGCCAATGAACCGCATCTTCAAAAAATAAACGAGAGCTGAGAGCATTTCCTTTTTCAAAGACTCTCTGAGACCACTCTGTGCTTTGAAGTAGGTAGGACAGGTCATTTTCTAACTTCGTCAAAGAATCCGTTTCTATCTCTCGAATCTCTGCGACAAGAATCATCACATATTTAATATCTTTTCTCAGCTTTTCGAAGTTTATGGACTCCATAGATTCCAAAGCCTTCGAATACTCAAAGAACAAACTTTCAATTTTTTTAAACAGGAGAATCTTAGGAGACCATTTAAGCATTGCTTCGTCTATCGCCGCTTTGATGATTATCAGCTGATTCACTTCATCAGAAGTCTTCTGAAAAGATAGCGCTGATAATACTTCTTTTATTAGCTCTTTTCTGCCCACATCTTCTTCAAGCGCAAAATGCTCATGAAATTTTTCTTTCAAAAACTCAAGACTCCACATGATCTCAGCCAAAAATCCCGGTACCTCTCTATCTAAATCCCTCTTGCAACGGTCATACAGAGCAAGCAAAGTTTCTTCCTCTTTCTCAAAAATTTGAGTAAAAAAGACCTCTTGCCGTAGAACTTGTTCAATCGTTTCCCCATTCTCCGTAATTTCTGTAAGTAAACTATCCAATAACTTACGGGATATCTTGGAATCAACGTCCACCCCATTTTTCCCTAGTTCCTGACTCAAAGACTTACCCACAGACAATATGAAGGAGCGATGTATTTCATTCTCATCTAGCAAGCATCTTTTATGCGCTTTGCCCTCAATTTCTTCTAATTTACGGAAAACAATAACCCGTTCCTCTATAATTCTTCCCATAAAACTTACAGGCGAAAATTCCTTATCTAACATATAAAGAATCTGTTCTGTGTGTAGAAGCCCGTTCCTTCCTTCCCATAGACGGCCTTCCCTTAAAAGATCCATAGCTACAGCATTTTTACTCTCTGCCTCCACAAAAAGGTCTTCCAAACCTTGATGAAGCTCCTGCTCTTCAGGATCTCTTTGCTTAAACTTTCCTCGTACCGCAGACCAGATAGCATCATGCTCACCTCCCTCAAAAACCAGGTAGTCCATTAAACGCATTTTTAAGTCCCGGTCGATGGATGATATTCCAAGAGCTTCCAAGCGCTCTGATCCCTTCCTGCTATGCCCTCTTAAAACATCTATTCCCTGGTCAAAATTCATATTTGCTAGATCAAAGTCGTGCTTCCTCTGAACCAGTGCTGCCCTCAGTTTCTTTAGTACTCTTTTCATTTTAAGCAGATCATCGGAAACCTCTCCAGCCTCTCGCCCCTCAACAAGAGCTAGCTGATTGTCAATTTCCATAGCATCTTCGAGGGATTTCAAACCCTCAGATACCTTTACAGTCACACTCTGAAGCTGCTCTTTAAAGGAGGGCTCTTCTTCATCAAGTGTATGAAACAATTCATCAGCCTGACGAATATACAACAAAGTCATGTTTGAGAAAAAACCTAGCAACAATAGAGGTGAGGAATCCTCCTCAATAGAGACTGCTTGAAAACATCGATGAGCTTCATCCCAATTTCTCTGCTCCAGATATATCGAGCCTAAATTATAATTTACTACCGATCTCTCTGAAGGAGTCAATGTTTCTTCCAATACCCCCTGATAAACTTCCAGAGCCTTGGTGAATTCTTTTCCAAGGAAATATCTCTCAGCAAGCAAGACTCGCTCCTCATAACTCTCTCCATGAAGAGCCGATCCCCATAGTACGACAATTAAAAAAACTTCCCAAATCTTCATCTCTGATGGATTCCTTTAGCTTTATTTTGGGGAATAAGAAATGCCGTAATAAAAAAGAAAATAGCGATGCCCAGGGGATATTGAAAATAGAGATCGTATAACAACTCCCCTTCTCTATCTTTTTCAAGGGTACGTTCCACTTTGGCAAGATTTCCTTTCTCCATTTTCCCTTCTACAAAAGGTTCATCTCTAGAAATAAATTTAATTATGTCTTCCGCTATGTTCAGAGAAGAATACGTGTTTGCTGAATAATAACGACCTCTTCCCTTTTCACTGAGCTGAACGAGTATATCTTCATCGAGAGAGGACACCACGGGTTTCCCCCCAAATATCACCCCAGGAATTTCCTGCCCTCCGGGAGATCCCAATCCTATACAAAACACTCTTAAGTTGTGCTCTCGGGCATCTACAAGACGGCTTAAAATTGTCCTCACTTCTTCCTCACGGTCTCCCCCTTTAAGACGCTCCAAGCGAGTGTCCCCCCCGTCTGTCAATAGAATGAGAGTCTTTAAAGAATTACTTCTTGAACTGAAGTGTTCTTTCCGCACAGCATCTAAAACTTCCACAAGGTCCGTGCCTGCAACATCCCCCGTATTGATCTCGATATCTTTCAATAGAAGACGGGTATATAAATAGTCAGGTGTTCCTGGCACAATTTTAGACAACTCAGAGGTAAAAGCGTAAAGAGAAACGTTTTGTCCATCCAATAAACTGATGACATCATCAATAATATCTTTTCCGTATTCCAAACGAGACTGACCAAGGGGCGTGTCACCCACTGACATCGAGGCGGAAGAGTCTAAAAGGACTATAACCTCATGAGCCCTTCGTCTAGGCTTAATCATCTCACCCTCTTTTTCCCCCTCAAGAAACTTCTCCCCAACCACATCTTCTGAAAAACCCTCCCTGGAGTCTCCCCCTGCATAATGAGGATTACCTTTTGGCTGCATCACTGCAATGGTCACACCCAACCATACGATACAAAAAGCGCCCTCTCTTAGGACCTGAAACAGACGAGATCTCGGTACAAGTAGCTGACTCAATAGTTGTGCATCAGCAAAATTTTCTAACACTTGCTGACGATATCGGCTATAACTCCAAAAAGCCCCTAAAAGAACCAAAATACCTATAAGAAGAAAGCTGCCATTTGGAAAATCAAAAACAATATCTCGATTCAAGGGACCCTCCTTAGATAAGTACTATCCAAGATCAGCGCTGTGAAGAAACAAAACATGCCCATTCCAATCAGAAAAGGATAAAAAGACACTCGTTGCCAATTTTCTGAATCCTCTCTTTCCAAAACAATCTCCTCTACTACAGCCTGAACCTTTTTCCCCTGTGGAAGCTCACTTTTCTCCAAACGATCAATATCCTGATAAATCTGCTGTAAGCTGCTATTATGATCAGCCACAAAAAAACGTCCCCCTGTTATAGAAGCTGCATATTCAAGTTCTTCGCGCTCACGAGAATATTCTTTTTGCCTGATCATTGGTTCAATATTCACCACGTAAAGACGCACACCCTTTTCTTCAGCGTAACGCGCTGCATCGGGAATACTCATGGCACGGTATCGATGAGAACGGTCAAGAGGGTTTGTTTCTTGGATCCCGTCTGTAACAATAACGATGACGGTATTTTCAATTTCGTAAGACGGTTTCCCTTCCTTGATGAGATCCTTGGCATAATGCTCAGTCGCGGCAATCAAATTTGCTGTTTTAAAGATCGCATAACCAATAGCAGTGCCATTTTCACTCTCATCGCTATAGATATTCAATTTTGATAGTTTTTCCATAAGATAATCGTGCTGTAATGTAAGTGGACAGAGGACCTGAGCGACACGAGCAAAGCCTACTAGGCCAAGCATATCATTCTTCCTCCCATCAAGGCTCGATCCATCACTACCCTGGATAAAATCTCGACTAACTTGTTTAAGGTAGTCCAGACGAGTCATTTTCACAACTCTACCACCTGACAATTCCACTCTAACTTTTTGTCCCATCGATGAAGATTGGTCTAGGACTAAATATATCGCGATTCCCTTGGTAGGGACCTCTACCTCTTCTATTTTTTCCTCATCAGAAGCATTTTTATCTTCGGAATGACTCTGCTCACTCCTGCTAGCCACTAGAAGATGGGGGTCAGCGAAAGCTAAGAGAAAAAAAGAAAATGCTGCTGCTTTTAATAAAGGCAAAATAGGTATAAGACGCTGCCTAAAAGTTTTACTCCCCTTTCGTAAAACCGACAGGTTAGAAAAATTTAGCCTTGGAAGAATAAATTTCTGTTGCCATCGCCTTACGGTAATCAAGACCACAACACCCACTAATATGGCAAAACCTAAAGCTGGCCAACTTATTGCAAACACACTATCCATTTTAACCTACCAAAAAGACCTTTCATATTTAGTCAAGAAGCGGGATTTTATCAAATCCCATCAAACTCGTCACGGGTAAAACTTCCGTGCACCTATAAGCAGCTATTGAATAAATTATTCTTCGTTAAAAAGCCGTAAGAAACAAGTACTCACAAAAATATGGACTTGGAATTCAATGCAGTTAAAATTTTATTCTATGACTACTCATCCTGTCTATTTGAGGATTCTCTGCTTGCAATTTTACAAACCCCAAAAATATAATATTTTGCATCCTCTATTTTACGGGTCTTCTATGCTTTATCGATCTTTTAAATTGTTTCTTGTCGTATTCTTTAGCTTTCATAATCTTTCCATTGCACAAAGTAATGAAGATGCTCCA